>SVIO01000008.1 GCA_015069465.1 Clostridiales bacterium | reverse complement strand
GAAACGGAAACGCTTTCCGAGGAAGAATCGCAAGCCCCCGTCACGCAGACGATGTAAAAAGGCGCGACAGTTCAAACCCAAACAAAAAAAGGCGAAAATATCTTTTTTATCGCCCCTTCACAAAAAGAAAGAACACCAAAATTGGTGTTCTTTCTTTTTGTTTGTTTTTGCCAATTGACGAGAACTGCCGTTCGTCCGTCATATGATGGGCAATCCTTGATGGGCTAGGACTCCGTAGCGAAGCGTAGGAGCGTCTGTCAGGGGTAGAAGCCAAACACAATTTTCTATTGCGGTGTCAACTATTTTTTAAATAAAACTTGACATATTGTTTATATTATGATATCATAGCATTATAATATTATGATATCATTAAGAATATGGAGATTATGATATGAATAAAACAAAAACGCCAACGGTTGATAAGGTCACTTTTCCGTTACGTTTGCCACCAACTATGTATAAAAAGATTAGGGCAAAGGTAAACGAAATTAAGGAAAATGAAAATTACGCTTATAGCATAAACGATTTTTTAACGGAAATTATTGAAAAGGGATTAAAGGAGAAAAAACAATGATAACAAAAAGCAATTTTAAGGATGCGTTGAAGTTATTAGGATTTTCAATATCTGGTAATGTATTTACAAAAAAATTTACACAATACAATTGCGAAATGACGGTTGATTTTTCTACTAACACATTGATATACCCGACGGATATTAAAGGAAGAGAAAGAAATAACGATTTCGAACGACGTGAAAATTTTGTCGTTTTTGAGTGTGTTAATAGATTGCTTGAAAAAGGCTATCGTCCTGAACATATCGAGCTCGAAAAAGAATGGCATTTAGGTCACGATTCAAAAAGCGGACGAGCGGACATATGTGTATCTGCCCCCGATGGCTCTATGCTTTTCATTATCGAGTGTAAAACTGCAGGTAGAAAGTTTGATAAAGCGTATAAAGACACTTGCAATGATGGCGGACAGTTATTCTCTTATTGGCAACAAGAAAGAGCTACAAAATGGTTAGTCTTGTATGCTTCGGATATTAACGACGACGAAATCGTTTATAAAGCTCCTACGATTAACTGTTCGGACGACCCCCAACTTGTTATAGGCGCAAAAAAAGACGACACAATAAAGCTCTATTCGTCTGCATTTACCGCAGAAGGGAAACACCTTGTGTGGAAAGAAACCTATACAAGTACGTGGTATAGTGACCTTATCTTTTCAAACGACACTAGGGCGTATGAAATTGGAATAAAGCCTTTACTTAAAAAGGGTTTACGTGATTTTACTCCCGACGACAAAATCGTAAACAAGTTTGAGGAAATTTTACGTCATAACAACGTAAGCGATAAAGAAAATGCGTTTAACCGTCTTATTGCACTCTTTATTTGTAAGCTCGTAGACGAAATTCAAAAATCGGACAATGACGTTGTCGAATTTCAATATAGACAAGGAACGGACACGTACGAAACCTTACAAGACCGTTTACAACGCTTGCACAAAGAAGGGATGGAAACCTTTATGCGCGAAGAAATCTTCTATGTATCTGCTGATTATCCAGAATGGCTATTCACGAACTATACAGGGCGTACTCGCGAAAAAGCGATTGCCGATTTGAAGGATAAAATCCGCATTTTGAAGTTCTTCTCTAACAACGATTTCTCTTTCAAAGACGTCCACAACGAAGAATTATTCTATCAAAACGGGAAAATCTTGGTGGAAGTTGTTCAACTCTTCCAAGAATATAGAATTGTGTACCCTTCCAAACATCAATTCTTGGGCGACTTGTTTGAACAGTTGTTAAACAAAGGTTTTAAGCAAAATGAAGGACAATTCTTTACGCCAACCCCTATTACAAGATTTATATGGGATTGCTTGCCCGTTGAAAAAATCACGCATACGGAAAAGGGTACTGTTTACCCCAAAATCATCGACTACGCTTGTGGCGCAGGACACTTTTTGACTGAAGCCGTAGAAGCAATCAATGCCTTTGTGGAATCTGACGGCAATAATGATTGGGTGCGCGACCATATTTTTGGCGTGGAAAAAGACTATCGCCTTGCTCGTGTTGCAAAAATCTCGTTGTATATGAACGGCGCAGGTGAAGGGAATATAGTATTTGGTGACGGGTTAGAAAGTTTACCAGAAAGACAAATCGAAAATGGAACTTTTGATGTTCTTGTCGCAAATCCCCCTTATGCGGTTAAGGATTTCAAACAGCACTTAAAACTTAAAAACAATTCTTTTGAACTCCTTGAAAAAATTGGCGATAACGGCAGTGAAATAGAAACGTTATTCGTAGAAAGAATTGCACAACTCTTAAAACCGAAAGGAATTGCGGCTGTTGTTCTTCCGTCGAGTATTTTAAGTAATGACTCCGCAAGCTATACTGGCGCAAGAGAGCAAATATTGCAAAATTTCTTAATTCGAGCGATTGTGCAATTCGGAAGCAAAACCTTTGGCGAAACAGGTACAAACACCGTTGTATTGTTCCTTGAAAAATATAACGAGCCACCGAAGCATAAGGATATGGTTTACGACAGTGTAAGCGCTATCCTTTCAGGTGCGGAGTTAGAAGAGTGGAAAGATAAAGAGATTTTTGAAAACTATGTCGCCAAAATTGACGTTAGCGAAGATGTCTATACTGTATTTGCAAAACAAGAGCTTTCTTTTGACGAGATAGAAAACAGCGAATACTTGAAGATGTATTTGGAAGCGTTTAAGACTGACAGTACAACAATTAAGTATCAAAGTAGTAAAACGTTCAAAAAGCTTTCCATAACTGAACAAGCAAGACAGTTGGCAATGAAATTCTATGAATACGCTAAACATCAAGAGTTTGAAAAACTGTTCTACTTTGCATTAACATATACACAACAAACGGTCATCATAACAGCTCCTACCGATAATGCGAAACAAAAGGAATTCCTTGGTTATGATTGGAGTAAACGTAAAGGAAATGAAGGTATTCAAATCATAAAAGCTGGCGGAAAAATGTATTGCGATATGGATAGAAAAGCCGAAGGGACTCTTTCGTCTGCAATCCGTCAATCTTATAAAGGCGAATATCCTGCTTTTACAGAAGAAAACAAATTGTACGCAAGTGTTGTTTCCACAGTAGACATGCTTGATTTTTCAAGAGATACGTTTAATAAGACGATTCATTCTTCGGGAATAAAGAGATTTGAGATTTTTACAAAATATCCGCTCAAAGCACTTGGAAAAATGGATGGCGTTATTGTATGCAAAGGTAAGGCAATCACGAAGGAAGAAGCTGTTGCAGGTGAATATAAAGTAGTAGCAGGTGGCATTGATTATGCATATTTGCACAATCAATTTAACCGCACCGAAAACATCATTACAATAAGCGCTTCGGGGGCAAATGCGGGATTTGTAAATTATTGGAAGGAAAAAATATTTGCTTCGGATTGTACCACCATTCAAGCTTCAAGTGAAGTAGAAACCAAATGTCTGTACTATTATCTAAAGCATATACAAGAGCAGATATTTAGGGTTCTTCAAAAAGGAGCGGCACAACCACACGTATATCCAGAAGATATAAAAAGAATTCCTGTACCTGATATACCGAGTGGAATTCAAAGCGAGATTGTGAAAAAGTGTGAAGAAATTGACGTTGAATACAACTCTACCCGAATGAGTATCAAAGAATATCGTGGAAAAATCGAAACTCTCTTCAACGAATTAGAAGTAATCACAAAAAATTCGGGGGGGGGTATAAGCTAACCTTATCAGATAAAACAAGCTTTGCTGTGTCAATAGGCAAGCGCGTTCTTAACTCTGAATTGGTTGTGGATGGCACAATCCCCGTATTTAGCGCAAATGTTTTTGAACCTTTCGGGTATACCGATAAACTCTTGATAAAAGATTTCTCTGTAGATTCCGTCTTGTGGGGTATCGATGGAGATTGGATGGTGAATCTTTATCAAAAAGACAAGCCATTTTACCCCACCGACCACTGCGGTGTTTTAAGAGTATTGACGGATAAAGCGCACCCCCGTTATGTGGCGAGAATGTTAGAAGTTGAAGGTAGACAAATGGGATTTTCACGTTCCTATCGCGCTTCTATTGATAGAGTGGAAGGCATTTCGTTTAGTGTCCCCGATATTGAGATTCAAAAAGAATTTATTGACAAAACAATTGTATTGGAACAGGAAATCTCTAAACTTGAAGACAAACTAATCAATCTCGACAAAAAAAAGTCAAATTTGCTTGAAGAATATATTATTTGAATTAGTCATTTCGTTGTTCTACCCTATAAAAATGGGGCGATTTTAGAGATTTTATTGTACTAACGCCAAAACAAAGCACCCATCTAAAGATGGGTGCTTTGTTGTATAACAAAAAACCCACCGAAAATTCGGTGGGTTTAATATTTTTAACTAAACTTTATTATGCTAGAATTACTTATTTTTTAAGTATTCTCTCATAAGTCTTAAGTTTTCTTTGATGATTGTGTCATCGGTGTTGTTTTGAAGTTTGTAAAGAGTTGCATACAAGAAGATTTCAATTTCATAGCCACCCCTTGCCATTTCTGTTTGTGTTGGGAGATAGAAATGAGAGCCGTTTGTGTTACATGTGCAAAGTGTGTTTTGGAATGGGCTATATGTTCTAAGTCTTAACGCAATTTCTGAGAAAAGTTCAAATGGGAAAGGTACGAATACTGTTGAGTTGAACTTAAACATTACTTGGTCGATGTGCATATGGTCATCGAACTTAGCATTTTCTTCGTGCATCTTGATTGTTTCTTGAAGAACTGCGTGTTCACGGAAGTCAACTTCGATAAGTTGTTCTTGAGCATCGAGTTTAGCAAGTTTAGCCTTTGCTTGTTCTAGTGTAGGGATAGGTTTATAAGGAAGTTTGATTTCGCCCTTAATAATGCCAAAGTCAACTTCTGTAAAATCTTTAATGCTTCTAAATGCTCTAACAGCATCGATAGCAGCGAGATTACCTATTTCGTTAACATAGTCAACGTCGCCTGTTTCGCCTGTAGTGCTACCATTAGAAATTCTTGGACCCATGTCGCCTTCAGAACCGTTAAAGAATACGCTTGTTGCACCAGATTGAAGTTCTAAAGCATCAACCATAATACCTGGCCAGTCACGAGTAATCTTTGTGCATCTTCCAGCAGATGTGCCGTGGCAACTATAGTGAACCATGCTTAAAATATTTTTGCCGTTTAAATCTTTGAAAGCAAGAACAGTCATTGTTGTATCGCAAACGCCAAATGGATTTTGACCTAATAAAACTTTGCCGTCTTCATCGATTTCACGCCTGTTAATACCAACAAGGCTTTGTGTTGTGCCAACGCCCATAACGGCAGGAACCATGCTTTCAGATGCTTCTTTTGCAGCAGCAACAGTTTGTGGAATTAAAATTCCGTTTATGTATTCTGTGTTAGCAACGCCCCAACCACCAGAAGACTTAATTGCCGGACCAGAGTGGGTGTGTGTTGCAGAGAAAGAAATGTTTTCTTTTAGAACGCCTGTTTCCTTTTGGATTTGCTCTCTCATTGTATCAACGATTTGTTCTGTAACACTACAAATATCAGCGCTGATGATAACGCCACGAAGACCATCTTGTTCGCAAGCGACAGCCGTTACTGTAAGGTCATCGTTTACGCTTGATGCTGGTCTTTTTGTTGTATATCCATAAAGTGGTGTGCCGAGTGGTGGAGTGATAATTTTTTTACTACTTCCAATCTTAAATTGTTTGCTCATAATAATTCTCCAAAAAAGTATATTGTAAATTTATATTGACAACTTCATTTTAGCACAAATATTTATGTTTGACAAGATTTTTAATGCAATAAATCTTGCTTTTTCTATAAAAAACTTATGCCAAAATTTTGTTTTATTTTAGTAGGTGTATTGCGATGGTATAACGCCCATAACCTTTTTAAAGTTTCTTATAAAAGTGCTGTAATCTTTATACCCACAAAGCGTATATATAGATGTAAGTTGATATCCCTTTTTAATAAGTGAGATTGCGTGTTCAATTCTCTTAATGTTTAGATATTTCTTAAAAGGCTTGCCTGTAATTTCTAAAAAGGCATTGCAAAAACTACTTTTTGACATTGCAGAGCGTTTTGCCATTTCAGTGAGTGACAAGTCCTCGTGCAAATTGCTATCGATATACTTAACACAGTGCAATACATATTGGTTAAGGTTATCAAACCTGTCGGGGATACTGCCCTTTATAGATTCAAAATAGGTTCTGGCAAATATTGTTAGTAAAATAACGGTGCTCGCTTTTATCATTTCTGCCGAGCCTATATTATTTTCGTTAAACTCTTTATAAATTCTTTCCATAATGGTGTCGATAAAAAGCAGGTCTTCGTTTGGCAAGGTTATCTTTGGGTGAATTGCATTTTCGCTAATGCTGTTTAACTGCCCCAAGAACTTTATGGCAATGGTGTCGCTTTGATTTCTGCCTTCAAATATGCTTGGCATAAAAGAAAAAGAATAAAACGATGTAGTGCTATCAGTAGGGCCTATATGGTGCTTTTTGTTAGGTGGAATAATGGTCATGTCCCCTGGATAAAGTGTAGAAGATGTTTCGCCAACATAGTGGGTGAGTTTGCCTTCTATAACATAAAAGACTTGAAAATATTCGTGGATGTGTGGTTTTTGTGCGTTGGCACTATTTTTAACCTTTTGAATATGCACCCCTTCGGTTGCATTGCTATAATACGATAAAATAAATCTTTCAATATCCATAGTTTTACCTTTTAAAAAATTGTCTGCTAATTTAAGCCACAAAACCTAAATTTTGACCTTTTTGTGACCAAAAAAACTTTTAACTATTTATAGTATAACACTTTTTAATAAAAATGCAAGATTTTTTAGTAAAAATGCAAACTTATATGCCTAAAAAAATAAAAAAAAGGCTTTACAAAGTAAATTTTTAGTGTTATAATTAAAGAAAAAAACAAGAAGGAAAGAACAATGAAAATAGTTGCATTAACTGGAATGCTTGGCTATGGTTATAGTGAAGAATCATTAGAACACGCATTTTCAGAAAAAGTTGATTATGTAGGCGTTGACGCAGGTTCTACAGACCCTGGTCCATATTACTTAGGCAGTGGCAAGTCTTTTACTGACAGAAATGCAGTAAAGCGTGACTTAGCATTAGCACTTCCAAGGGTTTTAGAGCACAAAGCACCATTTATTATTGGTTCTGCTGGTGGCGCAGGTAGTAAGCGTCACGTTGAATGGCTCAAAGAAATTTTATTTGAAATTTGCAAAGAAAAGAAATTATCATTTAAACTCGCTGTTATCTATAGCGATGTTTCTAAAGATTACGTTTTGGAAAAGTTCGATAATGGCAAGATGATTAACATGAGCGAATGTTTCCCAGCAAATAGAGAAGAAATTGAAAAAAGCGAAACAATCGTTAGCCAAATCGGTGTTGCTCCTATCATGAAAATGTTAGAACAAAAAGTAGACGTTATCTTATGTGGTAGAGCGTGCGATACAGCAATCTATGCTGCTCCATGTCTATTCGAAGGTTACGACCACGGTCTTGCTTTCCATATGGCAAAAATTATGGAATGTGGTGGTATGTGTGCTGAACCTGTTTCTGCTGCAGACGTTATGCAAGGTTATATGTATAAAGACCACTTTGAACTTCGTCCAGCAAACCCACAAAAGCGTTGTACAGTAGATAGAGTTGCTGCTCATACTCTTTATGAACAAACAAACCCATATCTAATTTTTGAACCAGATGGCGTTGCTGACCTTAAGAACAGCAAGTTCGAACAAATCGATGAAAGAACTGTTAGAGTTTCTGGCTCTGAATTTAAGATGGCAGAAGTTCCAACACTTAAACTTGAAGGTGTTAAGTGTTCAGGCTTTAGAACAATAAGCCCTGCAACAATCAACGACGATAACACTATCGCTCATATCGATTTAATCACAAAGACAGTTTCTGACTTCGTTAAAGAAAATACTAGTGGTATTATTAAGCCAGAAGATTATAACCTATCATTTAAACTCAGTGGTGGAAAAGAATCTTCACTTTCTGTAATTATCGACATCGTTGCTAAGACTCAAGCAATCGCAGATACAGTTTGCGCACTTGCAAGAAGCCGTATGCTTCACTGTGACTACGTTGGCAGAAAATCTTCTGCTGGAAACCTTGCTTTCCCATTCTCACCATCAGATATTCACATCGGTGAAGTTTATGAATTCTCAGTTTTCCATTTAGTTCAAGTTGATGACCTTTCAGAAACTGCTAAAATCGAAATTATGGAGGTGTAATTATGAAACAACCACTTATCAATTACACAAAAATTTTAAGAAGTAAAAACGCAGGTCCACTTTACATTACTTTTGACTTGATTTTCGATACAAAAGAAAATTACGAAAAAGTTAAGTCTCTCTTGACCAAAGAAATGGTAGCAAAGGCTTACGATATGGACATTAAACTTATCGACTTTATTTTCTATGATGTTGTAAACTCATTGAAAATAACATTCCCAAGAAAAAATATTAGTGGTAGTTTGGCTGACGACGATATTTATGGTTGTCAACAACATATGCCACTAGCAAAAATTTTAATAGGTGACTAATATGATTAAAATTGATTTATTTGAAGAAACAATATTTCAGACAATCAAGCGTGGCGCAACTGAAATCTCTCCAGACGTTAAGTTAGCGTTTGAACAAGCGATTGCAAGAGAACAAAGCCCAGAAGCAAGAAAGGGTTTGCAAGCAACTTATGATAGCATGGCTTTATCTAAAGTTCGCCAAAACCCACTCTGCCCAGACACAGGTTGGCCAATTTTCTACTTCAAAGTAGGTAACAAGTTTGAAATTGAAGGTGGCTTTATGGCTATGGAAGAAGCAACACGTCGTGCTGTTGCAAGAGCAACAAAACTCGGCTATCTTCGTGCAACAATGAAACACCCACTCACAGGCTATGACCCAGGTAACAACATCGGTATGAACATTCCAGACTTCACATATCAATTTGTTGATGGCGATGCAATCGAAATGTCATACGTTGCTAAGGGTGGTGGCTCTGAATGCTTCGGTGGTACAAGACACCGTATCGTTGCATTTGCTGACGGCGTTAAGGGTATTGAAAAGTTCATTTTAGACTGCGTTGTAGCATCAACTCGTGCAGGTGCTGTATGCCCACCAACAGTTTTGGGTATCGGTATCGGTGGTACAGCAAACGTTGCTGCTAACCTTGCAAAAGAAGCTGCTTGTCTTAGAACAGTTGGTTCTAAACACCCAGACCCAATGTTTAGAAAAATCGAAGAAGATTTATACGAAGCTATTAACAGCTTAGGTATCGGTCTTTTAGGTGCAGGTGGTTCAACATCTGTTCTTGGCGTTAACGTTGAATATGCATATACACACATTGCTGGTATTGCAGTTGCAACAAGTACAAACTGTATGGTTGCTCGTAGAGCATCATCAAGAATTGATGCAGATGGAAAAGTGACAGCAATGTCAAGTCCAAATTGGTTTGAAGGTAGGTAATAAATATGGCAGAATATCATTTACAAGCTCCTCTTAAAAACGAGGATATTGAACAATTAAAACTCGGCGATACAATATATATTAGTGGTGAAGTTTTCACATGTCGTTCAAGATTACATAAGTATATTTTTGACGAAGGTCACGAATTACCTTTCTCAACAGATGATAGAAACGTTTTAATCCACAATGGACCTATCATCGTTAAAGAAAACGGCGAATGGTCACTTAAATCTTTCATGCCAACATCAAGCATTAGATTTGAAAAATGGGGTGCTAAGAGTGTTGAAAACTGGAAATTAAAGATGATTATCGGTAAAACAACAATGGGCAAGAGCACTGCTGAAATGATGAAGAAAATGAAGTGTGTTCACTGCTCACCACGTTCAGTAAGTCCAAACCTTTGGATTGACTCTATTGAAGTTCAAGACGTGCATCTATTTGATGAACTTGGCAGTATCGAAGCATCTTGGTTCTTTAAGGTTAAAGACTTAGGACCATTTATCGTTGATATCGACACAGAAGGTAACAACTACTTTGATGCTTTAGATGACGACATCAAAAAGAGAAAAGATGAAGCATTAAAGAAATTGGGCATCGACCCAGATTATGAGTTCACAAAACTCTACTAATATTATAACATTAAAGGTGGTACGTAAATCGTTGCCACCTTTTTTATAATGGTTTGTTTTTGTTTTATTTGGGGGCAAGGATAAATTATAAAAAGTGGGGCTAAGGATAAATTTTTGTTTGCCAAACAAAAAAGATTGTGCTATAATAATTTTTAGTGGCGCTTAGCCATTATTTACATTAGATATTTATATTTAGCGAGGGTAGATATGAAAAAATTTATTATGTATGGTGCAGGCAATATCGGTAGAGGTTTTATCGGTCAATTGTTCTCACAAAGTGGTTATTCAGTTGGTTTTATCGACATCAATAAAGAAGTTATCGCAAGACTTAATGCTGACAAAGAATATCCTGTTGAAATCGTTACAACTGAAGGCGTGACGGAAGACGTTGTTAAAAACGCTTATGGTATTGACGGAACGGATATTGAACTTGTTTCAGAAGAAATTGCTACAAGTGACATCATGGCAACAGCAATCGGCGTTAACGTGTTAAAGTTCATTGCAAAACCTATTGCTTTAGGCTTAAAGAAGCGTTTTGAAAGAAATGCAGGTTTTTTCAACATCATTATTTGTGAAAACTTAATCGGTGCTGACTATTTCCTTAAGGGCTTAATCAAAGAACAAATTCCAGAATATGCAGATAGAATTGACAAGGAAGTTGGCTTTGTTGAAGCAAGTATCGGCAGAATGGTTCCTGTTATGACAGAAGAAAAGAAACAAGGCAACCCACTTAGAGTTTGCGTTGAACCATATAACATTTTACCTGTTGATAAGGATGCGTTTAAGGGCGAAATTCCAGAAGTTAAAAACTTATATCCTTTTGCTCCATTTAACTTATTTATTCAAAGAAAACTCTTTATGCACAATATGAGCCACGCACTTTGCGCATATTTAGGCTATCAAAGAAACTATGAATACATCTATGAGGCAGTTGGCGATTATGATATTAAATGCGTTGCATTTAACGCTCTTTGCCAATCAGCAATGGCAGTTGCAAAAGAAAACGGCGTTGAAATCGAAAGCCTTATCTCTCACGCACAAAACTTACTTTATCGTTTCTCTAACGTTGCTCTTGGCGACACAGTTGCGAGAGTTGGTAAAGATACAATTAGAAAACTCGGTGCAAACGATAGACTTATCGGCGCAATCAATCTTGCAGATAAGCATAACGTAAATTGCGAATATTTGTGCCTTGGCGTTGCTCTCGGCATGCGTTTTGCACCTGATGGCGATGAAAGAAGCCAAGAATTATGTGCATTTGCAAAAGAAAACGGCGCAAGAAAAACTCTTGAAAAATACTCTGAATATAATGGCAGGATGACAGATTTAATTTGCGAATTCTACGATATGTCAGTTAGTGGCAAATCTGTTGAAGAACTAATTAGATATTGCGAAGAAAAGGTTGGCAAACCAATCAGAGTTTAATAAAATTTTAATTTAAGCCCCTAAGCGAAAATGCTTAGGGGTAAATTTTTTAAAAACACAAGCGTTTATTGTTGCTATTTATATTGTGAATATAAAAATATATAAAAAAGTTAAAAAAAGTTAAAAAATGCTATAAAAAAAGTTGCGTTTAAAGGTGCTTTATGCTAAAATATACAAGCAAAAATTAACACCCAAATGCAAGTGGGGTTTTCGTGTTTCCACAAAAAACTTTTACTCGGTGGAAATGTAACCCCAAAATAAACGGCGTTGGGGAGGAATAACGGAGGTAAATATTATGGCAGTTATTACAATGAAGCAACTTCTTGAAACAGGTGTTCACTTCGGTCACCAAACAAGAAGATGGAACCCAAAGATGAAAAAGTACATCTATGGCGAAAGAAATGGTATTCATATCATTAACCTTGAAAAGACAGTTGAACTTATCGAAAATGAAGTTTATCCAGCTGTAGTAGAAATCGCTAAACAAGGCAAGAGCGTACTTTTCGTTGGTACAAAGAAACAGGCTCAAGACGCTATTAAAGAAGAAGCAGAAAGATGTGGTCAATTCTATGTTAACCAAAGATGGCTCGGTGGTATGCTTACAAACTTCAAGACAATTAGGTCAAGAGTAGATAGACTTAACAAGCTCAACAACATGGAAAAAATGGGTGAGTTTGACCTTCTTCCAAAGAAGGAAGTTGCAAACCTTAAGATTGAAAGAGATAAACTCGAAGCAAACTTAGGTGGTATTAAAGAAATGAGAAGTCTTCCAGGTCTTATGTTCGTTGTTGACCCAGAACAAGAAGACATTGCTGTTAAAGAAGCAAGAGACTTAAATATCCCAATCGTAGCAATCACTGACACAAACTGTGACCCAGATTTGATTGACTATGTAATCCCTGGTAACGACGATGCTATTCGTGCAGTTAAACTTATTGCATCAGTTGTTGCAAACGCTATTATCGAAGCTAACCAAGGCGAAGAATTTAGAGTTGAAGAAGAAGGCGAAGTTGCAGTAGAAGAAACTGCTAAAGACGCTGAATAATTTAGATAAGGGAGAATAAGAAAAATGTTTACAAATCAAGACGTAATGGAACTTAGAAAAAAGACAGGTGCTGGCGTTGCAGACTGCAAAAAGGCACTCGTTGAAACAAATGGCGACATGGACAAGGCAGTTGACTTTTTGAGAGAAAAGGGTATTGCTACTGCCGCTAAAAAGGCATCAAGAATCGCTGCTGAAGGTATCGTTCTTGCTAAGGTTGAAGGAAATACAGGTGCTCTTGTTGAAGTTAACTGCGAAACAGACTTCGTTGCAAAGGGCGACCAATATATCGCTTTCGTTGATGGCGTTGCTGAATACGTTCTTAAAAACGACGTTAAGGATATCGACCAATTAGTTGCTGATAAAAACCAAGAAACAGTTGAAGCAACAGCAAAAATCGGTGAAAAGATTGCTATCCGTCGTTTCGCTAAATTCACTGCTGAAAACGGTATTGTAGAAAGTTATATCCACATGGGTGGTAAGGTTGGCGTATTAGTAGAAGTTGAAGGTTGCACATGTGCTGGCGCTAAAGAATTAGCACACGATGTTGCTCTTCAAATCGCTGCTGCTAAACCATTATACATGGTTGCTGAAGAAGTTCCAGCAGAAGTTGTTGAACACGAAAAAGAAATTTTACTTGCTCAAATCAAAAACGACCCAAAACTTGCTGCTAAGCCAGAAATGGTTATCGCAAAGATGGTTGAAGGTAAAATCAACAAGTATTACGATGAAAACTGTTTATTAAAACAAGCATTCGTTAAAGACCCAAGTTTAACAATCGAAAAACTTGTTAAAACATATAGCGACAAGATGGGTAAAGCCCTTTCAATCAAGCGTTTCGTTCGTTTCGAAATGGGTGAAGGCTTAGAAAAGAGAAGCAATGACTTCGCTGCAGAAGTTGAAGCGCAAATGAAAAAGTAATTTTTCGTTGATAAAAAACAAAAGAAATGCTGTTAGAATTTTCTAACAGCATTTTTACAATAGATGGGTTAAATAGGGGGATAGATATGGCAGTTGCAGTTATTACAGGCGCATCGAGTGGCATGGGCAGAGAGTTTGCTTTGACATTAAATAGTTTTGGCAAGTTTGATAAAGTGTGGCTTATCGCAAGAAGGGAAGATAGACTAAAAGAAGTCGCAAAAGAAATAGGCATAAAGACAAAAGTTCTTGCTTGGGACTTGTCTAGTAGCGATACAATAGAAAAGTATAAAGAACTATTAGAAAAGGAAAAACCAGATATTAAACTTCTTATAAACGCAAGTGGGTTTGGCAAGTTTTGCAGGACTGATGAAGTTAGCGAACAAGTTAACCTAAACATGATTGACCTAAATTGTAAGGCTATCGTATATATGTGCCAACTTTCACTTAGGTTTATGTCAAGTGGCTCTAACATAATAAACATTGCATCTGTTGCATCAATGCAACCTGTTCCATATATCAATGTATATGCAGCAACAAAAGCGTTTGTTTTAAGTTTTTCTCGTGGCCTCAATAGAGAGTTTAAGGCTAAAGGCATAACTACCACAGCCGTGTGCCCATTTTGGACCAAAACGGAATTTTTTGATAGGGCTGTAAAAGATGACCAAAAAGCAGTTGTTAAAAAGTACGTGGCAATGTACGATGCCAAAAAGATTGTTAAAAGGGCTTATCGTGATGCCAAAAGGAAAAAAGACGTTAGCAAGTTTGGGTTTATTGCAAGATTTCAAATGCTTCTTGCCAAAATATTGCCACACTCATTTGTTATGTCTTATTGGCAACATCAACAAAAATTAAAAAATTATAAATAATCAAAATATGCACCTATCATTTTTAAGTGATGGGTGCATTTATTTTTTTTGTCAAAAAATTTAAGTTTTTTATGGGCTAAATCTATTTTACTATAGACAAAATCACAAAAATAGTATATAATGTTTAGGAATAATCTTTTTTAAATCAAAAGGAGAGAGTAGATTTATGCAAAAGGCAGTTTACAAAAGAGTTATAATAAAACTTTCGGGGGAAGCGCTTGCTGGTGCAAACGGCAACGGCATTGATGAAAAGGTTTTGGGCGAAATTACCGAACAAATTAAAAAGGTTAAAGAACTTGGCGTTGAAATCGGTATCGTTGTTGGTGGTGGCAACTTCTGGCGTGGCAGACAAGGCAAGGAAATGGATAGCGCAACAGCCGACCACATGGGTATGCTTGCAACGGTTATAAATGCACTAGGCATACAAGATGCTTTGGAAAGAAAGGGCGTTCCTACAAGGGTTCAAACGGCTATTGATATAATTAAGGTTGCTGAGCCATATATTTTAAGAAAGGCAATCACTCATCTTGGAAAGGGTAGAGTTGTTATCTTTGCTTGTGGCACAGGTAACCCACACTTTACAACTGACACAGCAGCAGCACTTAGGGCAGCAGATATCAACGCAGAAGTATTACTTCTTGCTAAAAACGTTGATGGTATATATGATAGCGACCCTAGAATAAATCCTAATGCTAAAAAACTCGATGTAGTAACATATAAAGAATACATCGAAAAAGAATTAAAAGCAATGGATACAACTGCAATCACTCTCTGCAAAGAAAACGGCATAAAAGTTTTGGCTTTTGGCTTGTTTGAAGAAAATGCACTTATGCGTGCTGTATGTGGCGAACAAATCGGCACACTTATTAAATAAGGCATTATCACATCAATTGGTTGATTTTTTAACGGAAAAATACTGCAAAATATTTTGTTTTTTGCTTAAGTTAAATACTTTCCAAGTATTCGCCTTCACAAGAAAACTCATCTTTTTTGTATTTTTCTCGTTAAATCTACAAAACAAGTTTGTATAAATCAACCACTTTCTGTGACAAAGCCCCAATAAATAAAAAAATTACAATAAATATACAATTAAGGAGAACTACTATGGCTATTGAAAACGAACAATTTGAAATGATTATGATGGAAACAATTGAAAGGACTGACAAAACAATTTCAGTTCTAAATGGAGAATATATTACAATAAGAGCAGGCAGAGCAAACCCACACATTTTAGACAAGGTTTTGGTTGACTATTATGGAACGCCAACGCCAATAAATCAAGTGGGCAACCTTTCAGTTGTTGAAGGTAGATGCCTAGTTATCGCTCCTTGGGATGCATCAATGCTTAAGATTATCGAAAAGCAACTTCTTGCTGAAAACCTTGGCATCACACCTGTAAACGATGGTAAGGTTATTAGACTTGTGTTCCCAGCACTCACAGAAGAAAGAAGAAAAGAACTTGTTAAGCAAGTTAAAAAGATGGCAGAAGATAGCAAGGTTGCTATTAGAAATATCCGTCGTGACGGCATGGATGCATTAAAGAAAATGAAAAACAACAAAGAACTTTCAGAAGATGAACACGCTTCTTGCGAAAAGGAAATTGACAAAATTATTTCTGAAAACATTGAAAAAATCGAAAAACTTTGTGCTGACAAAGAAAAGGACGTTCTTTCTGTATAATGGATAATGTTAAGATACCTTCACACGTTGGAATAATAATGGACGGCAACGGAAGGTGGGCAGAAGCAAAAGGCAAAAACCGTTCATATGGGCATAAGTTTGGTGCGAAAAACGTTGATAGAATAGTTTCGCACGCTTTTAAGAGTGGGGTTAAATCGCTCACTCTTTATGCTTTTTCGGCTGAAAATTGGGCTCGACCAAAAGCAGAAGTCGATGAACTTATGCGACTTCTTAAAGAATACTTTAAAAAGTTCATTAAAAAGGTTGTTAGTAGCGATGTTCGCTTGCGTGTTATCGGTGGTAGAGATGAACTTTCAGCCGATTTGATTAAAGTTATTACTGACGGCGAAGAAAAGAGCAAAGATAACAAAACAAACAACCTTAATATTGCATTAAACTATGGTGGCAGGCAAGAGATTGCAAGGGTGGTTAATAATCTTATTAAAGAAGGTAAAGAAATAACAGACCAAACTATATTAAGTGGGCTTGACACGGCAGATAGTGGGGAAGTTGACCTTATTATTCGCACGGGTGGTGAACTCAGGCTTTCTAACTTCTTGCTTTATCAAGGTGCGTATAGCGAACTTTATTTTACCGATGTTTTGTGGCCTGATTTTGATGAAATTGAACTTGATAAGGCCTTAGAAAGTTTTTCAAACAGAAAACGCCGTTTTGGAAAGGTGTAAAAGGAACAATATGAAAACGAGAATTATAAGTGGTGCATTTTATGTGGCAATACTCACTGCATTTTTTCTTTTAAGGCAGTTGGTAAATAGTTGGATTTTTCATCTACTTACCTACTTTTTTATAGTGGTTGGCACGTTTGAAATTGCAAGGGCAACAAAAAAGGTTACCATAAAGGGGACAAGAATTTTATCTTTGATTTTTTCCTTACTTTTTGTTCCGGTATATTTTATTTTTCAACATTATGTTTCGGGAAGTCACGGATTTATTTTTTCAATATATCTAGTTGCATTGTTTATTGTAATCAACTTATTTTTAGCAATATATACTAATACCGACCTAAAAGCAACTATGTGGACAATGTTATGCTATATATACCCAGCAGTGTTACTTTTATTTATGCTTTCAGCAAACGACATGGGGGATAATTCGTTTATTGTTTTGCTTCTTGCTTTTGTAATTTCCCCTGTTTCAGACACCTTTGCATACTTTGTAGGAAGCAAAATCGGTGGCAAGAAATTATGCCCTAAATTAAGCCCTAAAAAGACTTGGTCGGGTGCTATCGGTGGAACTATAGGTGGCATGGTGTTTGCCCTTATTGCAGGGCTTATAGTTCGCCCAGACTTAAACGTGTTTTCGCCAGCAGTGTTTTACTTGCTAGTGGGGTTACTTACAAGTGTGGTTAATATTTTTGGCGATTTAACCGAAAGTTATATCAAACGCAAAATGCGTATTAAAGATATGGGTAAAATTATGCCAGGGCACGGTGGCGTGCTTGATAGAATAGATGGCACGATGTTCGTTATCGTTGTGCTTTACATAATGTTTTTATTTGTATAAGGAATTTGTATGAAAAAAATTGCACTCTTAGGTAGCACGGGCTCTATAGGAAAGCAAACGCTTGAAGTCGTTCGTCGCTATCCAGATAAATTTCAAATAATTTCGCTCGCTGGTGGAAACAACGTGAGCGAATTTTTGTCTCAAGTAAATGAGTTTAAGCCAAAGGTGGCAACCCTTTGTAATGAAACAAAAGAAGCCCTTCCAAAAGAAACGGAGTTTTTCTTTGGCGAAGATGCTTTCGTTAACGCCATTACAGATGAAGTTGATGTGGTTGTGGTTGCGCTAGTTGGTTTTAAGGGCATTATAGCCGTTTTAAATGCTATTGAAAAGGGCAAGGACATAGCGCTTGCAAACAAAGAAAGTTTGGTTGTGGGTGGCAGTCTTGTAATGCAAAAGGCAAAGGAAAAAGGGGTTAAGATTTCGCCAATAGATAGCGAACACTCTGCTGTTTGGCAGGCACTTAACTTTGACTTTGATGCACCTTTTAACAAGATTATTTTAACGGCAAGTGGTGGCGCTTTTAGAGATAAGACATTAGAAGAGATGTCATCTCTAACGGCAAAAGATGCACTTCTTCACCCAAATTGGCAAATGGGTGCAAAAATTACCATAGATTGCGCAACCTTAGTTAATAAGGCATTTGAAGTTGTAGAAGCAAAATGGCTCTATAACACTTCTTTTGATAAGATTGATGTTATAATTCATAGGCAAAGTATCATACACTCTATGGTAGAACTAATTGACAGCAGTGTTATCGCACAAATGAGTTATCCTGATATGAGCCTAGCCATACAACTTGCATTATCTTATCCTGAAAGGCTTAAAACAAATATAAAGAGCTTGAATTTTAGTGAACTTAAAAACTTAACATTTGAAAGCGTTGATAATAAAAGATTTCCTTGCTTTAATTTAGTTCTAGAAGGGGCAAAGGAAGGGGGGCTATATCCAGCCGTTGTAAATGGCGCAAACGAACAAGCAGTTAAACTTTTCCTTGAAGGAAAAATCGGTTATAACGACATTTATAAGAGCATATATGGTGCAATGCAGTCATTTGATGGCTCACACCACGTTCATCTTGAAGATTTAATAGATGCCGACAAGTTCGCAAGAAACTATGTAACATTTTTATTTGGAGAATAATGAACTATTTAATACTATCTTCTTTTGGGCAAGTTATGTCCTATATAGGCTATATAGCCCTAGCAATACTAATTTTGCTTATAATGATAACTGTGCACGAGTTTGGGCACTACATTGCAGGCAAAATTTTCGGGTTTGGTATCGATGAGTTTGCCGTCGGCTTTGGCCCTAAAATCTTTTCTAGAAAAAAGAAAAACGGCGAACTATTTTCGGTTAGAGCACTTCCTATCGGTGGTTTTTGTGCCTTTCGTGGGGAAGATGATGACAGCGATGACCCTACTGCATTTAACAACAAAAAGTGGTGGCAAAGAATAATCGTGCTTATCTCTGGTGCGTTTATGAACTATTTGCTAGCACTTGTTGTAATAATAATTATGTTTTCTTGCTATGGGAAAACAACTTTAGTCGCTTATAAAATGCAAGATAGACCTAGCGAAATTTTAGAAGAGTATTGCTTTCAAGAAAGAGATATAATTTTATCATCTAATGGCAAAAACATTTATCTTGTAACCGACCTTATGAATGCCGTTAAAGGCAAGGAGAAAGGTGATAAAGTTAACTTTACAGTAAGGCGTGGTAACAAGGAAATGGATATCAAGGTCGAACTTCGCACATCTACGCATTTTGAAAACGTGGAAGATATGAAAGGTTTGTATTCGGCGCTTGGGATTTATTATCAAGATGATGGAAAGGGTGGCATTAAAGATGGGGGAATATATGCAACAAGCATAAAATTTGGTTTTTTTGAAACCATAGGTAGAAGCCTTGAATATTCTATTATGCTGGCAGGCACAGTCTTTACTGTTTTAGGTCAACTTATAACGGGTGCGCTTGGCATAGGTTCTTTGGGTGGCACGGTTACGACC
The DNA here is from genome assembly GCA_015069465.1 of Clostridiales bacterium. Lineage (GTDB taxonomy): Bacteria > Bacillota > Clostridia > Christensenellales > Borkfalkiaceae > UBA1259. The sequence continues at coordinate 52,862 of SVIO01000008.1, read as the reverse complement.
ATTGCAGTCACTGCCGATGCAATTAAATTAGGTGGGCTTAGACAAATTCTTAATATGATGTCGTTTATCGGCGTAAACCTTGCAGTGTTTAACCTTTTACCTTTCCCAGCACTCGATGGCTCAAGGGTGGTCTTCACGGCTATTGAAGGGGTTAGAAGAAAACCGTTAAATCGCAGAATCGAAGGGCTTATCCATACAATCGGTCTTTTTGCTCTTTTACTTTTTGCCGTTTTTGTAGACCTTCAGCAGTGTTTCTAGGTTACAAAATGGCGTTATAATTAAAAGTAATGCTAAATATTAAAAATTTGTATAAAAAACTTTCTTAAAAAATATGTGTTTTTTAAAAAAGTGTGATATAATTTGTTAGAAAAAATATTATGTATTTTATTCGGAGGATGAAATAATGGAAATTAAGAATCAATATTTGCTCGATTTACTTAAAAGAACAGAGCAAAGAAATGCTAATGAACCTGAATTTATTCAAGCAGTAACAGAAGTTTTTGCTACATTAGAACCTGTTATTGAAAAAAGACAAGACCTTGTTGATGCAGGCGTTCTTGAAAGAATAGTTGAACCTGAAAGACAAATCATTTTCAGAGTTCCATGGGTTGATGATAACGGCAAGCCACACGTAAACAGAGGCTTCAGAGTTCAATTTAACTCTGCTATCGGTCCATACAAGGGTGGTATTAGACTTCACCCATCAGTTAACCTTAACATCATCAAGTTCTTAGGTTTTGAACAAACATTTAAAAATAGTTTGACAACACTTCCTATGGGTGGTGGCAAGGGTGGTTCTGACTTTGACCCTAAGGGCAAGTCTGACAACGAAATTATGAATTTCTGCCAAAGTTTTATGACAGAACTTTATCGTCACATCGGTGCTGACCTTGACGTTCCAGCAGGGGATATCGGCGTTGGTGCAAGAGAAGTTGGCTATATGTTCGGTCAATATAAGAGAATTAGAAACGAATGGGTTGGCGTTCTTACAGGTAAGGGTTTACAATATGGTGGCTCACTTGCAAGAAAACAAGCAACAGGTTATGGCCTTTGCTACTTTACAAACGAAATGCTTCTTGCAAACGGCATGAGTTTTGAAGGCAAAACAGTTTTAGTTTCTGGTTCTGGTAATGTTGCAATTTATGCTTGCGAAAAAGCAACATCATACGGCGCAAAAGTTGTTGCAATGAGTGATAGCAATGGCTATATCTATGATAAAGATGGTATCGACCTTGATGCTGTTAAACAAATCAAAGAAGTTGAAAGAAAGAGAATTAAGGAATACTTAAATTATCGTCCAAACGCAGAATATCACGAAGGTTGCAAAGGTATTTGGACAATTCCATGCGACATTGCTCTTCCTTGCGCAACACAAAACGAAATCGATGGCGAAAGTGCAATGACTCTCGTTAAAAATGGTTGTAAGGTTGTTTCAGAAGGCGCTAACATGCCATCAACACCTGCGGCTATCGACACATACCTTTCAAATGGTCTTCTCTATGGCCCAGCAAAAGCAGCAAACGCAGGTGGCGTTGCAACGTCTGGCTTAGAAATGACACAAAACAGCATGAGACTTTCTTGGACATTTGCTGAAGTTGATGAAAAATTACATAGCATCATGAAGAGCATCTTCAAAGCATGTGACGAAGCTTCTAAAGAATACGGCATGCCTGGTAACTACATGGCAGGTGCAAACATTGCAGGCTTTATAAAGGTTGCAGAGGCTATGAAGGCACAAGGCAACGTCTAATTTTAAGGCTTATAAACGGCGTTATGCTTCGTTTCTGTGCGAACTCGAAACTTTGATGAACAGACGTTCTATCAAATCTTCTTGTCTGCACGAGCCTCGCCTAACTTGTTTCTAAACTTTAAAATACAATAGAAAATTTATAAATAAAACGCAAGGAATTATCCTTGCGTTTTTCATTATTTATTAAACTCTTTGGTCTATAAATTTTGTCACAAAAATTAAGAAATTTTTTAATAAATACTTTTATAAAAAGTATAATTATATATTGACAAATAAATTTATGGGTGTTATTATTAAATGGGTAGGTAAGATTTATCTATGATTTGATAGAGAACCTTAAATGCGTTGTATAAAAGAAAATAAATATTATGGCAATTATTATGGACAAACAATTTAAAATTGGTGTGGCAAGAGAAATTATTTCTCCAAAACTTGGAACTCTACTTCAAGGTTATCCAAGAAAAAGACCAGCATCTAAAATTTATGACAATTTAACCGTGAGTGCAATTGCTTTTTCAAACGGCGATATCTGTGGTTTGATGATAAGTGCAGAAGTTTTGCAAATTCCAGCACAAACTGTTGATGCAATTAAAGAGTTTATTTCAAATCAAACAGGTGTTGATAAACTAAACATTTCCTTTTCAGCAACACACACTCACTCAGGACCATCTCTTGAAAGTATGGCAGGTTGGGGTGAAGCAAATAATGAATATCTTGAAGAAATTCTTATTCCACAAACGATAAAGGCGTCTAAAAAGGCGTTAGAAAATATGATTCCTGCCGTTATGGGCGTTTCAACAACAGAAAGTTTGGCTGGCGTTAATAGGCGTGAATATAATGCAAAAGGTGGCGTATCTTTGGGGCAAAATCCATTTGGCGTTAGCGACAAAACCTTGACCGTTGTGGCATTTAAAGATTTAGAAGGAAAGCCTATTCTTAACATTGTGCACTATGGTTGTCACCCAACGAGTGCAGGTTCTGCATGGTATGTAACACGTGATTGGCCAGGTGTTATGATTGATAGTTTAGAAAAACACACGGGTGCAACAACAGTGTTCTTTAATGGTGCTGAAGGCGATGTCGGCCCAAGAGTAACAAACGGAAGAACGGGTGGCGACAGCAACTTAGAAACGGGCGAAAGCACTATGATGGATATGATTGAAGTCGGTTCGCTCGCAGCGTTAGATGCAACGAGAGCATATAAGCAAATCAAAGAATATCGTGAAGTTGATTTTAAGATAATTAAGGGCAAGGTGAGTCTTCCTTATAAGCCACTTCTTTCGGTCGAAGAAGTAAACGCAAGACTCGTTGAACTTGGCGACCCAGAGAATCTTCACGATGCTAGTATAAGAGAATATGCATCGCTTATGGAAGTGCTAAAAATTCATCAAGAAAAGGCTGAAGTTGAAAAAGCATTAGAATACGAGCAAACACTATTTGTGCTTAACTCAACTATATTTGTGCCTTTCCCATTTGAAATGTTTAGTTCAATTGCCTTAAGGCTTAGAAAGTTCAGCCCATTTGAAAACACACTTTGCGTGTGTCTAACAAACGGCTCGTATAGTTATCTTCCAGGAGAGGAAGATTTGGTTCGTGGTGGATACGAAGTTAATATGTTCAGGGGTGGAGTTTACAAACTAAAAGATGACACCGACTGGACTATTGTTAAAGAAAACTTGAGAATTATGAGCGAAGGGCTCGATAATAAATAAAAATTAAAATTAAAAAAGGAAATAAAGATTATGAAAAATCAATTCAAAATTGGTGTAGCAAAAGAAGTTATTTCACCTCCACTTGGCACTTTGCTTTATGGTTATCCAAGAAAGAGACCAGCGTCAAGAGTTCACGATGATTTGTGCGTTAATGCTATTGCGTGCGAACAAGGCGAACTCCGTGGCGTTATTATCAGTGCTGATATTTGTAGTGTTACATTTGAAATTACTGATAGAATTAGACAAGCAATTTTTGATTTGACAGGTGTTGCTAAAGAAAACATTTCTTTCTCAGCAACTCACACTCACTCAGGTCCAGCAATCAAATCTTCTGGTGGTTGGGGTGATGCAAACGATGAGTATATTGATGGAATTTTAATTCCACAGACAGCAAAGGCTGCAAAAAGAGCTATTGACAGCATGGTTCCTGCAGTTATGGGCGTTTCAACAACAGAAAGTTTAGTTGGTATCAATCGCCGTGAGTTTGTTGAACCAGGTCGTGTTACTTTAGGTCAAAACCCATTTGGTATTTTAGATAAAACTATGACAGTTTTGGCATTCAAAGATTTAGAAGGAAAGCCAATTTTAAATATCGTTCACTATGGTTGTCACGGCACAGCAGCAGGTGGCTGTTGGGAAATTACTCGTGACTGGCCAGGTCCTATGATTGATAGTTTAGAAAAGCACACAGGGGCAATAACAGTATTCTTTAACGGCGCAGAAGGTGACGTTGGCCCAAGACTTTCAAGTGGTGGAACAACAGGTCCAAGTAACCTTGAAACAGGCGAAAGTGAACTTAAAGAAATGACAGAAGTTGGATGTCTTGCAGCATTAGATGCAACGAGAGCATATAAGCAAATCAAAGAATATCGTGAAGTTAACTTTAATCTCTTAAAGGGTGAAGTTTGTCTTCCTTATAAACCACACTTAACACTTGAAGAAGTTAAAGCAAGACTTGTTGAACTTGGCGATAACCCACAAAGCGTTGGACTAAGAGAACAAGCATCTCTTCAAAATGCAGTTAAAATGTATGAAAACAATGAAGAGTTTATCGATAGCATGAAATATCATCAAGTTATGTTTAACTTTAACTCGACAGTTTTCGTTCCATTCCCATTTGAAATGTTTGGCTCTGTTTCACTTAGACTTCGTAAATTTAGTCCATTTGAACATACACTTTGTACATGTAACACAAACGGCTCTGAATTCTATCTTCCAGCACAAGAAGATATGGTTCGTGGTGGCTATGAAGTTACAGTGTTTAAGCGTGCAACGTTCTATAGACTTGAAGAAAATACAGATGCAACTATAGTTAAAGAAAACGTAAGAATTATGCAAGAAAACTTAAACAAGTAATCTAACATATGCACATTTATTTGTCATGAAAAAAGGGTGGCTAATTTGCCACCCTTTTGTGCTATTATAAATTCAATTTATATGATAATCATTTGATGTTCGTTAATCTTTTTGTTTGTCACAAGTGCATATATGTCGTTTGCCAAAATATCCTTTTCAAAGCACTCTAATGCCTTTTTTTCTAAAAGCATTTCATCGCTTTTTCTAGTTAATATAGGCACTGATGCACTCTTACAAATAAGTGGAATAATATCCTTTGCATTACTGCTAACGGCAAGCACCTTTGCATATAAACTGCTATCTAACGAGTCAAAAACTAATTCTTTATCAATGTTTAATAAGTTAGAGAGAATTATCCTTTGAATTCTGCTCTTTGTATATCTTTTTGTGCAAACCTTGTCAACCAGAACATCTAAAGAGTGGTTGTCCTTAACCAATGCTTTAATTCTATTTTCTAGTCCTTCTGTGCAGTCTAAAATGTTTTTAAGTTTTTCTGTGCTTGCAGTAATAAGGCTTGCTAGTGAGATGCTTTCATAATCAAAAGGATAAGTAGTTAAGTCGCCAAAAACAAACTTAGGAACATTGCCTTTTAACTTTTTTATCTTGCCTGTTTTTAAAACTTCTCTTATGCTACTAGCACTCGTTATGCCATCTTTAAGCGTTTTATCGTTATGCTCGCCTTCACGAATCATAGGATAAATTTTAATCTTGCTTTTTGTCGATAAAATTGCTTTTGTGTATTCCAAGCCCAAAATGTTATTTGGGGTGGCAATAAGCGATGGGTCAAAATCTTTTCCAAGTTCGCTTAAGGTTTCAAACTTTGCTTTTGCTAGGGAAATGCCACTATCTAGTTTTTCTTTTAATATTTTCTTAAATTTTCTGCTTTCATTATTCATTTCTTTGGCAAGCGAAATATAATCGTCTTCATAGCCACTTTCAACGCCAAAACAAATAGAATCGACAATGCCTATTGAATTTAAGATGTTTATAGCGCCCTTAGCAAAGATTTCGGCATTGGCAGTGGCAAAGATAGTAGGGAGTTCGATAACAAGGTCAGTGCCAGCAATAATAGCGTGCTTAGCCCTTGTAAACTTGTCAAGAACTGCCACTTCGCCACGCTGAGAGAAGTGACCACTCATAACAACTATTATCTTTTCAGCACCCAAAACGTTTTTAACGTATTCAATTTGTTTTAAGTGCCCCAAATGAAATGGATTATATTCAGCAATTATGCCACAAATTTTCATAAAAAATATAAAAACCCCTAATATTGATTTACTTTTTTTTGTAAAAGTTGTAAAATAAGAATAGCGTGCATTTTATATTTATATTTTACAACAAATTAAATAAAAATGCAAAACTATTAACGGAAAAAATAAAAAGGAGTAAAATTTTATGTCCAACATTTTAGAAAATATTTTAAGTCAAGCAAAAGCATTAAATAAATGCATAGTTTTACCAGAAGGTGAAGACGCAAGAGTTGTTGTCGCTGCAAGTGAAATTGCAAAAGAAGGTCTTGCAAAAGTTGTTGTTTTAGGCAACAAAGATGAAATTGCAAAGGCTAACCCAACAGTTGACCTTTCAGGCGTTCAAATCGTTGACCCTGTAACAAATGAAAAGACAATGGGTTATGCAAAAATCTTGTTCGATGCAAGAGCAGGCAAAATCAACAAGAAAACAGGTCAACCTGAATATGCTGATATCGAAGCAGCAAAAGCAGGTATCTTAAAAGACTACACAATGTACGCTGCACTTATGCTTAAGGCTGGCGACGTTGACGGCTTAGTTTCAGGTGCTTGTCACTCAACAGCAAACACGCTTCGCCCAGGTCTTCAAGTAATTAAAACTGCTCCTGGAATCAACACAGTATCAAGCAGTTTCGTTATGGTTGCTCCAAATGGCCAAAACAAATATAACCCAGATGGAGTTGCAGTATTTGCAGACTGTGCTATCAACATCGAACCAGATGCTCAACAAATTGCAGACATTGCAATTTCTTCTGCTCAAACAGCAAAAGACATCGCTGGTATCGAACCAAGAGTTGCTATGCTTTCTTTCTCAACAAAGGGTTCTGGTAACGACGACAAGTTCTTTAAGAGCGTTCCAAAGATGCAAGAAGCAACAGCACTTGCAAAGGCTGCTGCTCCAGACCTTAAACTCGATGGCGAATTCCAATTCGATGCTGCAGTTGCTCCAGAAGTTGGCAAGTTAAAAGCACCAGACTCAACAGTTGCAGGTAATGCAAACGTATTTATTTTCCCAAATATCAATGCAGGTAACATCGGTTATAAGATTGCGCAAAGATTTGGTGGATATATGGCTCTCGGCCCAATTTGTCAAGGTTTTGCAAAACCTATCAACGACTTATCTCGTGGCTGTAGCGTTGAAGATATCATCGCAGTTGTTGCTATAACTGCTTTACAAGCAAAATAATTTTTTAAGGAAGTGTTATTATGAAAATTTTAGTTATAAATGCAGGAAGTTCATCACTTAAATATCAACTTATCGACATGACAGACGAAAGCGTTATCTTAAAGGGCGTTTGCGAAAGAATTACTTTTGCAGGTGGTCAGTTAACTCAAAAAACTTTCGATGGCAGACAATGCATCATCAAACAAGACATGCCAACTCATAAAGAAGCAATGGAAATTGTTCTTAAGGCTATGCTTGACAAAGAAAACGGCGCATTAAAGAGCATTGATGAAATCGGTGCAGTAGGTCACAGAGTTCTCCACTCTGGTGAAGACTTCCACTCATCAGTTGTTATCGATGATGAAGTTATCGCTATCTGCGAAAAGAACGCAGAACTCGGTCCTCTACACATGCCAGGCAACATCGCTTGCATTAAGAGTTGCCGTGAAGTTATGCCAGGCGTTCCAATGGTTGCTGTATTTGATACAACTTTCCACTCAACAATGCCAGCTAAAGCGTATATGTATGGTATTCCTTATTCAGTTTATGAACAATATAAAATTAGAAAATATGGTTTCCACGGCACATCACACAAGTTTGTAAGTGAAGAAACAATCAAACTTCTTGGCAAAAAAGATTCAAAAATCGTTGTTTGTCACCTTGGTAACGGCTCATCAATTTCAGCAGTTAAAGATGGCAAATGTCAAGATACATCAATGGGATTTACACCACTTGAAGGCTTGGTTATGGGAACTCGTAGTGGTGACATCGACCCAGCAGCCGTTGAATTCTTAAGAGCAAAACTTAACCTTTCACCAGAAGAAGTTGTTAACTATCTCAACAAAAAATGTGGTATCTTGGGCGTAAGTGAACTTTCAAGTGACCTTCGTGACTTAACTGCTGCTGCAGAACAAGGCAACGAAAAGGCAAAACTTGCCCTTGAAATTCTTGCTTATAGAGTTAAGAAATACGTTGGTAGTTATATCGCAGTTTTAGGTGGGGTTGATGCAATCGTATTCACAGGTGGTATCGGCGAACACTCTGAACTCGTTCGTTCACTAGTTATGGAAGGTATGGAATACTGTGGCGCTAAGTTCGATGAAAAGAAGAACCAAGAATATTCAAATGATATCGGCTTCTTAAACACAGACGATTCTAAAGTAAAAATTATCGTTTTACCAACAAACGAAGAACTTTCTATCGCTAGAGAAACAAAAAATCTCACTTCTAACAACTAATTAGATTAAAAGCACAATATTTTTGTTAAAAAAAGTTGACAATAGTCGATAAATAGTATATACTTGTATGGCTATTTAGTTAGGGAAATTATGATTTTAGACCTTAGAAAACTTAAAAGGAGTGGAAAAGACACTGAAGATTTCTTCTTTTGTTACACTCCACAAGAAGATTTAATTGAACTTCCAGATGCACAAATCGCAGTGCCAATTACAATTAACGGAACAGTTTCTTTGACAGGCGAGCATAGTGCAATAGTTGAAGGTGAAGTTAACTATGTTATCAAGGGTGAGTGCACAAGGTGTTTAGAAAACACCGAAAAGACTTATCTATTAGAGTTTAATGAGAGTGTAGAAGAAAATAATTTAGATGGCTATTCGGTTAAAAACGACACGATAGACTTAACAAAAATAGTTGATGACTTGATTATGATAAATTCGCCAATTACTTTTCTTTGCGATGAAAATTGCAAAGGAATATGTTTAGGTTGTGGCGAAAATCTAAATAATAGTCAATGTAAATGTAAAAATAAATAGGGTAGGTATAGAAAAATGGCAGTACAAAAAAGTAAAACATCAAAACAAAGAACAAACACAAGATTTGCACAATGGAAACTCGAAACACCAAACCTTTCAGAGTGCCCACAATGTCACGAACTTAAGGCTTCTCACATTGTTTGCCCAAAATGTGGTTACTACAACGGAAAGCAAGTTATAGACACTGCTAAAAAAGAAAAGAAAGACTAATTTTATCGGCTTTAGTATAACTGCCGAAATTTATGGTGCAATTTTTTTGCACCATAACCTTACTTTTAAAAACAAAACAACCTTTTAACTTTGTTAAACGGTTGTTTTTATTTTTGCAAAAATACTTTGTGTTTTAATAAAAAATTAAAATTTAAATAAATATTATAAAAACCTTGATAATTCGTTATAAATGTGTTATACTAACCTTGCTAAACTAATTTAATATCGGTAATAAAAGCGTGTATTTTTCTTTTTAAAGGAATAATGCGTTCTTTTGCTATATTGATTTTTGGATTTGATAAAATACAAACTCCACTTAAAATCAATATAGGCACATGCCTTTATTACCATTTAAGAATTAGTTTAGCGACAATCGGGGTTTGTGTTTTTATGCGCTGACTTCGGTTGGCGCATTTTTTATTATTGGAGGAAGTATTATGTTTACAGAAAAAGAAAAAATAAATAAAGTTATTGAACAAAACGAAAAAATGTTTAATGTGTTAATCGTATTGCCAAGAATTATAACTATTTTTCTAGCTATATCGTGTGCATTTATGGGGCTTTTGTTTGAAATATTATTTGGTGGCGATGGCATATGGTTATTAGTTTTTTGGGGTGGTGGTGCAGTTTACTGTTTAATCAACCATTACACGCTTAAGATTATACTTTCATATAAAATTTTACATATCTGTTATTTGAAAAAACAATTAGAAGCGATAGAAGAAAAATAAAATAAGAAACGAAAGAGAACGCATTAAAATTTATAAAAAGGCATAAGCAAAACGCACCTACTTAGGTGCGTTTTGTCGTTATATTTAAATATTAGTAATTAATAACTCTGAGTTGGAAATATGCTTGTGGGTGGTCACAGATTGGGCACTTATTAGGTGCTTCTGCTGAGTCAATGATATGACCACAGTTTCTGCAAATCCAAACAACTTTTTGGTTTTTCTTAAATACTGAGCCGTCTTCGATATTCTTTAAGAGTGCAAGATATCTTTCTTCGTGTTCTTTTTCAATAGCAGCAACGCCAGAGAATAATCTTGCAATATCGTCAAAGCCTTCTTCTAAAGCCTCTCTTGCCATACGAGCATACATATCAGTCCATTCACCATTTTCGCCAGCAGCAGCATCTTTTAAGTTGTCGATTGTAGAGCCGATGCCATCGTGTAAGAGTTTGAACCAAATTTTAGCGTGTTCTTTTTCGTTATCAGCAGTTTCTAAGAAAAATGCTGCAATTTGTTCATAGCCTTCTTTTTTTGCTTTAGAAGCATAGTAAGTATATTTATTTCTTGCTTGGCTTTCACCAGCAAAAGCTTCCATCAAGTTCTTTTCAGTTTTAGTTCCTTTTAAGTTCATAATTATTCACCTCTTTAATAGTTTATACAATTATTTTATTATATAAACCAAATTTTGTCAATATAAGTTTTTAAAAAAATTAAAGCACTCAGCATTTTTTTTGCCGAGTGCTTTTTATCGATTATTAGTTTTATCAAATTAGAATTTGATAGAGTTAGCAATATAATCTTTTAAGCTATCGATAGGAATTCTAACTTGCTCCATAGTATCTCTATCACGAACTGTAACAGCACCATCTTCAAGTGTGTCAAAGTCGATAGTAATGCAAAGTGGCGTTCCGATTTCATCTTGACGGCGATAACGCTTGCCGATTGAACCAGATTCATCATAATCAACAGGGAAAGACTTAATGAGTTCGCTATAAATTTCATCAGCCTTTTCTGAAAGTTTTTTAGAAAGTGGCAATATTGCAGCCTTAAATGGTGCTAAGGTTGGGTGAAGTCTAAGAACTGTTCTAACATCGTTCTTTTCGCTATCAACAACTTCTTCATCATAAGCATTGCATAGAATTGCAAGCACAGTTCTTTCAACGCCAAGACTTGGTTCAACAACATAAGGGATATATCTTTCGCCTGTTTCTTGGTCAAAGTAAGAAAGGTCTTTCTTAGAAGTGTTTTGATGTTGAGTAAGGTCATAGTCAGTTCTATCTGCAACACCCCAAAGTTCGCCCCAACCAAATGGGAATAAGAACTCAAAGTCAGTTGTTGCTTTTGAATAGAAACAAAGTTCTTCTTTAGCGTGGTCACGGAGTCTTAATCTTTCATCTTTAATACCGAGTGACAATAACCAGTTGTGGCAGAAAGAACGCCAATAACTAAACCACTCTAAATCAGTTCCTGGTTTACAGAAAAATTCTAATTCCATTTGTTCGAATTCACGAACACGGAAAATAAAGTTGCCTGGTGTAATTTCGTTTCTAAAAGATTTACCTATTTGAGCGATACCGAAAGGCATTTTCTTTCTTGTTGTTCTTTGAACGTTAACAAAGTTAGTGAAAATACCTTGTGCAGTTTCAGGGCGAAGATAAACTGTGTTTTTAGCATCTTCTGTTACGCCTTGGAAGGTTTTGAACATAAGGTTGAACTGACGGATATCAGTAAAGTTATGTTTTCCACAAGTAGGACAAGGGATATTGTGTTCATCAACGAACGCACGCATTTCTTGATGAGAAAAAGCATCGATTGGCTTAGGTAAAGTATAGTTGTTTTCGTTTGCCCAATCTTCAATAAGTTTATCAGCCCTAAATCTTTCGTGACATTCTCTGCAGTCCATAAGTGGGTCTGAAAAGCCAGCAAGGTGACCTGATGCAACCCAAGTTTGTGGGTTCATAAGAATTGCAGCGTCTAAGCCAACGTTAAGTTTATTTTCTGTAACAAACTTTTGCCACCAAGCACGCTTGATATTGTTTTTAAGTTCAACGCCGAGTGGACCGTAATCCCAAGTGTTTGCAAGACCACCATATATTTCACTACCAGGGAAAATAAAGCCTCTGTTCTTGCAAAGGTTAACGATTTTATCCATTGTGGCACTACTTTTAATATTTTCCATACCAAAAACCTCTTGTATAATTAAAATTCATAAATTATTTTACATTATATATAAAATTTAGTCAAGCAAACTGCTCGTTTTGCTTTTTTATTTTTATAATTTGTGCTATACTTATTCATATATTGAATTAAAAGGTGCATTACTATGGTAGAAGCAACTAACTTTATTGAACAAATTATTAACGAAGAATTAGAATCTGGCAAGGTAAACAGCGTTTACACTCGTTTTCCACCAGAACCAAACGGATATTTGCATATAGGCCACGCAAAGAGCCTTTGCATCAACTTTGGCATGAAACAAAAATATAATGGCAAGTGCAATCTATTTTTTGATGACACAAACCCTTCTAAAGAAAAAACCGAGTTCGTTGATGCTATAAAAGCCGACATTAAGTGGCTTGGCTTTGAGTGGGATAAAGAAAATTATGCATCAGACTATTTTGAGCAAATTTATAACTTTGCAGTTGAACTTATAAAAAAGGGCAAAGCCTTTGTTTGTGACATGACTCCTGAAGAAATAAGCAAAAATCGTGGAACTTTAACAGAAGCAGGAAAGGAAAGCCCATATAGAAATAGAAGTGTCCAAGAAAACCTTCAACTTTTTGAAGATATGAGAAACGGCAAGTTTGCTGACGGCGAAAAGTGTTTAAGGGCTAAAATTGACATGGCATCACCAAACATCAACATGCGTGACCCTGTTATCTATAGAATACTTCGCCAAACTCACCACAGAACAGGTGATAAGTGGTGCATTTATCCTATGTATGACTATGCGCACCCTATCTGCGACTATATGCAAGGCGTAACTCACTCACTTTGTACTTTAGAGTTTGAAGACCACCGTCCACTTTATGACTGGGTGGGAATTGAACTCGGCTTTAATCCAAAGCCAAGACAAATTGAGTTTGCAAGGCTTAACATAACAAACCTCGTTATGAGTAAGCGTTACCTTAAAAAACTCGTAGAAGATGGCTCGGTTGATGGTTGGGACGACCCAAGAATGCCAACACTAACAGGGCTTAGAAACAGGGGTATCCCTGCCGAAGCATTAAAAGACTTCTGTGCAAGGATTGGCGTTAGCAAGGCTAACTCTGAAGTTCAAATCAGTTATTTAGAGGCCTGCATAAGAGAATATCTAAATATCCATGCAGAGCGTGCTATGGCTGTTTTAAGACCTGTTAAACTCACTATCACAAACTACCCAGATGGCAAGAGCGAAATGGCTGAGTTTGAAATTAACCCTAACGAAGAAATTAAGCGCACTCGTGAAATTGAATTCTCTAAGAATTTATATATCGATGCAGATGACTTTTCACTCGACCCACCACCAAAATATTTCAGGTTGAAAAAGGACGGTTACGTTAGACTTAAGGGCGCATACATCGTTAAATGCGATGACGTTGTCCTTGATGACAATGGCGAAGTTAAAGAAATTCTTTGCACCTACTTCCCAGAAAGCAAGAGTGGAAGCGACACATCTGGAATTAAATGTAAGGGCGTTATCCAATGGGTAAATGCAGATACTTGTGTTGACACGGAAATTCGCCAATACGGACATTTACTTAAAGATGAAGAATACGCAGGTCAAGACTTCTCTGAAAGAATGAACACTGAAAGCATTAAGATATTTAACGGCAAGGTTGAGCCTTATGTTTATGAAAATGATAAAGATGCTTGCTATCAACTTATTCGTACGGGCTACTTTAAGCGCCTTGATGTAAAGGGCAAGGAAGTTTTAAGCGAAATCGTGTCACTTAAAGACAACTTTAATGTTAAAAAATAATGGTGAAAAAACATGAAAAAAGTATGTATAGAATTTGCTGACGGCAAAAAAATCAATTTAGAACTTTGTCCAGAACACGCACCTATCACGGTTGATAACTTTATTGACCTTGTAAAGAGTGGTTTTTATGACGGATTATGCTTTCATAGAGTAATTGAAGGCTTTATGATTCAAGGTGGTGGCTTTATATATGACAACGGCTTAAAAGAAAAGAAAGCCCCAAGAACAATCAAGGGCGAGTTTGCTATGAACGGCGTTAAAAACGACCTTCATCACGCTCCAGGCGTTATATCTATGGCAAGAACAATGGTTCCAGACTCAGCATCATCACAATTCTTTATTTGCGCTGATGACCAAGCATATCTCGATGCTCAATATGCAGCGTTTGGTAAGGTGTGCGATGAAGAAAGTATGCAAGCAGTTCTTGACATCGCATGCGTTAAAACAACGAGTTGGGGATATTATGACGATGTTCCTGTAGAGCCTGTTGTAATGAAAAAAGTTTATATGGTTGAAGAATAATAAAAAAGGAAAAAAGCGACCAACTCGGTCGCTTTTTTTATATTTATATACACTTGTTTTTTTTGCGAATAAATGCTATAATATAATTACAAAATAAAAGGAAAAAAGTTTATGAAAAAACTGCTAGTATCATTTTTAATAATACTGATGCTTTTATGTGCTTTTGGTATATCGGCTTGTGCTGAGCCAGAACATAAGCATAGTTATGATACATTAAAGCATAATATATCAAATCATTGGTACGAGTGTAGTTGTGGGGATAAAATTAGTGAAGAAGGGCATAGTGGTGGCACAGCCACTTGCACTAAACTTGCAAATTGCTCGGTGTGTGAAACGCCATATGGAGAGTTAAAGAGTCACGAACATACCACATTAAAACATGATGAAAATTACCACTGGTATGAGTGTATTTGTGGGGACAAGTTGGGCGAAGAAGAGCATAGTGGTGGAACTGCAACAACCACAAATAGGGCTATATGCGATATATGTGGCAATGAATATGGTCAACTTGAAATAGCACCTGCAGAAGGGCTTGTATTTAGCCTAAACGAACAACAAACTGAATATTCGGTAACAGGATATTTGGGTAGCGATTCTAAACTTATTATTCCTAGCACATATGAAAATAAGCCTGTAACAAGCATAGGTTCTTACGCCTTATATAATTGCACATCTCTTACAAGTGTGTATATTCCAAAAAGCATTGTGGCAATAGGGTATAGGGCATTTTATTTTTGTTTTAACCTTACAATTTATTGCGAGATTGAAACTAAGCCAAGTGGTTGGGATAATAATTGGAACGAGTCTAATTGCACTGTTGAGTGGGGGTATAAACCTAATCAAGATAGTGGTTGGGGTGGCAACGTTTTTCCTTTCCCTGATGAATGGGATAAGCCAAGTGGTGCAGGCAGTCAAGAATAAAAAATAAACAAAAAACGGATAGAAGTTTCTATCCGTTTTTAATTTTTATAAAGCATTACACGTTAAATCTAAATAATACAACATCGCTGTCTTGCATTACATATCCTTTACCTTCAGAGCGAACTTTACCTTTTTCTTTGGCACTATTGAAACTGCCAAGTTCAACCAAGATATCATAGTCCACAATTTCAGCACGGATAAAGCCTTTTTCAAAGTCAGAGTGAATTTTGCCTGCTGCTTGTGGGGCCTTAGTGCCTTTTTCAATAGTCCACGCTCTAACTTCCTTTTCGCCAGCAGTTAGATAACTAATTAGTCCTAAAAGGCGATAAGATGTTTTAACAAGCCTATCAAGACCACTTTCCTTTAGTCCCAATTCTTCTAAGAATATTTGTTGTTCATCAGGCTCTAACATAGAAAGTTCTTCTTCTGTTTTAGCAGATATGACCATATATTCAGAGTTTTCACCTTTAGCGAACTCGATAACCTTTTGAACAAGTGGAAGTTCACTTTCATCTTTGCCCATATCTTTTTCGCTGATGTTAGCAGTATAGATAACAGGCTTTGCAGTTATCAAAAACAAAGATTTTAAGTATTCCTTTTCTTCATCATTAACTTCTAAAGTTCTTGCTGGCTTTAAGTCTTCTAAATGTTTATAAAGTCTTTCCAAAAACTCTGCTTCAATCTTGTATTTTTTGTCGCCTGTTTTTACCATGCTTTGTGCTTTATCCAAACGCTTTTTAACACTTTCAAGGTCGGCAAAAACAAGTTCTAAATTTATTGTTTCAATATCTCTAAGTGGGTCTATGCTGTCGTCTACATGGGTGATATTAGAATCTTCAAAACACCTAACCACATGCACGATAGCATCAGTTTCACGAATATTTGCAAGGAACTTATTTCCAAGTCCTTCGCCTTTGCTTGCACCCTTAACAAGCCCTGCAATATCAACGAATTCAATAACGGCAGGGGTAATCTTTTTAGTGTTATAAAGTTTACCTAAAACATTTAATCTTTCATCAGGCACGGCAACTATTCCAACGTTTGGCTCTATCGTGCAGAAAGGGTAGTTTGCACACTCAGCACCTGCGTGAGTGATTGCATTAAATAAAGTTGATTTTCCTACATTAGGAAGTCCAACAACACCTAGTTTCATATTTGTTTCTCCAATTTGATAAATCTTAACCATTTAATTATAATCTAAATTAAATAAAATTTCAAGTTTTTATCTTGCTTTTTTGTAAATTATATGTTATTATTATATCGCTTACGGAGAGTATTATGGATTATAAACTTATTATCGCAAAAAAACTTAATATTGAAGGCGTTTCTACTGAAGAATTATACTCTTTTATCGAAACACCACCTAATAACGACATGGGTGACTATGCCTTACCTTGCTTTAAACTCAGCAAGGTTATGCGCCGTCCACCTATCATAATAGCACAAGGTTTAGAGCAAAGTTTTGCACCTGATGAATATATCAGCGAGTGCAAGGCTGTTAACGGCTATCTCAACTTCAAAATAAATAGAGTTGGCTATGCTAAAATGGTTTTAGCCGAAGTGCAATCTTTGGGCGATAATTATGGCTCGAATAATATTGGTCAAAATAAAACTATTTGTATTGACTATTCATCAATAAACATTGCAAAGCCTTTCCACATTGGGCATTTAAGCACCACTGTTATCGGCAGTAGCCTTTGCAAGATTTTTAGGTTTTTAGGCTATAAAGTTGTGGGCATTAACCACTTAGGTGACTACGGCACACAATTCGGCAAACTTATCGTAGCGTTTAAAAAATGGAGTTCTTTTGAAGCCGTTGAAAAGGGAAGACTCAGTGAACTTACAAGAATTTACGTTAAATATCACGATGAAGCAAAAATTCACCCAGAAATGGATGATGAAGCAAGGCGCTATTTTAAACTCATTGAAGATGGCGATAAAGAAAGCAATGAACTTTTCGAACTCTTTAAGAAAATCACTCTAGAAGAAGTTGAAAAGATTTACAAACTTTTAAATGTTAACTTCGATAGTTATGCAGGCGAAAGTTTTTATAACGACAAAATGGCACCTATCGTTGACGAACTCAATGAAAAGGGGCTTATCAAAATTTCTGATGGGGCATCTATTGTTGACCTTGAAGAATATAATATGCCACCATGCTTAATCTTAAAGTCAGATGGCTCAACCCTTTATGCAACAAGGGATATTGCTGCTGCTGTTTACAGAAAGAACACTTATAACTTTGACAAATGCTTATACGTAGTTGCATACCAACAAAACTTACACTTCAAGCAATTCTTTAAGGTTTTAGAACTTATGGGCAAAGATTGGGCAAAGGACATGGTTCACGTTGCCTATGGTATGGTTAGCCTAGAAAGTGGTGCTATGAGCACTCGTTCTGGAAACGTTGTTCTCCTTGAAGATGTTATCGCAAAGACAATCGAAAAGGCAAGAACTATTATTGAAGAAAAGAATCCAAACCTAAAGGATAAAGACAAGGTCGCAAGTGCCGTGGGCACAGGTGCCGTTATTTTCGGTGCGCTTTGCAACAATAAAATTAAAGATATTACCTTTAGTTACGATAGGGTGTTGAGTTTTGAAGGCGAAACATGTCCATACGTTCAATATACCGTTGCAAGATGCAACAGCGTTATAGTAAAATGCGCTAAGCAAGGCGAATATAGTGTAAATGAAATGCACCCTTCTGAATACGGCGTTATATCACATCTTGGAAGGTTCCCAGAAGTTGTTAAAAACGCAGGCGAGAAGTATGAACCATCATATGTGACAAGATATGCACTTGACCTTGCAACAGCCTTTAACAAGTTCTATATAGACTGCAAAATTGCAGTGGAAGATGATAATACAAGAAACTTCCGTTTGGCAATAACAAAAGCAGTTAAAATTACTTTAACTAATGCATTAACCCTTTTAGGCATTGAAACAGTGGAAGAAATGTAATGAATAAACTTATTATTTTTGACCTTGACGGCACGCTAATACATTCTTTGCCAGACATACATGAACAGGTTAATATAACCTTAGAGCATTTTAACTATCCACTATGCACCGAAAATCAAATTCGCCAGTATATAGGCAATGGTGCAAGGCATTTGATTAAGTGCAGTTTTGGAAATCTAACCGAAGAAGATTTAGACCAAAAGTTAGCGTATTATAACAAGATTTATACTGCGTGTGGAAGTCCTAAAACCCACGTGTTTGAAGGTATGGATAAGGTTATGATTGCTTTAAAAGAAAGGGGATATAAACTTGCAATTTTAACTAATAAACCACAAATAACAACAGATAAGGTTTATCAAAAATACCTTAGCGAGTATGGTTTTGATATGGTGGTTGGTCAAAGCAATAACGTAAAGTGTAAGCCAGACAAAACTGCAACATTAAACATCTTAAAAGCACTTAATGTTAAAAAAGAGAACGCATATTTTATTGGCGATGGTCAAACGGATATAGAAACGGCGTATAATGCAGACATAAAGCACATAGCAGTTTTATGGGGGTATAGGGATAAGGACCAACTTGAAAAAGTTGGTGCAAAAGTATTTGCTCAAAACCCATTAGATATTTTGGAAATAATTAAAAAATAATAGTTCAAAATAAACTCAAATAAAAGTGTAGTGGCTGTGGTTTTTAGTAAACTCGGCTACTACATCCTACTTTTTTTTCAAAAAAACTTTTCACAAACAAAAAAGATACAATTTTATACAAAATTTATTTATTTTCTTAAAATAATATTCTAATTTTATGTCGTTTTATATGATATAATTATTTTAGAGTAAAAATTTTTTTATTTATTTGTCATTTGGCAAAAATTCACATTAACTAAACACAAAAATAAACAAAACTATTGCAAGGAGAAAAATATTGCAAAAATTATATAACACAATCATTGTTGGTGGTGGGGCAGCAGGGCTTCTTTCAGCCACCGAACTTGTAAGTGGCGACAATGCGTTTAAGGGCGAAGATATACTCATTCTAGAACGCAACGATAGGGTTGGTAAAAAACTTGTTGCCACCGGAAACGGACAGGGGAATCTCACTAACGACAATTTTGGCGAAAAATACTATTATGGTGATTCGGCTTTTATAAAGCAGTTTGTATCTAACGCAAACAAGTTGGATATAAAGAAGTATTTTGCAAATCTTGGCATTTATATATCAAGTGGTAAAGACGGAAAGGCTTATCCACTTTCAAAACAAGCAAGTGCAGTTCTCGATTGCATTAGGTCATACCTATCCCACAAAAACTGCAAAGAAATGACTGGCAAAAAGGTCACAAAGATAGAAAAAAAGAAGGGCGTTTTTGAAGTTTATGTATCTAGCGAAAAGTTTTTAGCAAAAAGCGTTATCGTATGTACGGGTGGCTCGGCTGGTAAGCAGTTTGGAACTGATGGCTCGGCTTATGCCTTAGTAGAAAAGTTTGGGCATAAAAAAACCGAACTTTATCCATCGCTCGTTCAACTTAAAACGCCAACCGATAAAATTAAAGGGCTTAAGGGCATAAAGGAAAACGCAAGGGTAACGGCGTTTGTGGGTGCAAAGCCACTTATGAGCGTGGAAGGTGACTTGCTGTTTACCGACTTTGGCGTGTCTGGTTCAACTATATTTAGTTTGTCGGCTAGCGTTGCTGATAAAAAGGACGCATATTTAATAATAGAATTTTTGCCAAGTTTAACCTTTTCGGAAACTGAAAATATTATTAAGCAAAGGCAAAATCTTGACTATGTTAATAAAGAAGACCTTTTGGTGGGCGTTATAAACAAAAAGGTGGGGCAAGTGATTATTAAAAATGCTAAGTCCTTAAATCCAACAGACATTGCCTATACCTTAAAGAACTTTAAGTTGGATATTACAGGCACGCTAGGGTTTAACTATGCGCAAGTTACAAAGGGTGGCATAAAGACAAGCCAAATCACGCCAGCCTTTGAAAGTAAACTAGCCCAAAACTTATATATTGCTGGCGAAATTTTAAATGTAGATGGAGATTGTGGTGGGTATAACCTAACATTTGCATTTGTAAGTGGAGTGCTTTCGGCAAGGGATATTAAAGAAAAATTACAAGTAGGTGATTAAATGAATAAGTTTATAAAGTTTAATAAAGAAGATTTAGAAGAGTTGCACCTTTCGATTTTAAGGGAAATTGGCAGACAAATCGGCGTTAGAGCGCCTGCTGGTAAAAATAAACAAGGTTTAATAAATAGTATTATTGGCATACAAGAAAAAAGGCTAGAGCCTGTTCCACCAACAAAAATAGGTGCACCACCAAAAATGTCTATAGACGTTTCAAAATATTATTCTAAAGAAAGTTTTGAACAAACGTATATTGATGAAAAGCCTTATGTTAGGGGAATCCAATTTTCCGATAACAAAAAAGAAAACGAAAATTTTACCATTGAAGGCGTTTTAGAGCAACACATTTCTGGCTATGGCTTTTTAAGAACTAATAACTACGAAAACTCTAAAGATGATATATACGTTTCATCTCAAAACATCAAAAAATTCAATTTACGCCGTGGTGACAAGGTTAAGGCAACTGCAAAAATAGTTAGAGAAGGCGATTCTGCAGCCTTGCAAGAAGTTTTATCAATAAACGACCTTGACCCAGCACTATTTTTGAAAAGAACAAACTTTGATGACCTTTTACCTTACTATCCAACCGATAGAATAAAACTTGAAACTGAAGGTCAAAACAATGACCTATCAATAAGGCTTATAGACCTATTCTGCCCACTCGGTATGGGGCAAAGGGGACTTATCGTTGCGCCACCAAAAACAGGCAAGACAACGCTATTAAAATATATCGCTCAGTCAATCGAAAGAAACTATCCTGATGTTAAACTCATTATGCTACTCATCGATGAACGCCCAGAAGAAGTTACAGACATTAAAAGAAGTGTTAAGGGCGAAGTTGTGTTCTCTACCTTTGATGAAGGTCCAGAGCATCATATAAGAGCAGCAGAACTCGTTATAAACAGGGCAAAAAGGCTTGTTGAAGTTGGTCAAAACGTTGTAATATTGATGGACTCTATCACAAGGCTTGCAAGGGCTTACAATAACACTATAGAAAGTTCGGGCAAAATCTTGTCTGGTGGGCTTGACCCCGTTGCAATGCAAGGACCAAAACGCTTTTTCGGTGCTGCAAGAAATATAGAAGATGGTGGCAGTTTAACCATACTTTCAACTGCACTCATCGAAACGGGAAGCCGTATGGACGACGTTATCTTTGAAGAATTTAAAGGCACAGGCAATATGGAAATTCATTTGTCGAGAGAACTTAGCGAAAAAAGAGTTTTCCCAGCAATAGACATAAACAAGTCTGGCACAAGAAAGGAAGAACTTTTGCTTAGCCAAAGCGAACTCGATGCAGTTTATAAACTAAGAAACATTTTAAAAGGCAAAAACGATATAATAGATAACTTAATAGAAATGCTAAAAAAGACTTCAAGTAACGCTGACCTTGTTCAAAAGGCAGATGCTTGGGCAAAACTTTATCAAAAATAATTATGAAATCAGAGAGAAATAAAACAATAGATTTTTCGTTAGATAACGGACAAGAATATGTAAGTAGGGTTATAAAAGAAGATTGCTATGATGGTAAAAGCATAAATTGCACCATTTGTGGCGATACCTTTAAGGTTTTAGAAAAAATGCCAGATGACAGTATAGACCTTCTTATCGTTGACCCACCATACAACCTAGATAAAGACTTTCACGGCAACGGCTTTAAGAAAAGTTCAACCGAAAAGTATGCTGATTACACTGAGAAGTGGATAAATGCAGTCAAGAAAAAACTCAAAAAAACAGCATCTATTTACGTGTGTTGCGATTGGAAAAGTGCACTTTCTATCGGTCAGGTTTTGGAAAATAACTTTATTTTAAGGAATAGAATTACTTGGCAAAGAGAAAAGGGTAGGGGTGCTAAATCTAATTGGAAAAACTCAATGGAAGATATCTTCTTTGCTACCGTTAGCGATGATTATACATTTAATCTAGATGCTGTTAAGCAAAAGAAAAAGGTTATTGCACCATATAAAGAGAACGGCAAACCTAAAGATTGGCTTGAAGATGAAAACGGAAAATATCGCTATACCTGTCCATCAAACTTTTGGGATGATATAGCAGTGCCTTATTGGTCAATGCCAGAAAACACAGCCCACCCAACACAAAAACCAGAAAAACTTATTGCAAAACTAATACTCGCAAGTTCAAATAAAGGCGATTTAGTGTTAGATATCTTTGCAGGCAGTGGCACAACGGGGGTTGTAGCAAAAAAACTAGATAGAAACTTTATAAATATCGAACAAAACCTATTATACTGTGCTTGGGGCGAAAAAAGGCTTTTAGATGCTAGAGAAAACAAACAAATTCAAGGCTATTCTAACGGCATTTTCTACGAAAGAAATACTAAACCAAAAAAGAAATAAAAACAAAAAAAGACCTATTGAAAAATAGGTCTTTTTTGGTATTAAAATATAAAAATTATTTTTTCTTTGAGTCAAAAAGGTCTAATAAAAAGTTAACGGCAAAGATAGTGCCTATTAAATAGAATATGCACTCGAAAAAGAGCAAAATATATCTGCCAATGTTTTTTAAGATTTTCATAATTAAACGCTCCTTATATTTTTATTATAGCAAAGTCAAAGTATTTGTGCAACAATATATAAAAAATTTTTAAGATTTTATTGTTTTTATGGATAAATATACTATAAATAAATCAAAATTTTTTTATATAGTTGCAAGGCAAAAATAAAAAAATTGAGTTTAGAACTTGAAAAAAAACACAATATATAGTATAATAGTAATGATTATGGTAATTTTTGGAGAATAATAATGGCTAAAACAAGTTATAAGGCAGAAGACATTAAAATACTTGAAGGATTAGATGCAGTTAGGCTTAGACCTGGTATGTATATCGGCACAACAGGGGTAAAAGGGCTTCACCATATCCTTTGGGAAATAGTTGACAACGCTGTTGACGAAGCGGCTAACGGCTATGCTAATAAAATTGAAGTTAAACTTTATAAGGACGGCTCTGCATCTGTTGAAGATAACGGCAGAGGAATTCCAACCGATATTCACTCTAAGGCAGGGGTGTCTGGGGTAGAAGTAGTATTTACTCAACTTCACGCAGGTGGCAAGTTCGATGCTGATAACTATAGTTATTCTGGGGGACTACACGGCGTTGGTGCATCGGTAACTAACGCACTTTCAGAGTGGCTTACCGTTGAAGTTTATAAAGATACCATATATAAAATGGATTTTCATAGTTTCCTAGATGAAAAAAGTGGCAAGGTTAAGTCGGGCATTCCAAAAGCACCACTTAAAAACACCAAAGAAAAGACCAAAAAGAAGGGAACTTTTGTTAGGTTTTTGCCTGATAAAAGGGTTTTTGAAACAACCGAGTTTTCGGTTGAAACAATTCTTAAAAGACTAAAAGAACTTGCGTTTTTAAACAAGGGCTTAGAAATTAAGTTCTATGATGAGCATACAGACTTTTCGAGAACTTATAAATATGATGGTGGTATTATTGACTTTGTAAAATACTTAAACGAAGGCAAGTCTTCTCTTTATGCTGAACCACTTTTCTTTTGTGGCACAAAGGATAACATCAATATAGAAATTGCAATTCAGCACACCGATGCCTATACCGATAGCGTTTATTCTTATGTAAACAATATCCCAACGGGCGAAGGTGGTATGCACGAAACGGGCTTTAGGTCGGGACTAACTCGTTCGCTTAACGATTATGCAAGGGAAAGAAATATACTAAAAGAAAAAGACGATAATCTTCTTGGCGATGACTTTAAAGAAGGCTTAACGGCTATCGTTTCGGTTAAAATGCAAAACGTTCAGTTTGAAGGTCAAACAAAAACTAAACTTGGAAACCCAGAAGCAAGACCTGCCGTTGAAAGCGTGACTGTCAGTGAACTTGACCTTTTAATGAAAAACAAAAAACTCTTAAAGGTTTTTGACACCATTATTGCAAAGGCTTTAGGTGCTGCAAAGGTTAGGCTTGCTGCCAAAAAGGCAAAGGAAATTGCAAGGGCATCAAAGAGCATAGAAGTTCAAAGTCTAGTAGGTAAACTTTCATCTTGTTCGGGAAGAAAGCCAGAATTAAACGAATTATTTATAGTTGAAGGTGACTCTGCTGGTGGCAGTGCAAAGCAAGCAAGAATGCGTGCTTATCAAGCCATTTTACCACTAAGGGGCAAGCCACTTAACGTTGAAAAGAAAAAACTTGACCAAATTTTACAAAACGAAGAGATTAGAACGATAATCAGTGCGCTTGGCACAGGTATAGGCGCTGACTTTGACATAGAAGACTTAAAATATCACAAAGTTATTATTCTTTCCGATGCCGACCAAGACGGTGCGCACATTAGAGCAATACTATTAACTTTCTTCTTTAGATATATGCGTGAACTCGTTCAAGCAGGGCATATTTACATCGGTATGCCACCACTATACAAGGTGCATAAAGGCAACAACGAGGAATATGCTTATGATGATAAAGAACTTGCCGAAAAGATTGCAAAGGTTGGCAAAGGTTACACCTTGCAACGCTATAAAGGTCTTGGCGAAATGAATCCAGCGCAACTTTGGGATACTACAATGAACCCAGAAACTCGTTCACTTATGCAAGTGACCATTGAAGATGCTGCCGAAGCCGACAGGCTTATCACAGTGCTTATGGGCGATGAAGTTGGTGAGAGAAAGAAATATATTTTTGAACACGCAAACTTTAACAAAGAAGACAAGTTTGCAAAAATTAAGCGTGACTAAAGGGGTGAGGTAAGTTATGGAAAATCAAAAGGGAATAATCTTTTCATCACTCGATGAAGTTTTGAAAAATTCAATGATACCTTATGCAGAAAGCGTTATTTTAGACCGTGCTTTGCCAAGGGTAGAAGATGGCTTAAAGCCTGTTCAAAGGCGTATTTTATACGCTATGTACGAAATGGGTTTAACCCACGACAAGCCACACAAAAAGTGCGCTAAAATCGTCGGTGAAGTTTTGGGTAAATACCACCCACACGGCGATAGTTCGGTATATGGCGCTATAGTTCACCTTGCGCAAGACTTTAATATGCGCATGCCACTTATCGATGGACAAGGTAACTTCGGTACGATTGACGGTGACTCGGCTGCCGCATATAGATACACAGAAGCAAGGCTTGAAGAACTTGCTTTAGAACTCTTAAAAGATATCGATAAAGACACGGTTAACTTTAGTCTTAACTTTTCAGATGAATTAGAAGAACCAGACACCTTGCCTGGTAGATATCCAAACCTACTTGTAAACGGTGCAGAAGGCATTGCCGTTGGACTTGCCACAAAAATTCCACCACACAACCTAGTTGAAGTTATCAATGGCACTGTGGCATATATTGATAACCCTAAAATTTCATTAAAAGAA
The DNA here is from genome assembly GCA_015069465.1 of Clostridiales bacterium. GTDB lineage: Bacteria > Bacillota > Clostridia > Christensenellales > Borkfalkiaceae > UBA1259. Next base: position 27,080 of record SVIO01000008.1, on the reverse strand, counting down.
ATGATGAATTATATAAAAGCGCCTGACTTTCCAACAGGTGGCTATATAATTGCCGATGGTGACTTAGAAGAAGCATATAAAACCGGTCGTGGCAAAATCAAGATTAAAGCAAGGGTTAATATCGAAAAGGACACGGGTGATAAGCAAAACCTAGTTATTAGTGAACTTCCTTATCAAGTGAACAAGGCAACACTTCTTAAAAAGATTGCCGATATGAGAGAAGAAAGAAAAGAACTATTAGGTGGCATTGCCGATGTTGTTGATGAGTCCGATAGAAATGGCATGCGTGCGCTTATCAAACTTAAAAAAGATGTCGATGCAAAGGCAATTCTTGCATACCTATTTAAGAACACAGACTTGCAAACAAGTTATAACATCAACATGGTGGCTATCGCAGACGGAAAGCCTTGCCAACTAGGACTAATTGACATTATAAGTTACTATGTAAACTATCAAAGAGAAGTCGTTTTAAGACGCTCTAAGTTTGACTTAGAAAGGGCAAAGGAAAGGGCACATATCTTAGAAGGGCTTATCGTTGCCGTTAAAAATATAGATGAAGTTATAAAAATCATTAAGAGTGCTGAAAACACGGCTGATGCAAGGGCAAAGTTAAGAAAGAGATTTGAGTTATCAGAAGCGCAAGCAAACGCAATCTTAGATTTAAGACTTGCAAGACTTACTAAACTTGAAATATATAAACTTGAAGAAGAACTTAAAGAGTTAAAAAAGAAAATCGATGAATTAACTTCTATTGTTCAAAGCAAGGCAAAACAAATGCAGGTTGTAAAACACGAACTCGTTGCCATTAAGAAAAAGTATGCTGAAGATAGAAGAAGTAATATTGTTATCGGTGGCAATGAAATAGAAGTTCAAAGCGTTGAAAAAGAACTAAAACAAATAGATGACTTTGTTGTTGCCTTTACAAATGGCAAAAAGTTCAAGAAAATGACCGAAAAGAACTTTAAGATGAGCGATAAGTCGGTAAAAGAAAACGCTAATAGCGATGACTTTATCTTGTTTAAGACAAAGGCAAGAAGTAACCAAACGCTCTTAGCATTTACTAACCTTGGAAATTGCCATAAGATAGATATGGAAATTGCGCCAGAGTGTAGGTATAGGGATAAAGGAAGCAAGTTCACTGAAGTTTCAAAAGAAGCACAAAGAAATGAATATCCTGTCGCCTTCTTTGCCGTTGATGAAGGGGCGTTGCCACAAGGACACCTATTATTCTTTACAAAGAACGGCTTAATTAAAAAGACAGAGTGGGCTGAATATAATCTATTAAAGCCTTGCTATCAAGCAATAAAACTTAAAGACGGCGATGAACTTATGAGCGTTGAACTTGACCAAAATGATACTACAATATTATATGTAACTAAAAATGGTCTAGCATTAAATGCACTTAAAGATGATATCCCTGTTCAAGGCAGAGTTGCTGGTGGCGTTAAGGGAATCAACTTAAACAAGGGCGATAAAATAGTTTATGTTTCCCAAGTAGATGATGAAGGCGAAGCACTAGTAATTACCGATGCAGGCTTTTATAAGAGAGTTATAATTGCCGAACTTGAACCACTTGCAAGATATAGAAAGGGCATAAAGGTTGTTGAACTTGGAAAAGACTCAAGCGTTGTGTTTATAAGTTATGTAAAAGAGCCTTATGACGTTGCTGTTATAGATACTTTTGGCGTGGCGTTTACCGTCAACACCGAAGACGTTTCTATAGAAGGCAGAACGACAAAGGGAAAAACGCTAAAGAACGAAAACAAAAAGCGCGCACCTGAAAAAGTGTTTAAGATTTTTACCGAATAATTAAAAGGCTAAAAAATTAACAAAACAAAAACAATAACAAAAAATGGTTAGTCAAATTTTTGACTAACCATTTATATTTTTAAATTTTCAAATTTTTTCTAAACCTTGTCATACACCCCTTTACATATAAAAAAAGTTTGGTATTATAACGCCGTCGATAGTTTTTGGGGGAATTATGAAAGACATCATCTTAAGGATAAGGCAAATCGAACAAGAAGAGAAAAGGAGAAAGGGCGAAGATAGGCTGGCAAAATATAACAATGGCGAAAAGGTGCACCAAAAACAACTTGCCTTTCACAAATGCCAAAAAAGGAACAGGTGGGTGTTCGGTGGCAATAGAAGTGGCAAAACAGAGTGTGGGGCAGTTGAAAGCATATATATGGCAAGGGGAAACCACCCGTATCGTGAGAACAGAGAAAATGTGTTTGGCTGGGTTGTCTCGCTTTCTCAGCAAGTTCAAAGAGACGTTGCACAAAAGAAGATTTTATCTTACCTTAACCCTTCGTGGATACAAGATGTAACCATGCTTAGTGGCAAAAGAGATAGCCTTGACTATGGGGTTATAGACCAAATTCGCATTAAAAACGTGTTCGGTGGGGTGTCGGTTATCGGCTTTAAGTCGTGCGACCAAGGTAGAGAAAAGTTTCAAGGCAGTTCGCTTGACTTTGTGTGGTTTGATGAAGAGCCACCAGAAGATATTTACGATGAGTGCCGTATGCGTGTTCTCGATAAGAGTGGGGATATTTTTGGAACTATGACACCACTTAAAGGGCTAACTTTTATCCATGATAAAATTTATCTCAATATAGAAAATAACCCAGAAGTTTGGCACGAGTTTATGGAGTGGGAAGATAACCCATATCTCGATAAAAAAGAGATTGAACTTCTTACAAAAACCCTTTCAAAAGACCAACTCGATAGCCGTAGGTATGGCAGGTTTAAGGCTAGCGAAGGGCTTGTGTATCCAGAGTTTGATGAAAATATTCACGTTCTTAAGGAGCCAATACAAATTCCAAGTGAGTGGCAGGACACAATTTCTATTGACCCAGGACTTAACAACCCTTTATCAGCACATTGGTATGCTGTCGATTATGACGGCAACGTCTATGTCGTGGCAGAGCATTTTGAAGCAGGAAAAGACATTAGTTATCACTCAAATAGGATAAAAGAGATAAGCAGGGCTTTAAATTGGAAGGCTGATAATCAAGGGAGATACCATACCCTTATAGACTCTGCAGCAAACCAAAAAACACTTGCGTCTTCTAAAAGCGTTACCGAACTTTTTTATGATTTTGGAATAGTTGCTAGCCCAAAGGTTAACAAGGATATGTTTAGTGGCATACAAAGAGTAAAGCAATACCTAAAGGTAAATGATGGAAGAAGTAAACTATATATATTCCCTTGTTGCACAAACCTTATAAGAGAACTAAAAACATACAGGTGGAGCGAAGGCGAAAATCCTAAAAAAATTGATGACCACGCCCTAGATGAACTTAGGTATTATTTGATGACAAAGCCAGAAAACACACCCCCTAAACCTATAAAGACAGAAATTCAAAAGGATAAGGAAAGGTTAATCAAAAAAATTATGAATGAAAGGAAGAAATAAACGAAAAAAGCAGGTAGATAAAATTGATTTGGAGCAAGCACTAATCAAAAAGGCACTCGGCTATGATGCAACCGAAGTGGTTGAAGAATACGTGGGTGATGGCGAAGAAATTAAACTTTCCAAAAAAAAGGTTACAACAAAAAATGTGCCACCCGATATGAGTGCATTAAAGTTTTTGCTTGATGAAACTCAAAAAGATGCTAGCGAGATGACCGACCAAGAACTATACGAAGAAAAGGTTAGGTTGCTTTGCTTACTAAAAGAAATTCAAAATAGTTAAGGAGAAAAAACATTGAGAAATAGTTCAATAAAGTCAGTTATAAAAAAACAAGAAAATGATAGGTACATAGAAGACCTTATTGCAGATGTTAAGGCTGATTTTAAGAAAAGACAAGAAAAAAGGGTTATTTATGAAAGGCAGTGGGAACTAAACATAAACTTTGTTAACGGCAATCAATATTGCGATGTTAGTGCGCACGGAGAACTCTTAGAAGAGGGCAAAACATTTTATTGGCAAGGTAGGGGCGTGTATAACCATATAGCGCCTATTGTCGACACAAGGCTTGCCAAGTTTTCATACATATCGCCAACCGTTTCTGTTCGCCCAAAAACAGATGATGATAAAGATGTAGAGTCGGCTAGCGTTGCTGAAAAACTTTTAGAAAACGCTTTTAAGAAAACACGCCTTCACGAAGTTGTAAAAAAGGCAACTGTGTGGAGCGAAACTTGTGGCACGAGTTTTTATAAGGTTATTTGGAACGCCGATGGTGGCAACCTTATAGGAACAAACGATGGCAAAAACGTGTATGAGGGGGATGTTGAAGTTGTGGCAATTTCACCATTTGAAATTTTCCCAGATTCTCTAACCACAGAAAATATCGATGATTGCCAAAGTATTATTCACGCAAGGGCAATGAGTACAGAAAGGGTTAAAGAGTTATATGGCGTCGATGTCGCAGGTCAAAAACTTGACGTTCAAAGTTTGCAAAAATCATCGTCGTTTAACCAAGAAAGCCATACCACTATAGATGACGGCGTTACCGTGATTGAAAGGTATGAAAAGCCAACAAAACAGTTTCCTAACGGAAGGCTTATAACGGTTGCTGGTGATAAACTACTTTTTGTGGGCGACTTGCCTTATAAAAATGGCGAAAACGGAACGAGGGGTTACCCTTTTGTTAAACAAGATTCGTTTGAACAAGCAGGCTGTTTTTTTGGCGTAAGTGTTGTTGAAAGGCTTATTCCTGTGCAAAGGGCGTATAACGCAGTAAAGAACAGAAAACACGAGTTTCTAAACAGGTTATCTATGGGCATTATGACGGTAGAAGACGGCTCTATGGACGTTGATGATTTAGCACAAGACGGACTTTCACCGGGGAAGGTGCTCGTTTATAGGCAAGGTTCTAAGGCACCAGAAATAATGGCTAATATGACAATGCCAACCGACTTTAACCAAGAAGAAGACAAACTTTTAAACGAGTTCGTTGTGGTAAGTGGGGTTAGTAATGTAACTTCAAGTGCATCTAACGCATCACTATCAAGTGGTACGGCATTAGAAATTTTAATCGAACAAGATAACTCAAGGCTTCTTAGGTCAGCCGAAGAAATTAGAGATAGTTATATAAAAGTTTCCAAACAAATGATAAGGCTATATTCACAATTTTCGGCAGGTATTAGGGCAATCAAAACAGAAGATAAATTTAATAAGATAAAAATATTATATGTGGACAAGTCAAGCACTCAGTCAGATGATGTTTATCTCGATAACGAAAACGAACTTTTATACACCAATACTCAAAAGAAAGATATGATTTTCAAACTATATCAAAGTGGACTTTTAAGCGATGAAAACGGAAAACTTCGCCCAGCCACAAAAGAAAAGGTATTGTCGCTTTTGGGGTATAAAGAACTCGATTATCAAAAGGGGCTTGCAAGACTTCAAGAAGAAAAAGCACAACAAGAAAACGATTTTATGTTGACAAAAGAAGTGGAAATTGATGAGATTGATGACCACGAAATTCATATAGATGAGCATACGAGATATGTACTAAGTGAGCATACGTCGCTTTCTAAAGACAAAAAACAAAGATTTTATAAACATATAAAAGCGCACAAAGATGCGATAAAAATAGAAACAGGAGAAAATTAAAATGGAAGAAATAAAAAATGAACAAATTTCACCAAAAACGCAAACTGCAGAGGCAGAGATTAGTAAAGGCGAAGATAAAGGGGAAGTCTCATTAGGAAAATTTAAAGATGTGGGGGCACTTTTAAGTGCATATAATTCTTTACAGTCTGAGTTTACCAAACGCTGTCAGAAGATAAAAGAGTTAGAAAGCAAGATTGAAGGTGATAAAACAGAACAAAATAACTCTGCTTTATCTAATCAAAAAAGTCAGCCACAAAATCAAGTGGATACAACCTTGATAGATAAAGAAAAGTTCTTAAAAGAATATTTACTTGATGTGCTTGGCAAAAAACCAAGTGCGATTATTATGGATGGTGCTGGGGTTGGCGTGAAAACACCGGTTAATCGTCCAACAACAATTGAAGAAGCGGGAAAACTCGCAAAAAAATTACTTAATAATTAAAATAAGGAGAAAATATGGCAGTTAATTTAACAAACGCAGATAGTGCGTTAAAATCATTATATTTAGATGCAATCAGTCATCAACTCGATAACAACGTAAACCCACTTTTATCGGCAATTTCAAAAAGCACAAACGATGTTTGGGGTAAAGAAGTAAGAAAACTTTGCACTTTTGGTGTAAACGGTGGTATTAATGCAGGTACGGAAGATGGCAACTTGCCAACGGCAACAGGCAACAACTACACTCAATTTGTTTCAACACTTAAAAACCTTTATGGCGTTATTGAAATTTCAGACAAGGCAATCAGGGCATCAGAAAACAATTCAGGTGCTTTCGTTAGTCTATTGAACTCTGAAATGGAAGGACTTATAAAGTCAAGCACCTTTAACTTTGGAAGAATGCTTTTCGGCGATGGCACAGGCGCTCTTGCAACTGTTTCTGAAGTAAAAAGCAACGTTTTCTATGTAGATAACGTAAAAAACATTATGGAAGGCATGCTCGTTGATATTAGAGATGCATCTGGTAACATTATTTCAGGTCTTTCAGCAAGGAAGGTTGTTTCTATCAACAGAGCGCTTAAGCAAGTAACTTTGTCAGGTGCAACTGTTGCAGACCAAACTTTTTCGGCAGGCGCAATAATGACTGTTCAAGCATCATATAATCACGAAATCACAGGTCTTGGTGCAATTTTTGGGGATAGTGCAAACTTATATGGCGTAAACAGAAGTCAAAATGCTTGGCTTATGCCATACACACAAAAAGAAGTTGGCGAAATCAGTGAACTCACAATTCAAACAGCACTTGATGCTATTGAAGAAAGAAGTGGCAGGGGCGTAAACTTTATCGTATGCTCTTGGGGTGTTCGTAGAGCATTACAACAACTATTTGGTGCTAATAGAAGAAGTATTGACACAATGGAACTTAATGGTGGCTTTAAGGCTATGAACTATAACGGTATTCCTATTGTGGCTGATAGGTTCTGCCCAGAAGGAACAATGTATTTGCTTAATACAAACGACTTTACACTACACCAACTTTGCGATTGGCAATGGCTTGCTGATGATGATGGCAGAGTGCTTAAACAAATTCCAGGTAAGCCTGTTTATACTGCAACGCTCGTTAAGTATGCAGAACTTATATGTTCTTGCCCTAACGGACAAGGCATGCTTTCTGGCATTACTGAAGCATAATCAAACAAAGACAATTAAAAAATAATTATTAGGTTGCCGAGCCTATCAAGGCTCGGCAATTTTTATAAAGGAGTAATTATGACAGCAAGAGATGTACTAATTAACACAGGGATACTTATTGGCAGACCAGATATAGTAAGTTACTTTGGAGAACAAATAAACGTTGGGGAAGAAACTTATGAAGACATACAATTTTTACTAAAAATAATAGGTCTTGTTATAAGTGAATTATCAACAACCTATTTTCCTTTAATATCAAAACAATTTGTAACTTTTAATGGTGGCATTTTGTCATATGATGAATTATATAAAAAGGTGGTTAAAATAATCAAGGTTTATGACCAAGAAGGTAAAAATTTTGATTTTATAGACGAGACTGAAGAAATTTTGCTTAAAGATAACAATTCAGACGTTGAACTTTTTGTCGAATATCAATATTTGCCAGAAGAATATACTGATGAAAGCGAAATAGATTATCAAGAAAGGGATATCCCTACAAGAGTTATTGCTTATGGCGTTGCAGCAGAGTATTGTATTAGTCAAGGCAAGTTTGATGAAGCAGTTATGCACCATAAACGATATATGTCTGCACTTCAAGAAATTAAAGGCATTAAAAACGTTAAGATTAAGGGCAGGAGTTTTAAGTAATGATAAAAAAAGAGTTAGATGCACCTAGTGTTAAAACAAATGTCCATACGTTTAAGATAACAGATTTTGCACAATACACGGAGTTTTCGCTAAATTTTTTTGTCGATAAAGAGTTAAAATCTGTAAACCACAAATTATCATCAATTACTACTATTCCTACAAATGTAAATAAGGGATATTTTTTAGATGATAGAATTATATTTTATACAAGAGATAAATGCCTTCATGAGTATATAAGTCCTAGTGTTAAAAAACTTGAAGATTGTTTAGGTCAGCCGTCGCTATTACCTATTATGTTGGATGGCGAAAAGCAAATGGTGGTTATAACTAGCACAGAGTCATATTTGTTAGGTAATAATCAATTAAAGTTTAGCGTTCCTAAAGGCTCATATGTTGCTAACTATAAAAACAAGGCGTTCATTTCGCAAAGTAAAAATTTATATTTTACTGGCGAGTTTGATTTAGAAACATTATCGATGGACATTCAAAATTTAGGTTTCGTAAGCGTGCCTACCCTTGATGGTAATATTATTGGGCTTATTCCTTATCAAGATGATTTAATGGTGTTTTGCCAAAAGTCAATATATAAATTACATATTTCTGCAAATAATGAAATGTCGTTTAATAAAATCAATACATATAAAATTGAGATAAAAAATAACACTATTGTAAAAGTGGGAAATGAAATTTTCTTTATATCAAACGAAAACCTTTGCAGTTATAAAAACGGAATTATAGAAAGGCATAAAACTAATTATGAAGAATTTTTATTTAGCAGTGCTTTGATGTCGGGAGCAATCAACGAATATTATGCAAAACCATTTAAAAAAGATGGCGAAACCTATATTTATTTGTACGACACGATAAACAAAAGGTCGCACCTTATAGAAGGCCAAGGAAGTGAGTTTATAGGAGACAATTATTTAATCAACAAAACGGCAGGATATTTGTATCAAATTGCTAACGGAAAGCCAAGTTATTTATCGTGGACAAGCAAAAAAATGAACTTTGGGAATTATTGCAAAAAGAATATTTTCGAAATAGGAATTTGTTCTAGTACCGATGCCGTTTGCTATGTGTATAGCAGTATTGGTTATAGATGTTTTACAATAAGGCAAGGGTATAATTACCAAAAACTAAACCTTGTTGGCGATGAGTTTTATTTCAATATACATGCATATACAGATGAATTAACGATTGGTGACTTTAAGATAAAATATAAAACTATAGGAGAATAATTATGGAATTTAATTTACCTACTACCAAAACAGAAATGTATGCCGTATTATTAGAGTTGTTTAACCACTATAGAGTAAGAAAGCAAGGTTATGAAGAAGCCGTTTTAGAAGACCTTGTGTTAGAGCGACTTGAGTATGAAAATCCAAGTGATGAAGAGTTAATGCAAAAGGCCGAAAATCTGCTTAAAGCCGAGCACGAGCGAGAGATAAAAAAATATCAAACTGAAATTTTATCTAAAATATCAGCGCTACAAGAAAAATTAAGTTTGATTGAAAAAAGTTATGCTGAAGAAGTGGAAAACATAAACAATCTATACGCTGAAAGCATTATAAAGGTTAAAGACCAAGCATTAAAATCGGGGTTATTAAACTCGACTGTAATAGTAGATAAAACGGCACAACTAGAAGACAGCAAAAACTTAAAACTTGCAAGTCTAATGCAAGAAAAAAATGAAAAGATTGCAGGCTATAGTGCAGAGATAGAGTTGCTAAACTCAAGCCTTTCAAATAGCAGTGAGCATTTTAGCGATATTCATGCTAAAGAAATACAAAAAAAGTTTATTGAACTAACGGATGAAAGAGAAAAAAAGAGAATAGAGGTTTTTAAGTATAACAATAGTTTAGATGAAAAAGAACAACGCTTTTCAAACTCTATAAAAGAATCAAAATGCAGTTTGTATCTTAGATATTTAGATGTTAAGGCAGCCGAGTATACAAAAGACCAACTTGTCGAAATGGGGTATTTTGCAGACGTAATAACTTGCATTACAGCATATTATGACACGTTAGAGCCACTAACTGCATATCAAAGTTTCCTTGCAGATAAAGACCTGATGATGTATCTTGATTTTTATTATGAACAAACAGCACTTTATTATAAATATAGGGCAGGGCTATAAAAATTTTTAAAAGAGAGTAAAGTTATAAAAGCCAATTGGTTTTTTACAAATTTTGCTCTCTTTTGCTTTTACATATTTTCTTTACAATTAAAAAAAGATATGATATAATAATTTTATGAGTAAAAAAGTTTATATAGGTAACACCGTTATCGGTGGAAATGAAAGAATAAAAATCCAATCTATGTCAACGCATAAGATTTCTGACATCGAAAATGCAGTGGCAGAGTGCTTGCGTTTAAAAGAAGAAGGGCTTGACATCATGCGTTTTTCAGTGCTTGATGAAAAGGACGCAAGTTCGTTTAGGGTGGTAAAAGAGCGCACGGGCGTGCCACTAGTTGCAGATATCCACTTTGATTATAGGCTTGCGCTAAAGTCTATAGATGGTGGTGCTGATAAGATTAGAATTAACCCAGGCAATATCGGCTCAGAGCAAAATGTTCGTGAAGTTGCTATGGCGTTAAAAAGCGCAAAAATACCTGTAAGGGTTGGCGCAAACACAGGAAGCATAGAAAAAGAGTTTTTAAATAAATATGGCAAAAGCGAAATTTCGCTTGGTGAAAGTGCCTTAAAAAACGTTGCACTGCTTGAAAAATATGGCGTTGAAGATATTGTTATATCAGTAAAGGCATCGGACGTTAACCTTGCAGTTAAGGCATATGAGTACGTGGCATCAAAAACCGATTATCCACTACATATCGGTATAACCGAAGCAGGCACAGAGTATAACGGCGTTATCAAAAACGCTATAGGTATAGGTGCACTACTCTTAAAGGGTATAGGGGATACTATAAGGGTTAGCCTATCTGCCGACACTATGAGAGAAGTTATAGCAGGTCGTTCAATACTTTCGGCACTTGACCTATATGACGGCGTTAAGATAATCGCTTGCCCAACTTGTGGCAGATGCGAGTGGGATTGCATGGAATTTGCACAAAAGGTTGAAAAATACACTGCAAAAATTAAAAAGCCACTTAAGATTGCCGTTATGGGTTGCGTAGTTAACGGCCCAGGAGAAGCAAGAGATGCTGACTTAGGGATAGCAGGCGCAAAAGATTGCTGTGCTATTTTTAAGAAGGGCGAAATAATAAAAAAGGTAAATAAAGACCAAGTAGAAAAAGAGTTTTTTGAGGAAATTGATAAATGTACACGATAAAAGGCAGTGCTGAATTTATTGCTGACCTTAGGCAGATAGACCCAAGGCTTAATAATATTCGCTTAAACTCAATAGAGATAGAAAGAAAGGATTGCAAGGTAAGGTATAATTTTATTTGCGACCAAGCAGTTGATGAAAATCTTCAACAAAGGGTTTTGGCTGAAGCCGAAAAAATCACTGCGCCAATTTTTTCTACCGTCGAAGTTAGCGTTAAAAAAATCGTTAGCAACGATGAACTTATAAACAACGAAATTTATAGGTATTTAAGCAAAAACTATATATCAATTTCAATTTTTTTAAAAACAACGGACATTTTGTCTAATGTGGTGGGTAACGTTGTAAAATACACCTTAAGGCTTACAAAAGACGGCGCTGAGTATGTGAATAGAAATTCTGTGCTTACAAAACTAAACAGCCACCTATCAAAGATGTTTTGTTCGGACTTTACAGGCACTATTGATATTAAAGAAGAACAAGAATCTATAAGTTTGTTAGATGACAATGTATATAGAGAAGAAATTGAAAAGATAGAACATAGAACTATAAAAGTTCAAGATGTGGTTGTAATTGATGATGTAAATATCGGCGATGTTGCGCTCTATATTGAAGATGCTCATCAAGGCAACGTTACCGTTTGTGGCACAGTAACCGAGATTCAAGAGCGAAAGACCAAAAACGATAAGCCGTTTTTAATCATCAATATCGATGATACAACGGGTAAAACTAGTGGCGTGTATTTTTCTAAAAAATCAACCTATCATAAAATCAAAGACATCACGGTGGGGGAAGCCATCATCGCTCGTGGCAGTATAGGCGAATATAACGGAAGAAGGTCGTTCACTTTTGAAAAAATCAATCGTTGCACTTTTCCAAAAGATTTTGTAAAGAAAGACAAATATAAAAAGAGTGCGCCAAAAGAATATAAACTTATATTCCCATCGCCAGCAAGGGACAGCGTAAAGGTTAAAAGCGTGTTTGATAAAGAAGAAGTTTTGCCTTTAGAAGTTGTAAAGGACACAATCGTGGTGTTCGACTTTGAAACTACAGGCGTTGACTATATGAATCACGGCATAACCGAGATAGGTGCTGTAAAACTTATTGAAGGCAAGGTGGTAGAGCAATTTACAACTCTTATTAAGCCAGATTATCATATTTCGGAAGAAAATGCCAAGATAACGGGGATTACCGAAGACATGGTTAAAGATTCGCCAAAGATAGATGCAGTTATGCCTGACTTTATTAAATTTATCGACGGCGCAACGCTCGTTGCCCACAATGCAGACTTTGATATGAAATTCTTAAAGCGTTTTGCAGGTGCATCTGGCTATGAAGTGAAAAATAAGGTCATTGATAGTTTAGAACTTGCAAGAAAGGTGTTGCCACACTTAAAGCATCACGATTTGCACACTATTGCTGATAATTTTTCTATAGTTTTTCATCATCATAGGGCGCTTTCTGATGCTTATGCAACGGCAGAAGCATTTATAGAGATGATGAAAATAAAAAATGCATGAAAAACGCTTGCAAAAATCAAAAAGATATGCTAAAATAAAGATACTTAAATATTATGCTTGACTTATGAGAACGGAAATCCGTTCTCATATCTTTTTATAAGGGAGAGTTATGAAGGTAAAATCTAATCAAGAAATACTAGAATTTGCTAATCAAATAGCAAAGCCACTTGGTATCGACTGCGTGGAGGTTGAGTTTAAGCAGGGCAAAAACCCAGAACTAACGCTTTTTATCGATAAAGAAGGTGGCGTTGACCTAAACACTTGTGAACTTTTTCATAACGCTATAAACGAGCCACTTGATGAACTTGACCCAACTTTTGGCTTGCCATATAGGTTAAATGTTTCAAGTTTAGGTATCGATAGACCTTTTAAAACCGATAACGATTTTATATCTCACATAGGTCAAAGGGTAGAAGTTAAACTTTATGCATCGATTAAGGGTAAAAAGTTCTATGACGGAATTTTAATGAGTTATGATAAAGAAAAGATAACCTTAAAAATTGATGAAAAGAACACTTTTACAATTGAACTTAAAACTATAGTCAAAGTAAACGAATACATTGACTTTGAATAATAAAAAATTTAATTTAGGATAAATATTAAGGAGAAAACAATGATTAATCAAGATTTCTTTGCTGCACTTGACGAACTTGAAAGACAAAAAGGTATTTCAAAAGACGAATTTATTTCTGCGCTTGAAAATGCGCTAAGCATTGCTTACAAGAAAAACGCTACGGTTGGTGGCACTGTTGAAGTAAAAATCAATCCAGAAAAAAAGTCAATAAAAGTTTATAGCGTGCGCACAATAGTTGAAGAAGTTTTAGATGCTGATAAGGAAATGAGCATTGAAGAAGCCAAGGAAATTAAAAAGTCATACAAGGTTGGCGACCAACACTCAGTTGAAATTTCAACAAAGAACTTTAGTAGAATTACTGCTCAAACAGCAAAACAAGTTTTACTGCAAAAACTTCGTGAAATCGAACACGAAAATACAGTAAACGAGTTTGAAGATAAAGAAGGCGAACTTATGACTTGTACTGTTCGCAGAATAGAAGACGGCTGTGTGTATGTGGAAATCGGTGGAAGCCAAATCGAAGGCGTGCTTATGCCAAAAGACCAAGTTCCAGGCGAAAAATACGAACTCAACCAAAGACTAAATGTTTATGTTAAGAGAGTAAAGAGTTCTGGTAGGGTTGCTCAAATAATCGTTTCAAGAACGGCAAACGGTCTTGTTAAGCGTTTATTTGAAAACGAAGTTCCAGAAATTAAGCAAGGCATAGTTCAAGTAAAAGGCGTTGCAAGAGACCCAGGTCAAAGAACAAAGATTGCAATTTATAGCGAAGACCCATCAATCGATGCAGTAGGTGCATGTGTTGGTAGCAAGGGTGCAAGAGTAAACGCAATAGTTTCTGAACTCGGTGGCGAAAAAATTGATATTATTCCATGGAGCGAAAATCCACTTGAATTTATTTCAAGCGCACTTTCACCAGCAAGGGTTATAAAGGTAATCCAAATGGGTGATGAAAGTGCAATGGCAGTTGTTCCAGATGATAAGCTTTCACTAGCAATCGGCAGAAGTGGTCAAAACGCAAGGCTTGCAGTTAAACTTACAGGCTGGAAGATAGATGTTAAAAGCGAATCTAACGCAATTAACGAACTTGAAGACTATGTGAGTGTAGAAAGTGATGAGGTAACCGAGTAATATGGAAAAAAAAGTGCCAATTCGCACATGTATAGCGTGCAAAACGGCAAAACCCAAAAAAGAGTTACTAAGAATAGTTAAGTTTAATGATGAAATCAAACTAGATTTAACGGGCAAACTCAACGGCAGGGGTGCTTATATTTGTAATGATGAAAATTGTATTCACAAACTCAAAAAGCAAAAGTTATTAAACAGGGCGTTTACCTGCCAAGTTGAAGAAAGCGTTTACGATAGTATTTTGGAGGATTTTCTTGGAAAACAAAACTAAGGCGCAAACCTTTATAGGTTTTGCAATCCGTGCGAAAAAATATCGAATAGGCATGAACGCCGTACAAACCTTAAAGAGCATAAACCTTTTAATAGTGTGCTGTTCTGCAAGTGAGAATACTATAAAAGAAGCACAAAAAGTTGCAAACAAATATCATTGTCCAATGATAATAACAAAAGACAAAAAACTTGAAGAAATTACACATAAGGAAAACTCAAAGGTAATGGCAGTGACCGATAAGGCACTTGCAAAGGCAATTTTAGATAATAGTAATAACGATTTTACTCAAAGTAATTAGGAGAATTAAATGGCTGAAAAGAACAATATGCGCTTTGATAATATAAAGCAAGCAGGAAAAATTATAGAAGATGGCAACATCAAAACTTTTATCCAAACAACCGACAAGGTGGCTATGGACTTAAAAGCATATAAAAAATTGCTTGAAGAAAAGTTAAAATCTCTAGAACTAGCAAGAAAAGAAAAGGAAAGTCAAGCAAAACTTGTGGCTGAAGAAAAACTTATAGCGCAAGAAATAGCGCCTAAAAAAGAAAGTGCTATGATAGAGAAAGAAAAAACTATAGTAGAAGAGCCAATTAAAAAGGAAAAAGAAAAACCACAAACAGAACCTAAAAAAGTGGTTGATAAAATAGAAGAAAAGCCACAAGAAACTTCTAGCGAAGTGAAAGAGCAATCGGCTGAGCAACCTCGCCCATCGTTCATTTTGCGTAGAGAAGTTCCTATTCAAAGGCCACCACGCACAGTTGGTGGTGACCGTGATAATAAAGACTTTAAGCGTCCACAAAGGGAGTTCCGTCCTTCGGATAAACCTTTTGAAAGACAACAAAAATTCGAACAAAAGAAAGATGGTTCAAACTTTAAAGCAAAACCAGAGTTTAATAAACCAAACCAAGGTGGATTTAACAAAAAACCACAAAACACTTTTGTTGCACCAGCTGTTATTCAAAAAGAAGACAAGCGTAATTTTGCAAAGAAAAAGCAAGTGAGCGAAAGGTCTTTTGAAGATAAGCATGTTATCAACAAGCGTGCTCTAATCAAAGGTCAAGTGGATATTGATGACTTTGATGAAAACAAGAGTGGCTATAGAAAGTTTAGACCTGTTAAGAAGGCAAAAGAAAAGGCTGAAGTAAATGTAATCAAAATTGAAAAGGCAGTAATCACAACCGAAGTTATTCCACTAAAGGTTTTAAGTGAAAAAATCGGTATTACTGCTGCCGAAATTACAAAAAGGCTATTCAAAGAAGGCATAATGAAAACTATCAACGATTCAATCGACTTTGATACTGCTGCCTTTATTGCCGATGACCTTGGCATAGAACTTGAACTCAAACTAGACAAAACTGCAGAAGACGTTTTAAGCGAAGGCTTTGATGATGTTGTTGATTCAGCAGAAAGCCTTAAAAAGCGTCCACCTGTAGTTACAGTTATGGGTCACGTTGACCATGGTAAGACATCACTTCTTGATAGGATTAGAAAGACAAACGTAACTGCTGGCGAAGCAGGTGGTATCACACAACATATCGGTGCATACCAAGTTACTGTTGGTGGTGAAACAATCACTTTCCTTGATACCCCAGGTCACGCAGCGTTTACAGCAATGCGTGCTCGTGGCGCACAAGCAACAGACATTGCAATACTCGTTGTCGCTGCAGATGATGGTATAATGCCACAAACTATTGAAGCAATTAACCACGCAAAAGCAGCAGACGTACCTATCATCGTTGCAATAAACAAAATTGATAAACCAGAAGCAAATATAGAAAGAATTAAAACTCAACTAACAGAACACGGGCTTTTACCAGAAGAGTGGGGTGGCGATACAATACTTTGTCCTATCTCGGCAAAAACAGGCGAAGGCTTTGACAACTTGCTTGAAAACATTAACCTTGTTGCCGAAATTAAAGACTTGAAAGCAAACCCAGACAGAAAGGCTAAGGGCGTTGTAATTGAAGCAAAACTTGACCAAAGCAAAGGTCCAATCGCAACAATTCTCGTTCAAAACGGCACGCTCCGTGTTACTGATAGCGTTATCGTTGGCACAGTTACAGGTAAGATTAGGGCTATGACCGACGACAAGGGTAGAAAGGTAACAAGCGCAGGACCATCAACACCTGTATCTATTATGGGTCTAGATGAAGTTCCAAACTCAGGCGACATCTTATATGCAGTTGAACACGAAAAACTTGCTAAACTCGTTGCTGAAGAAAGACAAAATAAAGAAAAAGAAAATATGCTTAAAGCAGCAAGCAAGGTTACTCTTGATGATGTATTTAACAAGATTGCAGAAGGCGAAATGAAAATTCTTCCACTCATCGTTAAGGCAGACGTTCAAGGCTCGGTTGAAGCAGTTAAGAGTTCGCTTGAAAAACTATCTAACGAAGAAGTTAGGGTAAACGTAATTCACGCAGCAGCAGGCGCTATTAAAGAATCAGACATTATGCTTGCAGAATCTTCAAACGCAATCATAATCGGCTTTAACGTAAGACCAGACTCAAATGCAAAACAAATTGCAGAAAGAAGTGGAATAGACATCAAACTTTATAGAGTTATCTATGAAGCAATTGAAGATGTTGAAAGGGCGCTTAAAGGTATGCTTGCACCTAAGTTTACTGAAGTTTACATGGGTAAAGCAGAAGTTAGAGAAGTGTTCAAGATTTCAGGCGTTGGTCAAGTTGCAGGTTGTTATGTTACTGAAGGTAAGATTATAAGAAACGGCAAACTTAGAATTTATCGTGATGACGTTATGATATGCGAAGGTAACGTTAACCAATTAAAGAGATTTAAAGATGATGTTAAAGAAGTTGCACAAGGCTTTGAATGTGGTATCAGCATAGAGAAGTTTAACGACATCAAAGTTGGCGACTTTATTGAAAGTTATCAAGTAGAGGAAAATAAAAATTGATGAGAAGAAAAAGTAATATTTCAAGAAGTGATAGAATAAATAGCGAACTCCAAAAAGAAATTTACGATATTATTTCAAGAAAACTCAAAAATCCACTCATAACAGAAATGTTTTCTATTTTAGCAGTTGATTGCACAAACGACCTATCTTTTGCTAAAGTTTATGTCAGTGTGTATTCAACCAACAAAGAAAAGAGCCTTGCCACTTTTGAAGCCATTAAAAACGATGCAAAAAGAATCAGGTTTGAACTTGCAAAAGTGGTGCGTGCTCGCACAGTTCCAGAGTTAAAGTTTATTCTAGACGGTTCTATGGAATATGGCGATAAAATGGATAAAATATTCAAAAAAATCAGTGAGGAAGAAGGTAAGTGAAAACTATACAAGAGTTATCGCTAAAACTAAAAAAGGAAAAGAGTGTGGCAATTTTTTGTCACATTAGACCTGATGGTGACACGCTTGGCTCGGCACTTGCACTTTTTCACGCACTAAACAATCTCGGCATCAAGGCTAAAGTCTTTTGCGACGACACCGTTCCGTCGAGATTTTTCTTTTTAAAAAGTGCAAGCCTTGTTGAAAACACTTTTAGTGGTGAATATTCAGCAATGCTAGCAATAGATTGCGCAGATATATCAAGGCTTGGTAGTTTTTATGATGAGTTTTCAAAGCATAAAAACACCTATTCTATCGACCACCATGTTTCAAACACAAGATATGCAAAGGAAAATTTAGTTATTGATAATGCAAGCAATTGCGAAAATGTTTTAGCGCTTATAGAAAGTTTAAATGTGGAAATCACACAAGAAATTGCAAACCTTTTAGCAATGGGAATAATGACCGATACGGGTAACTTTATGCATAAAAACGTAACGCCAAACACCCTTAGTTCGGCGTCAAAACTTGTTGAAAAAGGCGCTGACCTAAACACTATTTATTTTCACATGTTTTCAAAACAGAGCAAGGCAAGAGCAAAACTATTTGGACTTACAATGTCTAAAATCAGGTATTTTCTTGATGACAGACTTGCCGTTGCTTCGGTTTTTGAAAAGGATATAATTAGTAGTGGTGCAAAACCAGATGAAACAGAAGGTTTTATCGACTTTATTATGGGTATAGATACCGTTGAAGTTGGCGCTTGCATACTAGAAATAGGCAAGGATAAATATAAAATTAGTTTTCGTTCTAAAGGCACAAATGTCAATGAAGTAGCCTCAACTTTTGGTGGTGGTGGGCACATGCTAGCAAGTGGTTGCCAAATTCAAGGCGAATACGAAGAAGTTGTTGATAAAATTTATCTTGCAGTAAAAAGACATATTATAGACTAATCTATTATCGTTATTTATATAAAAGGCAATTTAAAATCACAAACATATGACGGGATTTGTAAATATAATAAAGCCATCTGGCATGAGTTCGGCTTATGCTGTGGGGGCAGTAAAGAAAAAATTTAATAAGCCATGTGGACATATGGGCACTCTTGACCCTATGGCAGAAGGCGTGCTTCCTGTTGGCATAGGCAAAGCATCTAGGCTTTTTCAATATCTACTCGATAAAGAAAAAACTTATATTGCTCGTTTTATTTTTGGTTATACCACCGACACGCTTGATATAACAGGCCAAGTTACCGAAAGAACAAATAAAGTGCCAACCCTTGAAGAGATTAGGGGGGTGCTAGGTGGTTTTGTGGGCGAAATTATGCAAGTCCCACCAATTTATTCGGCAAAGTGTATAAACGGCAAACGCAGTTATGAACTTGCTAGAGAAGGTAAAGAAGTTGAACTCGAGGCCAAAAAAGTTTGTATTCTAGGCATAGAGTGTCTTTCTCAAATAAGCGAAAACGAATTCGAGTTTAAAATAGATTGTAAGGGTGGAACTTATATTCGTTCACTCGCAAGGGATATCGCAAAAGCAGTAAATTCACTTGGCGTTATGAGCAGGCTAACTCGCACTAGGTGTGGCATCTTCACAATGGAAAACGGCATAGGGGTAGATGAGTTTAAGTCTAGCCAAGACTTTGAAAAATATGTGATTGCACCAGATGAAGCCGTAAGTTTTGAAAAACTTAACTTAACAAGTGGTCAGGCTCAAAAAATTCTTGACGGCGTGTATGAAAACTATGGATTTAATGACGGAGTGTATAGGGTGTATAATCAAGGCGCTTTCATAGGCGTTGGAAAAGTTGAAAATGGAATTCTTAGGATAAATTCTTATGTTAGATAAAAAAGTTATTGCACTCGGTTATTTTGACAGCGTGCATATAGGACATCAAAGGGTTATAAAAAGGGCAAAAGACATAGCAGAACAAAACAATATGTCGCTTGTTATCGTTACCTTTTTAGGAAACTTAAAAGGTGCTATCGGTGGGCAGGATAAGTGCGTGTTTTTGACAAACGAAAGAGAAAAATTCTTAAAAGATTTGGGGGCAGATGAAATATATTTTGCGCCAATTACTAAAGAGTTTTTATCTACCGACAGAAAAGATTTTTTAGATGACCTAAACAAAAAATATAATATTGCCTATTATGTTAGTGGCATTGATTACACTTTTGGTGCATTTGGCAAGGGGGACACAGCCTATTTAACCGATTATGCAACGAAAAATGGTCAACAACACGTAATAGTGGACACGCTATCTTTTGGCGGTGAAAAGGTTTCGACAAGCCTTGTAAAAAGTTTGCTTGCTAAAGGAGATATAAAGGGCACAAACACCCTTCTTGCAAGAGAGTATTCTATTAGTGGCACAGTAGTAAAAGATAGACAGGTGGGTACTAGTCTTGGCTTTCCAACTGCAAACATTATTTTAGATAAAGATAAATTTAATCTTAAAGGCGGCGTGTATGCTGGCAAGGTTGTTTTGGAAAATAAAACTTATTATGCCATAATCAACTATGGTGCAAGACCGACTTTTAATTTAGAGCAAAAGTTACTTGAAGTGCATATCATAGATTTTTGTGGCGATTTATACGGCAAGGAAATTGAAGTGCTATTTTTAGACTTTATAAGAGAGATTAAAAAGTTTGATAGCACCACTGACTTAAAAGCGCAACTTACAGCCGACCTAACGGCTACAAAGGAAGGAAAATATGATTAAATTTGGTCCAAGTGGCAATTCAATAGCCTTTAACCAAGCAGGCTTTTCTAAGAGTGAAGATAGTGCTAGTTGGGTTAAAAATTTAGGGCTAACTTGCTTTGAATATTCATTTGGTCGTGGGGTTAACCTAAGCGATGAAAAAGCCGTTAGCATAGGCAATGCCTTTAAGGAAAACGGCGTTGAAATAAGCGTTCACGCACCATACTATATAAACTTTGCAAACCCAGAAGAAGAAAATGCAGTTAAGTCTTATAACTACATTTTGCAATCTGCTCTAAAGGTAAAACTTATGGGTGGCAAGAGAATAGTATTTCACCCAGCAAGCCAAGGCAAAATGAGTAGAGAAAAGGCAGTTGAACTAACCATAAAAAGGCTTGAAAATTTAAGAGATATAATTTATGGAAATGGGCTTAATGACCTTATTTACTGCCCAGAAACAATGGGTAAACTCGGTCAAATAGGCACTATTGAAGAAATTACCAAGTTTTGTAAGATAGACAAAATTTACACCCCGTGTGTAGATTTTGGGCATATCAACGCAAGGGAGTTTGGAAGTTTAAAAACCGAACAAGATTATTTAGATAGACTTTCATTTATGATAGATGAACTCGGCTATGAAAAAATGAAAAACTTTCATATCCATTTTTCAAAAATAGAGTATTCTGCCAAAGGCGAAGTTAGGCACCTAACTTTTGAAGACGACCATTATGGTCCAGATTTTACTCCACTTGCATCAGCGCTTAAAAAACTTGATTTAAGCCCATATATTATATGCGAATCGGCAGGAACACAAGATAAAGACGCATTAAATATGCAAAATATATATTATGGCAATTGACATAATTTAATTTTTTTGGTAAAATAATATGGTCAAATGAAAAACTATCCTTTTAGCAATGAAAATGCTTGTCTTGTTCTTGACGATTTGACAAGTCAATATTTTATTAAATCTTCTCTTGAAGAAGGCTATTTGGTTTTAGCCGACAAAAAAACTTGCTTTATAGATGCAAGGTCATATTTAGGGGTAAAGGATAATTTAGTTAAAGACGGCATCGATATAAAACTCTTAAAAGATATAAGCGATGTCAAAGATTTTCTAACTGAAATAAAAGCAAAAAATCTTTATCTAGACTTTTCAAGGACAACGGTTAAAGCGTATAACGAGTTTCTGTCGTGGGGCTTTAATATTAAAGATAGTAGCGAGATAATAAGTGAAATGCGCTCGCAAAAAACAAGTGATGAAATAGAAAAAACTATTATTGCTTGCGAGATTGCTGAAAAAGCACTATATAGCGCATTAGAAAGCCTTAAAAAAGGCATCACCGAACTTGAACTTAAAGGGATAATAGAAGAAAAAATTATCGAGCATGGCGCAGAAGGAACTTCGTTTGAAACGATAGTTGCGTTTTCTAAAAACTCGGCAGTTCCACATCATAAATCCAACGGCACAAGGCTTGAAAAAGATATGCCTATTTTAATAGACATGGGTGCTAAATATAAAGGCTACTCGTCGGATATTACAAGAACAATGTTTTTTGGAAATCCATCAAAAGACTTTGTAGATAGATATAACTTAGTTTTAAAAGCAAACTTAACGGCAGAAAAAAGCATTAAGTGTGGGGATATGACCGATAACGCAGACGGCTATGCAAGAAATGTCTTAGAAAAAGAAGGCTTAGCAAAATATTTCACTCACTCGTTAGGGCACGGTATAGGGCTAGAAGTGCACGAATATCCTTTTCTTTCACCAAAAAGGAAAAATGAGTTAAAAGAAAATATGCTCTTTACCATAGAACCGGGGGTATATTTCGATGGTGAGTATGGTATAAGAATTGAAGATACCGTGCTACTTACAAAAGATGGAATCAAGAGACTTTTTACAGATAGTAAAGAGCTTATGATAATAAAAGAAAAAAATTAGATATAAATTTTAAGGAGAAATCAATATGATTACAGCAGGCGATTTTAGAAAGGGCGTTACATTTGAATATGAAAGTGGAATTTGGACAATCGTTGAATTCCAACACGTTAAGCCAGGTAAGGGCGCAGCTTTCGTTAGAACAACAATGAAAAACGTTGTTACAGGCAAAGTGTTAGAAAAAACTTGGAACCCAACAGAAAAGGTTCAAGAAGCACAAATTGAAACAAGGAATATGACATATTCTTATACAGATGGTGAACTTTATTACTTTATGGACCAAGAGTTCAACCTAACACCACTCAACTATGAACAAGTTGAAGATGCATTAAAATATATCAAAGAAAACGACCCTGTTATCGTAAGGTCATATAAAGGCGTTGCTTTCTCTGTTGAATGCGAAAACTTTGTTGTTCTTCGTGTAGTACAAGCAGACCCATCAGTTAAGGGTAACACAGCAACAAACGCAACAAAAGAAGCAGTTCTTGAAACAGGCACAAAACTTCAAGTTCCAATGTTCGTTGAAGAAGGCGAACTCATCAGAGTTGACACCAGAACAGGCGAATACATGGAAAGAGTTAAAGGCTAAGATTTAAAACATAACCTATATAACGATAATACCCACAAAATTATTTTGTGGGTATTGTTGAATTTTCATATTTTTAGAAAAGAGCAAATATAAATTATAAAAAAGGGTATTTAGCATTGAAAACAGCACTTATCACAGGCGTATCGGGTGGAATAGGCAAAGCCACAGCCAAAAAGTTTATTGACAACGGATATTTTGTTATAGGTCAATATAATTCAAATAAAAAAAGTATTGATGACTTTTATTTAGAACTTGAAAAAGAAGGAAAAAGCGACTACTTTTATTCTATAAAAGCAGACCTAAACTCTGCAAGCGAAATATCAAAGATGATGGAAATAGTAGAAAAGAGTTTTAAGCACCTTTCAGTTTTAGTGAATAATGCTGGCATAAGTCTAACAAAACTAATCACCGACACCACCGAAAGTGAGTGGGATAAAATCTTTTCAGTAAACCTAAAAAGTGTATACCTAATAACCAATAGGGTGCTTAAAGGCATGATAGAAAGTAAATGTGGCAAGATAGTCAACGTTTCGTCCATGTGGGGCATAACGGGAAGCAGTATGGAAGTTGCATATTCAAGTGCTAAAGCAGGGCTTATAGGCTATACTAAGGCGCTTGCAAAAGAAGTTGGCTATAGCAATATAAACGTAAACTGCGTATGCCCAGGCGTTATAGATACGCCCATGAATAAGCATCTATCGGCTGAAGATATAGACGAGTTAAAAGAGCAAACACCACTCTATAGAATAGGGAAGCCAGAGGATGTTGCAAACTTAATTTATTACTTAGGCAGTGATGATGCTGACTTTATAACAGGTCAAGTTATATCGGTTGATGGTGGTTTTGCATTATAATATGTTAAAGCAAAATCAATAAGTTATAAAAAACTAACAAGGGGACAAAATAATTTTGTCCCCTTATTTTTATATATGAAAAGAAAAGTTTTGTCTAGAAAAAGTGGCGTTTTAATGCCAATATTTAGTTTGCCAAGTAAGTATGGTATAGGTGATTTTGGCAAAGAAAGTTATAAGTTTATAGATTTGCTTGCTAAATCTAAGCAAAAGGTGTGGCAAATTTTACCATTAGTTCAAACTCAAAATGGAAATTCGCCATATTCTTCGGTTTGTACAAATTCCTTTAGTCCATATTATATAAGTCCTGACAGTTTAAGGACGCAAGGCTTATTAACAAAAAAAGAAGTTAAAAACTTTTTTAACGATAGTAAAAGAGTAGATTACATTAAACTATATAAAAATAGATTTTCACTTTTAGAAAAGGCATTTTCAAGGTTTGATAAAAATTCGATAGAATTTACTAGGCATTTAAAAAGCAAAGATACAAAAGACTATGCCTTGTTTATGGCGATAAAGGAAAAATTTAATAATAAACCTTTTTATGAGTGGGAAGATGCCCTTAAATTTAGAGACGATAATGCGCTAAAAGAGTTTGAAAATAGAAATAAAGATAGAGTTTTGTTTTATGAGTTTATTCAGTTTGTGGCAAAAGAAGAGTGGCTTAAGTTAAAGGCTTATGCCAATAAAAAGGGCATTGAAATTTTGGGCGATATCCCTATATATGTGGCACATGATAGCGTTGATGTTTGGAAAAATGGCAACTTATTTAAGTTAGAAAAAAACCTTTTGATAAAAAAGAAGGCAGGCGTGCCACCAGACTATTTTTGTGAAAACGGTCAACTTTGGGGAAACCCTGTTTATGACTATACCGAGCACCAAAAAGATAATTTTAGTTGGTGGGCAGATAGAGTAGAAAAAGCGTTAGAAATTTATGACCTTGTTAGGATAGACCACTTTAGAGCGCTTGATAGATATTATGAAATAGATGCAAATAGCACTAATGCAAAAAATGGCGAGTGGGTAAAAGTTCCATCTTATGACCTATTTAATGCAATTCATAAAAAAGTTGATAAAAGTAAAATTATTGCAGAAGATTTAGGCATTATTGATGACGGCGTTAAAGAGTTAATAAAAAACCTAGGCTATCCTAATATGAAGGTTTTATCTTTTGCGTTTAATGGGGATAATGTTAATCCTTATTTACCAGAAAATATACAAAAGAACTGCATTTGTTATACAGGCACGCACGATAACGACACTTTGGTGGGACTAATTAGTAGCCTAAATAAAAGCGAGTATGAAACCTTTTATAAAAGTATAAAAAACAGCCTTAAAATTATGGATATTAACTGCAAAATAGATGACATAATAGGGTTAGCAAAAGCAATAATAATGCTTGGGGCTAAATCAAAGGCAAAAACATTTATCGTGCCTATGCAAGACATGCTATTTTTGGGGAGTGATTATAGAATAAATCAACCGGGGACTATCGATAAAAATAATTGGTCGGTTAGATTTTCAAAAAAGCAAGTTAAACTTAAATCGTTTTCATTTTTAAGAAAACTAACAAAAAAATATAATCGATAAAACAAAAGGCTTTTTAGTTTTAACGCTAAAAGGTCTTTTTTAGTGTATAACAACTTTAATTTTGGAAATACTTTGAATAAAAAGGAGATAAAGAGTATGAATCCATTTAAAGAATTACCAAAAACAAGCAAAATTAGTTATCCAAGTTTTAATAACTTGGCACCAAAGCCTTATGACAAAAACCAAACAGACCCTTATACAAAAACAAGGGTAATCTTAATGAACGGCACCGAGTTCGAGTCAAACTGGTTTTTGCACCACTTTAACAGGCACTGCCTTAATAACGATGTAAGAAGGGTTATTGCAGGGGTTAGAAGGGAAGAGCAATTTCAACAAAAAAGAATATCTTCCTTAAAGCCTATTAACGAAAGCATTTTAGAAACGACCATAGCCTATGAGCAACTTGCTGTTGACTTAACGGCAGATATGGCACAAAAAGAACCAAACCCATTTGTTAAAGCACAACTCGACTTTGCACTTTTAGAAGATTTTGACCACCTTTATAGGTATGCAAATCTTCTCGATATGGAAGAAGGTGTCCATGCTGAAAGATTAGTTGGCAAATACACCGAATTAACACCAGCAAGACCAACAATTTCTGAGCATAGACACCCTAATGACGATGTTAGAAGATATATAAACTGCTGGCAAGATAGTTTAATTACAAGACTACACGCAAATATCATAACGGCAGCCGAACAACAAACTATGAACTATTATATGAACGTTGGCTCATTTTATCACAGCGATTTAGGAAGAAAATTGTATAGCGAAATTGCAATGATAGAAGAACAACACGTAACGGGGTATGGCTCGCTTATAGACCCATCAAGCACCATGTTCGAAAGTTGGGTAATGCACGAATATACAGAGTGCTATTTATATTATTCTTGCTATCAAGATGAAACGCACCCACAAATCAAAAAGATATGGCTTGAACATTTTGAACAAGAACTAAACCACCTTAAAATTGCAAGTGATATGCTTAAAAAATATGAAGGTAGGGATTGGGAGCAATTATTTGTTGGTGGCGCAGACTTCCCAGCACTCATTAAGTTAAAACAAAATAAAGAGTATATTAGAGATATTATAAAGAGCGTAAGACTTACAGGCTACTTTGAAGATATGGTTTTGGTAGATGACTTAAAAGATAGCGATGTGTTCTTTAAGTATCAGCGAGAAGTAAATGGAAAAGCACCAAAAAATGCATCGCATATGGTGATTGATAAATATATCAAAAAGTATGGCGAAGATTATAGATATGAAGATAAGCCAAGCGTTGAAAAGACATTAAGAGATAGAACGATAGACAATACAGAACTAGGCAGAAAGAAAGGTGTTTAATAAAAAAGAAAAATAAAAAAAGCCTTGCAATTAGCAAGGCTTTTTAAGTTTAACAAATTCTTAGAAAGTTGTTGGAACGAAGAAGTAAACTAAGAATAATACAGCGATTATAATTAGAATAATGTTCATTTCCCAAACAGGTTTTTCTTTCTTTGTAATA
>SVIO01000007.1 GCA_015069465.1 Clostridiales bacterium | reverse complement strand
ACCAGCAATGATTTCAGTTCTTATTGAACTGCCACGAGCTGTAACGCCAAAGAAAGAGTCAACTTTTTTTGCAAGTTTACAAGGTTCTTTGGTTTTTGTGTTGTTTTCCATAAGAAAACCCTCCCTTATAAAAATTATTATGTTTACATAATAACACATAAATGTTGATATTGCAATAATTTTCGACAAATTTTTTAACAAAATTTTTTGTTTTTATACAATATATAGTATTAAAGAAATTTTGAAAGCACAAAAAAAACGGGGTGACATTGTGCACCCCGAATTTTTATATTGCTTTTACTTAGCCCTGTTATTTACAGCCACAGCCACCGTAGTTTCCTAAGAAACCACCGTTTTTACAACAGCAACAAATTAAAAGTAATGCGATAGGCAAGCAATAACAACTGTTAAATAAGCCGTTTAAGCAACCACTCTTACAAAGACAGATAATAAGTAAAATTATCAAAATCCAAAGACAGCAGTTGTTTCCACCAAATAAATCAAAATTGTGCATAAGATACCTCCAAAAGTATATATCGCTCCACCTATGTAAATTTTTTTGGTTTTGTGGAGCATTCTAATATCAATATACGCATAAATCTTTAAAATTGTGAAAATAACCTTATATTTATTTGCGAATAAAGTTAATTTGTGATAAAATAACTATATTCGGTTAGCAGTCATTATTATTTAAGGCTGACTAATAAAGCGAATAATATTTTTTGGCAACAGATATTCTAAAGGAAATCTGATTGGAGGTTATTATGAATAGTAAGTTTTTTTCAGCAAAAAATGTCGCACTACTTGGCATTTTAGTGGCACTTGTAATCGTTTTGCAACTTTTTGCAAGTGCAATACCTATGTTTGGGGTAACCCTTAACTTTAGTTTAATTCCTATCGCATTTGCAGGAATTTTGCTTGGTGCTTTTGCTGGTGCAATAGTCGGCTTTACAAGTGGACTAGTTGTGTTTATAAGCGCAGCAGTGCTCGGTGGAGAACCTTTTACAGCAACACTTTTTCAAGCACATCCAGTTATATTAACCTTAATTTGCATAGGCAAAACAACTATTGCAGGCTTAGTGTCTGGGTTGGTGTTTAAGTTCTTATCAAAAAAGAAGGAATTTTTGGCAGTTTGCGTAAGTGCTGTTATACTTCCTATCGTAAACACAGGAATTTATATGCTCGGTATAGTTTTAATGAAAGATACCACGGCAACCTTCTTGGGTATGGGGGTAAGCACTGCAGGAACGGTATTTACAACAGTTTTTGCAATAATTTGGCTCAACTTTGTTTTAGAAATGGCAGTAAATTTGATATTTATTCCAATGATACAAAGGGTTGTTAAAGCCTTAAAAAAATCTAACTAAGTAGGGGAAAATAAATGCTTCTCGCAATAGATTTAGGAAATACAAATATAAAATACGGTGTGTTTGACGGTGATAAACTTGTGGCATCGTTTAGGGTGTCTTCAAGAATATCAAGAACGGCAGATGAATACGGCTCGGTTTTAGTTGGACTTTTATCGGATAAGGATATAAAAAAGAGCGATATCGATGGAATTATCTTTTCATCGGTTATCCCAGCCTTAAACTACACCATTTGTCACATGTGTGAATACTTTTTTGGCATTTCGCCAATTATAGTTGGGCCTGGGATAAAAACAGGGCTTAACATCAAGGCAGAAAACCCAAGAGAAGTGGGTGCAGACATTATTGTTAACAGCGTATCGGCATTTAACAAGTATGGTGGCCCTATCGTTGTTATAGACTTTGGAACAGCCACGACGTTTGATGTAATAACCGAAAAATGCGAACTACTTGGCGTTGTAATCGCACCGGGAATAAAGACTTCGCTTGAAGGCTTAGCAACAAAAACGGCGCAACTACCAATGGTAGAACTCGATGCACCAAAAACGGTTATAGGCAGGAACACAAAACACTGCATGCAAGCAGGTATCATCTTTGGTTTTGCAGGACTTGTTGAAAATATTCTTAAAAGAATAAAAAAAGAACTTGGACTAGATGAGATTAAGGTAGTTGCAACAGGTGGTCTTGGCGAAATTATTGCAAAAGAAGTAAAACTCATAAATTTAGTCGATAGAACATTGACTTTAGATGGGCTTAAAATTATATACGAACTTAACAAATAAAAGGAGATTATTATGTTAAAGAAAGCAGGCGTTGCTATTTTAGGATTAGGTGTTGTCGGTGGTGGCACATACGAAATTCTAACAAAAAACAAAGAATACTTCAAAAAGACTCAAGGTGTTGACATAACAGTTCAAGCCGTTCTTGAAAAGAATAAAGAAAGAGCACTTTCTCTCGGCATTGAAGAGAGCAAGATTGCATCAAGCATTGAAGAAGTTTGCTCTAACCCAGAAGTAGATATCGTTGTTGAAGTTATCGGTGGCACGGGTGTTGCAAAAACTTTTGTTAAAACAGCACTTATGAGTGGTAAGACCGTTGTAACATCAAATAAAGAATTATTTGCAAAGCATTGGCCAGAACTCGAAGCTGAAGCAAAAAAGATGAACGCAGGACTCTTTTTTGAAGCAAGTTGCGTGGGTGGGGTACCTATCATTCGTACGCTTATCGACGGCATGCAAGCAAACAAGATTTTATCTATCAAAGGTATTATCAACGGCACAACAAACTACATTTTGACAAAAATGGCTTATGAAGGTTGGTCATATGAAGAAGCATTAAAAGAAGCACAACGCTTAGGCTATGCAGAGTTCGACCCTACAGCCGATGTAGAAGGCTTTGATGCAACATATAAACTTTCTATTTTATCAAGCCTTGCATTTAACAAGAAAATTTGCATTGAAAACGTTTATAGAGAAGGTATAACGGCTATCACTAAAGAAGACATTGCTCAAGGTAAAGAAATGGGCTATACTCTTAAACTCTTAGGTATCGGTAAAGATACAGAAAAGGGCGTTGAAGTTAGAGTTCACCCAACATTTATCAAAAACGATAACCCACTTGCAAGCGTAAACGATTCATTTAACGCAGTGCATTTAGTTGGCGATGCAGTTGGCGAAATTATGCTTTATGGCAGGGGCGCAGGCGCTCTTCCAACAGGTAGCGCAATCGTTTCAGACATTATTTTTGCAGCAAAACATAACGAATATTTCTATGCAAGTTTTAAAAACAACGCACAAGGCAATAAGGAAACAAAGTTTGTTAAAGACTTTACTTCTAAATACTATATCCGTTTAACAGTTAAGGATATGGCAGGCGTTCTTGCAAAGATAGCAACAACTTTTGCTAAAAACAACATCAGCATTGCAGAAGTAAAGCAAGTTGGTGGCAGTGATAACAGCGCTCAAATAGTTGTCAACACACACGTTTGTGCTGAAGGCGCAGTTAAGAAAACTCTTGATAAACTTTCAACTCTTCCAGAAATGATTAAAGTAAATTCAGTTATTAGAATTGAAGACTAATAATAAAAGCAAAAACAAAAAGGGCTTAAGTAAAAACGCTTAAGTCCTTTATTTTTTTAGTCAAAAAGTGAAAATATATATGGTTATAACTAAAACAAATAGCATAACTAGTATATTTATTTGACATTTTTAGTAATAAATGCTAAAATAACTTAAATTATGGGAGAAGTATTATGACAAATACACATTATCAACAAGTAGAAATTGAAAAACTTTCTAAGTTGTATCAAAAAAATCCAAAGTTTACCGAAAAGGAATACAAGGATAATCAAGTTAAAAAAGGTTTAAGAGATGAAAATGGCGCTGGCGTTATCACTGGGCTAACAGACATTTCAGACGTTATTGCAAAAAAGGTAATTGACGGGGTGGTAACGCCTGTTTCGGGCGAACTATACTATCGTGGTATCAATGTTAAAACAATGATTGATAACTATAACGATGAGTTGCGTGCTGGTTTTGAAGAAGCAACCTATCTTTTGCTTTTTAATAAGTTGCCTAATAGAGAAGAACTTATCGAGTTTAACAAACTTTTATCAGCATATAGAAAACTTCCAAAAAACTTTGTTAGAGACGTTATTATGAAAGCGCCAAATAAAGACATTATGAACGCTATTTCAAAATGCACTTTGGCACTTTATAGTTATGACCATTATGCACTTGACAACTCTTTAGAAAATGTTCTAAGGCAAAGTTTGGCACTTATTTCAATAATGCCTATGCTTGCAGTATATGCTTATAATGCACATATGCACTATAATGAAGGTAAGTCATTATATATTCACAGACCACGCCCAGACTATTCAACGGCAGAAAACGTTTTACATATGCTCCGTCCAGACAACAAGTTCACCGAACTTGAAGCAAAGGTTTTGGACATTGCATTTATCTTGCACGCTGAACATGGTGGTGGCAACAACTCAACATTTACAACCCACGTTGTAACATCTGCTGGCACTGACACATATTCAACAATAACTGCTGCACTTTGTTCATTAAAAGGACCAAGACACGGTGGCGCAAACATCAAGGTTATGGATATGTTTGCAGACATAAAGAAAAACGTTAAAGATTGGGATGACGATGAAGAAATCCGTGAATACATATCAAAAATGCTTGCTGGCGAAGTATTTGATAAGTCAGGCTTAGTTTATGGTATGGGACACGCCGTTTATTCTATTTCTGACCCAAGAGCAGAAGTGTTTAAGGGCTTCGTTCGTCAACTAGCAAGCGAAAAGGGCAGAAACAAAGAATTCAAACTTTACGATAAGGTTGAAAAGATTTCTCAAAAACTCATTTGTGAAAAGAGAAAGATTATAAAGGGCGTATCGGCAAACGTGGACTTTTATAGTGGTTTCGTTTATAATATGCTCGGTCTTCCTGTCGAACTTTTCACACCAATGTTTGCCATTGCAAGAATGTCTGGCTGGTGTGCACATAGACTTGAAGAACTTTACAATAATGGTAAAATTATCCGTCCTGCATACGTATCAACAAACGGCAGAAACGAATACATCAAGTTAGAAGATAGAAAATAGAAAAATCAAAATAATAAAAATGCTCAAAGGAAACAACCTTTGAGCATTTTTTATTTAAGTTAAATTATTTTTTATCAAAGCAATCGCATCTATGCGTACCTACATAGCCTGTGTCGTTACACTTTTTGCAAGCATATATAGGTGATAGCGATTCAAAGTTAAGCCCTTTTGTTTTAAGCAATTTTTCGCCACTATTGGTAAGTTCTTTCTTTTCATTTTCAAGTTTAATAAGTGCATCTTTGTCGCCAGAAATCTCTGCAAAAGCAAGGTCTCTCTCAATGCTGTTAAGTTTGCTATAAATTTGGGCAAAACCTTCAATTTCCATAGCAATCTCGTTATTCTTTTGAGCACGAGAAAGGGCGACAGAGCGTCTTCTTTCATATTCTCTATTATAATTTTCTTGAGAGTTATCGGTGGTAGATGCGCTAGATGAAATATTTTCTAGGCTGAACACATTTTCCTTTTTCCAATTACTCAAAATACCGTTCATATAAGCGATAGGTGAGTTTTTGCCAGAGGCAAGTTTGCCTGCTTCTAAAATCATATCGTTAGAAAAGTTCCAACTTTTCCAAATATTAAGATTTTCTCTATCCCAAGAATTAGGCTTGCGATTAAGCCCAACAGTTAAAAGTAGTTTAGAAATAAACTCGTCGTTTTTCTTAATATCTTCAAAATAGTCGCCCACGCTAGATAGTGTTATAAACCCACGCTGACGCAACATTTCTATTAGTTCGTCCATGTCTTGAAGGGTATTTTTTCCATTTCTAAAGCAATGGGTTGCAATAAATAAAAGCGCATCTTCTTCAAAACCGAAAGAGAGCCATTTTTTTGTATAATTATCGACGACGGTGTCTATTACATCAACGTAAATAGAAAGCGCCTTATTGATTTTTATAGCAAGGTCATAAATAGCCTTCTTTTTGTCCAAAAACCCTGCAATTTCTTCTCTAGAAAAACTTTTAATAGCATAAAGTTCAAGCAAGAACTCATCGAGTTTTTCCATACTGCCTTTTTTAAGTTTAGATGCGGCAAAGATTATGTTGTCGCTATCAAAAGATAACTCGCTCGTCCACTTTTTAAGAAGATTAGCATCTTCGATGTCAGGTTGACGGCGAAGGGAAAGTGCACGCAAGATTTTTTCAATGATACCCGTTTGTGCAATGTAAGAAGAAAGTTCTTTTTCCACTTTGTCGGCAGTATTTATAGACCTGTTGCCAAAATCTTTTGCCACTTTAGAAATATAACGATAAGAAATGTCGTTGCCTTTTCTATCGATACAATATTTAACAATCATGAGCATTGCTTCAGGCTTAATGAAATAAGTTTCCATAATATTGAAATATTCAGTATATTCACTTGTAGAAATCATACGATTAGGAATAAGCGCTTGAAGCCCTTTAGTAAAGTCGGAATATTTTTCAGCCTTATACTTTCTAGGTTTAGCGCTAGAAGTAGAGCGAATAGGGTGATACTGAACCGAAAAAGGCTCTTTAGAGACTATAGACAAAAGTCCAAATTCTTCCCAGAACAAAAAGCAGTCGATAATATCCTTTTCTTGCATTTTAAGAGACACAGCCATATCCGAAACAGACTGGTCAACATCGGGGTGAGAGCAAAGGAAAAGACCGTAAAGATAAACTTTAACGGCATCGCCCCCAGCGATAGGCAAATATTCTGTTATAAACAAGTTTTCAATATTGGTGTAAGCCGAGATAGAAAACTCTTTAGAAAAAGAACAGGTCATTTGTTTCCCCTTTAATAAATTATATCTAAATGCAAAAAACGCTTGCTTTGACGATAATAATGATATATAATATTACTTAGTAATATAATAGCAATACTATCGCTTGTTTCAAAGACGAGTGAAAACTATTATAAACTAAACTATCCAAAAAATCAACTTAAAACGATAAAATTTTTAAATTTTGGGTAGTTTTGTGGTGAGGTATGTATGTTTGAAACAATTTTAACACCTTCTGCACTATGGAAAAACTTTGATTTACCAGAAAGTGTTGGTGCTAACATAGTTCAAGAACAAAATATTGACGATATAATCTTTTCAAAACTCATTTTAGAAGGAAGAAGTCTAAAAGACGGCAAGGTGAGTATTTATGCTGAACTTATGCGCAGTAAAAATGCAACCGAGTGCCCAGCGATATTGCTTGTTGAAGATTTTTCTATTTCTAACGGCTCAAAACTTGCAAAGGACTTGGTTTGTAAGGGCTATGCCGTTTTAATGGTTGACCTTGCTGGATTCGCACAAGGAAAAGAGGATTATACCTTATATCCATTAAGTGTAAGTTATGCAAATTATGAAACGGTCAAAGAAAACTTATATTCGATAAAAAAAGATGCAAAGGCAACTTGTTGGTATGAGTGGTGTGCTGTTATGAAATATGCAATAAAATACCTAAAAGATTTACCATTTGTAACAAAGGTGGGTGCTTTTGGCGTGTCAAAAGTTGCAACGGCACTTTGGCAAGTTATAGGCTCAGACCATAGCCTAGATGCCACGGTTATTGCACTTAATTATGGTTGGATAGGATATAAGGGCATATATAAATTCGGTGGCAAACCAGACCCACAGTTTGATGACAAAATGTATCAATTCATTGCAGGTATAGACTCTCAGTCTTATGCTTTGCATATTGAAACGCCAACCCTTTTACTTTGTGCAACAAATGATAACGATTTTGAAGTGGATAGGGCTCAAGACACAATGAGCAAAATTCCACAAGAGACGTATAGAGCAATGCACATATCACCAAATAATACTGACAGAATAAATTATGCAGGCTATAGCAATGCGCTTGTATTTTTTGATAAATATTTATGTAATGCTAATATAGAACTGCCAAAAGAATCAGACATTAAGTGCGATATAGAAGACGGAAAAATTATATTTGAAGTTCAAACGGACGTAGAGTGTTCTGTAAAGATTGACAAGGTTGAAGTTTTGGTTGCAGAAGAAAAGATTAACCCAGCCCTTCGATGCTATCAAAAGATAGATGCTAAAAAAAGCGAAAACGGAAAATATATAGCAGACTATACGCCATATAGTGGGGCAGAAATAATATTTGCTTATGCTAATGTGGTGTATAAAAACTCATTGAGCATAAGCACAAATATTCTTTCAAAGCGCTTTTCTATCGACCAAGTTAAAGGCACGTTTAAGAGCAACATTTTATATTCTTCAAGAATAAAAAATGCACACAGTATATTCGCACCGGCAAAGCCATCTATAAAATGCACAAAAAACTTTGACTTAGTTGATAGGGGCATTGTTAGAGAAAAGAAAGGACCTATGGGCATAGTTGGGACAACCTGTAGTGGTGGATTATTAACGTTTGCTATGGCAGGAAGTAAATATCAACCTAAAAACGCTTCTATGCTAATGCTTGATGTTTATGCAAAAGAAAAGACATCGCTTGTAGTAAAGTTAATTAGCGATTACTTTGGCAATAAAATAGAATATTTTGTAAATGTAAATCTTTTAGGTGGCGATGTTTGGCACAACGTAATGATAGAAATGAACAAGTTTAAGACTGCAGAAGGTATGGTGCTTAAAGACTATGCAAAGATTGATGCTATTGAGATAAATGTTGATGAAGGCGAATACCTAATCAATAATGTGCTTTGGGTATAGTTTTTTTAAGGTGAAACATGACATATAGTTTAGGGGATAAGTTCATTTCAAAAAAGAGCCATGCCTGTGGTGGCAACGAGTGGCAAATAGTTCGCACGGGTGCAGACATAAAAGTAAAATGCACAAAGTGTGGCAGAGCAATATTTTTATCGCCAGATGAACTTCAAAAAATAATTAAAGTTTATCAAAAGCAAAATAAGGACTAATAAGGGTTATTAGCCAAAAGCAAAAATAGGGGAAATTATGTATAAGGCATACGATAGTTTAATTGAAAAGGCCAGAAGAAAGGAAAAAAGCAACCGTGCTTTCTCCCTTTTCTTTGGCGTTGTAATTTTGCTTGTGGTGACGATTTATATATTTACAAACTATATTTTGATAAGCGTTTATGTAGATGGAGAATCTATGTCTCCAACGTTGAGCGATGGCAACGTGCTATTCGCGAACAAAAATATGGTGGCAGAAGCAGGCGACATAATAGTTATCGATGGCGAAAAGGAAAGCCAAGATGGCAAGGGTTATGATTGGCTTATAAAAAGAGCAATAGTTGTAGGTCAAAAAGGCAAAACCCTTTATGTCAAAATAGAAGCCGGCAAAGTATGGGTGGGCGAAAACGAGCAAGAGTTTGAAATATTAGAAGAAACATATTTGCCAGAGCAAACGATAACTACTTACGTGGGGACTAACCCTTATTGGGAAGTAAAAGAAGGCGAGATATTCTATTTAGGGGATAATCGTGAAAATAGCAAAGATAGCAGATATAGTGCGTATGGCACTTGTAAAACAAGTCAAGTGGTGGGCGTAGTTCCAGATTGGGCACTGTCAATGCGTGAGTTTAGTAGGTTTATTTTTGATGTAGGGCAATTTTTATCTAGTTTGTTTTAGGAGAAAGACATGATTTTACATAAGAGTAATTTAATATTTGGAATAATAAAAACGATATTTTCGGTATGCTTTAAGGTGGTTTACAAAGTGTTATCCCTTTTTTGTATGCAGGGCGTGTTTTTGCTTGCTATCTTGGGATTAATTTTGCAAATATTAGGTGTTTTTTCTAGCAATAAACTCGTGCTTATAATATATCTAACGGTGCTTGGTTTTACGGCAATTATATCAGTTTGCATATTGCTAAGAAAAATTTTTCGTTTAGATAAAATGGAAAAAAACAATAAAGAAAAGGAAAAATAAGGTGGATAAAAATGGAAAACAGCATTTCAGTTGTTGCAATTATAGTAAGCGACACTAATGCAGTGCAAAGAATAAACGCATTGCTTCACGATTTTGGCGAATATATAATCGGCAGAATGGGAGTGCCTTATAGGCAAAAGGACTTAAATGTTATAAGTGTTGTAATAGATGCACCACAGCCGATAATCAATTCATTATCGGGAAAACTCGGTATGATGGAAGGCGTTAAAAGCAAGGTGCTTACAGCAAAATAGATATATACATAAGGAGAAAAGAAAATGAGTTTAGCAGATAAGATTTTTATTGAAACATGTAGAAACATACTTGATAACGGAACATGGGATACCGACCTTCCTGTTCGCCCAAAATGGCTTGATGGAACGCCAGCGCACACCGTTAAAAAGTTCTGTATAGTCAACAGGTATGACTTATCGAAAGAATTTCCTATAATATCACTTCGTAGAACGGCATTTAAGTCTGCCATCGATGAAATTTTGTGGATTTGGCAAAAAAAATCTAACAACATAAACGACTTAAATAGTCACATTTGGGATAGTTGGGCAGATGAAACGGGTTCTATCGGCAAGGCTTATGGCTATCAATTAGGGGTTAAGCATAAGTATAAAGAAGGTGAATTCGACCAAGTGGATAGGGTTTTATATGACCTTAAGAATAACCCACAATCAAGAAGAATAATGACCAATATTTATACCTTCCAAGATTTACACGAAATGCATCTTTATCCTTGCGCATATTCAATGACCTTTAACGTTACAGGTGATACCTTAAACGGCATACTCAACCAACGCTCTAACGACGTGTTAACGGCAAACAATTGGAACGTTGTTCAATATGCCGTGCTACTTCACATGTTTGCACAAGTGTCTAATCTTAAGGTTGGCGAACTCGTGCACGTAATTGCAGACGCTCACATTTATGATAGGCACGTTCCAATAGTCGAAAAAATACTTAAAAACCCACAGTTTGATGCACCAAAACTATGGATAAATCCAGAAGTTAAAAATTTCTATGATTTTACCGTTGATGACTTTAAACTTGAAGGCTATGAATATACAAAATTAGAAGATAAAATAGAGGTTGCTATCTAATGAAAGCAATAGTTGCAGTAGATAAAAATTGGGGAATAGGCAAGAATAACGACCTTTTGTTTTCAATTCCACTTGATATGGCGTTTTTTAGAGAGCAAACAAAGGGAAAGGTTGTTGTTATGGGCAGTAAAACGCTAAAATCTTTTCCTAACTCTAAACCACTTAAAAACAGAACGAATATAGTTTTTCATCGTGGAAACGAAGTTTATGAAGGTTGCATTGTCGTTAAAGATTTAACCGAACTTGGCAAGGCACTTGAAAGTTATAATAACGATGATGTTTTCGTTATAGGTGGTGGAAGCATTTATAATCTTCTTTTGGAGTATTGCTCCGAAGCGCTTATAACAAAAGTTGATGCTGACGGCGATGCAACAATATTTTTTGAAAATCTTGATAATAATAAAGATTGGGTTTGCATTAAAGAAGATGCAATATTAGAATCTAATGGATATAAATTTAAGTTTACAACATATAAAAATAAAAACGTAAAAACTTTGAAATAGTTATAGTAAAAAGACCTTTAAATTAAAGGAAGTAAAATATATTATGTCAGCAAAACTATTAAAAAGGGAAGTGGACTTAACAAAAGGTCCGATATTTAAAAAACTTATTTTATATGCAATTCCAATGGTTTTAACTAGTTTTTTACAACTACTATTTAACGCAACGGACATTGCTGTTTTAAGATTTATGGTCAATGAAAAGGCTGTTGCGGCAGTTGGGGCAACAACTTCGTTAGTTAGTCTGCTTGTAAACTTTTTTATAGGTTTATCAATGGGTTCAAATGTTGTTTTAGCACGATGTGTTGGCGAAAACAACACCCCAAAAGCAAGAAGGGTTGTTGGAACAGCAATTACAATTAGTTTAATATCTGGTATATTTTTGATGATTGTTGGATATTTTGGCTCTAGAACATTTTTAACATTGATGGGTTGTCCAAGTGAATTATTAGACGGCGCAACAAAATATATGCAGATATATTTTTTAGGTATGCCAATAGTATTGTTCTATAACTTTTCAGCAAGTCTTCTTCGTGCCGTTGGCGACTCTATAAGGCCACTGATATATCTTGCAATATCAGGCGTTGCAAACGTAGGGCTTAATATTTTCTTTATTGCAGTTTTTGATATGACCGTTGAAGGTGTTGCAATAGGAACGGTTGCCTCACAGTTAATTGCATCGATTTTAGCATTTATTGCAATGAAGAAAAGCACAGGTTTTTCAAGATTTGATTTTAAGCAATTAAGGGCTTATAAAACTGAAGCATCATTGATATTAAAAGTGGGTGTACCATCAGGACTTCAAAGTGTGCTTTTTGCAATTTCAAATGTACTAATTTCATCGACTATCTATAGTTTTGGTTCGGAGGCTGTTGCTGGCAACACGGGTGGTCATCAAATAGATAATTTAGTGTATATAGTCGGCAATGCCATTGCTTTAGCAAACATGGCTGTTGTAAGTCAAAATTATGGCGCAGGAATGATAAATAGAATTAAAAAATCAATAAAGATTACCATGCTAACTGCTTGCTCGGCGCAAATTATTGTAGGTGCATTAGCACTTTTATTTTCAAGACCACTAACATCAATTTTTGTAGAGACAGAAGAGGCATATTTAGTGGCAAGGCAAAGGCTGTTAGTGATGGGATTTTGGTATTTTATTGCTGGTGCGTTTGAAACTTTGTCATTTTCTATGCGTGCGTTAGATAAAAGCGTTACTGCAATGGTAATAACCTTAATATTTGTTTGCTTTTTTAGAATTTTTTGGCTTAACACTTTCTATTTATTAAACCCAACACTTGCAATGGTGTATATATCGTATCCTATAAGTTGGCTAATAACATTTAGCGTGCTATTAGTTTTTATTATCTCGCACATCAAAAAGATAGAAAGGCAAATAAATGCTGAAAAATCAGAAAAATCTGCCTAATAAATATAAAAATTAACAGGCAAATCCACTCTTAAATTGGGGTGGGTTTTTTATGTTAATAAAAAGCAAATCAATTAGTAAAACATTTACTAAATAAAAAGAAAAATGGCTCTTGACAAAGAGTAAAATATGTAGTATAATTTTATAGGTAATATTTATATTAAATAAATATTGATATAATAACTAAGAACAAAAATGGGCAACAAAGATTTATGAGTATTTCAACTAATGAAAAAAAGAATAAAGATATATCGCTAATAGAAGGGTACAGTGAAGTTGCAAGCGCAAGTGAAATGCCTGTTTCAGTTGTTTTGCCTTTCGAAGTAAAAAAAGGCGAAGAATATTACATAGAAGATATCGGCAAAATTGCTAAAAAACCTTTTTATTCATTTTTTAAGCGACTTTTTGACATTTTGTTTTCACTTTTTGCTTTAAGTTTATTGATTGTGCCGTTTATAATTGTTGCCATAATAATTAAATGCTCATCAAAAGGCAGTGTTTTTTACACTCAAGAAAGACTTGGTTATAAAGGCAAAAAATTTAAGATAATTAAGTTTAGGTCCATGCACATCGATGCTGAAAAGGATGGCGTGCGTTGGTCTGATGGCGAAAACGATAAAAGAATTTACAAGTTTGGCATGTTTTTAAGAAAAACTCGTATTGATGAACTTCCACAACTATTTTGTTGTTTAATTGGCACGATGTCGCTAATTGGTCCAAGACCTGAAAGAGAATGCTTTTACGTGGAGTTTGAAAAGTATATTCACGGCTTTAGCCAAAGGCAAAGGGTTAAACCGGGCATAACAGGTTTAGCACAAGTAAGTGGTGGATATGACTTAAAGCCACAAGAAAAGGTTTTGCTCGATATTGAATATATCAAAAAAAGGTCAATTTGGCTTGATATAAAAATTATGTTCAAGACAATAGGCGTTATATTTAATCATAAGGGAGCAAAATAAAACAAATGAAATATTTGTTTATAATGACAGAGTCGGCAAGTGTTATAAACTTTCGCAAAAATTTAATAAAGTTTTTAGAAGAAAAAGGTCACTCTGTTTGCATTATTGCACATGACAATTTAAGAGAAAAAGAAATTAGGGATTTAGGTGCCGACTTTTATTGCGTAAAACAAGACAATAGAGGACTAAATCCTTTTGCTATATTAAAATATAGAAAAAATTTAACAAAAATTATTAAAAAAGAAAATCCAGACGCAGTTTTCACCTTTCAACTAAAGCCTAACACTTTTGGCGTTAAATCGGCAAAGAAGGCTGGGGTAAAAAACATTTACTCTATGGTAGAAGGGCTTGGCGACGTTTATATAAAGACGGGGCTAAAATGGAAGGTTATTCGCACCATAGTAAACAGACTCTATAGGTCGGCATTTAAGATTTCTAAGGCTGTATTTTTCTTAAATAACGATGATAAAAAAGAGTTTATAGATAGAAAACTCGTTAACGAGAACAAATGCCATATTGTTTGTGGCATAGGTATAGACCTATCGCACTTTGAGTTTAAGCCGATAAAAAGCACAAGAAATTTTCTTATGGTTGCCCGTATGTTAAGGACAAAGGGGATATATGAATATTTAGAGTGCGCAAGGCTTGTAAAACAAAAATATCCCGATGCTGTCTTTAACTATTTAGGCGCAGAGGCAAGCGAAAAACTAGTTGATATTCAAGAGTATATAGATGACGGCTCGATAAATTATTTAGGAACAACCAGTGATGTTCGCCCTTATTTAGAAGACTCGTCAGTTTTGGTTTTGCCAACTTATAGAGAAGGTATGCCCGTATCGATTATGGAAGCCGAAAGTGTTGGCAGGGCGATAATAACAACAAACGCAGTGGGTGCAAAAGAAACTGTGGTTGATGGATATAACGGATTCTTAGTCCAAGTAAAAAATGTAAATGACCTTGCTGAAAAAGTTATTTACTTTTTAGAAAATAAAGAAAAAATCAAAGTTATGGGGCAAAATGCAAGAACTTTTGCCGAGCAAAATTTTGATGTAAATAAAATAAATGCCCAAATTTATGAAGTAATTTCAGAGTAGGTAATAAATGCTATTTTCAATTATAGTGCCTGTATATAAGGTGGAAAAATACTTAAAATGCTGTATAGAAAGTATTTTAACTCAAAGCCAAAGTGACTTTGAGGTTATTTTGGTTGATGATGGCTCGCCTGATAATTCACCACAAATATGTGATGAGTATGCTGAAAAAGACAAAAGAGTTAAAGTTGTTCACAAACAAAATGGTGGACTCGTTAGTGCAAGAAAAGCAGGGCTTAAGGCTTCTAGTGGCGAATATATCGTTAACATTGATGGCGACGACTATATAAAACAAGGCTACTTAGAAGAGTTTGCAACTGCAATAGAAAAGCATAATGCAGATATAGTTTGCTTAAGTTATATTGAAGATGCTGACGGCAAAATTAAAAACAGCCTTGAGTTCGATGGATTAGAAGGCTATTACGATAGAGAAAAATTAGAAAGGGAGATTTTTCCATTTTTACTAAAGAGAATTGATGGCAAATCTTTTCCTTCAACCATTTGTATGAAGGCATTTAGAAAGTCTATATTTGAGCCTATTCAAATGAGCGTTGATGATGATATAGTTATGGGCGAAGATTATGCTTGTGTTAAGCCTTGCGTTTTTAAAGCGAGTTCAATATATATTTCAAACAAGTGCTTGTATGGGTATAGGTTCAATCCAAGGTCGATAACCAAAAACAAAAAGGCGTTTGACCTATATGGTGTGGAAAAACGCATAAATGTAATAAAAAAACATGTAAACATAGATGAGTTTGACTTCAAGGCGCAATCTTATAGGCTAATCACACACTCGCTTTTTAATGCTGTCTGTTCGCAATTTAATAGAGATGAAAAGTATAGCGTGATAAAAGGTGATATATTAAAGGCATTAAAGTTGCCTATGTATGATGAAGCCGTTAAAAATTGCATCACCACAAACAAAAAACTAAAACTTGCTAAATTTTTATTAAAGCACAAACTGATGTTTTTGATAAAAATTATAAGTAGAGTAAGGTAGGGGAAAATGGATAGTCAAACTTTAAGAAAATTGCAATTAGTTGAATTAGACATATTAAAAGTTGTTGATAGTTTTTGCAAAAAACATAACATAAAATATTCGCTTTATGCAGGAACTCTTTTAGGAGCAGTTCGCCATGGTGGATTTATTCCTTGGGATGATGATATCGATATTTTAATGGAAAGAAATGAATACGACCGTTTTTTAACGCTTTGGCAAAGCGAAGGTGTTGCTGGCTACACCATGCAAGCGACAAATAATCCTAACTATGAAATTATAAACCACACAAAGATTAGAAAAGATGGAACAATTCTTGCAAGTAAAGAAGAAATGCAAACGGACACTCATCACGGCATTTGGCTTGATGTTTTTGCTTTTGATAAGATTCCAACTGACAAAAGAAAACGCAAAAAGTTTTTGTTTAAGGCAAAACTCCGTTTTGTATATACTAGGGGATATCCTTATGAAAAGGGTGGCAAATTCTTAAAACTCTTATCAAAGATTTTACTTATTCCACCAAGGAAAATGCAACTTAAAATACGCAATAGGTTAGAAAGGCAAATTATTGATAAATATAAAGACCTTAAAACTGATTATGATTATATATGCATGGGTTGCCCAAACGACTTAAAATACTTTTACAAAAAAGAACTTATTGAGAATTATACAACCATACTATTTGAAGGAATAGAAGTTTCAACAAACGCTAATTATGATGAGATTTTAAGATTTAAATATGGCGACTATATGAAATTGCCACCAGAAGAAGAAAGAGTTTGCACGCATAATCCAGAAGTTATTAAATTTAATTAAAATTATAAAGTGAGGAATAAAGATGGACAATATGACAAAAAACACAGCAAAAAATACAATGCTGTTATATATGCTCACATTTGCAAAAATGGTATTCCCACTTATAACCCTTCCATATTTAACAAGGGTATTGACAAAAGATAGTTATGGCGTGGTGACCTATGTAAAATCATGCATGACATACCTACATATTTTGGTTGATTTTGGTTTTTTATACTCGGCAGTAAAAGATATCGTAAACTGCAATGGCGATAAACTTAAAATAGGCATAGCAACGGGCGAAGTTTTGGTGGGTAGAGTATTGCTTGGCGCACTTTCACTTGTATGTGCCGTAATATTATGTTTTGTAATACCTATTTTAAGAGATTATTTTTTATTCACAATGCTATCGGCAGTTGCTGTCGCACTAACGGCATTTTTGCTTGATTATTTGTTCAGGGGCTTGGAAAAAATGCACGTTTTAACCATCATTTTTGTAATAATGCGTGGTTTAACAACTGCACTTACATTTATATTTGTAAAAAGCGATAAAGACCTTTTAGTTATTCCAATTCTTGACATTGTTGGAAACATTATGGCTGTTATCGTTTCATTATGCTTTTTATATAGATACAAAATTAAAATAAAATTCCCACAACTTAAAAATGTTTTTTTAAGGCTAAAAGAATCTGCAATTTACTTTATATCAGGCATAGCAACAACGGCATTTACTGCCCTTGTAACACTTCTTATCGGCATATTTATAACAGACCTAACTCTCATCGCATATTGGGGTGTTTCAATTCAACTCATAAATGCAGTTGTAAGCATGTATGACCCTATTATGAAAGGCATACACCCACAAATGGTAAAGCACAAAAACATAAAATTCATAGGCAAGGTTTTGTGTTTGTTTATGCCAATAGTATTAGTTGGGTGTTTAATTTGTTTCTTTTTTCCAGAAACAATAATCACAATAATCGCAGGGGAAAAGTATATCGATGCCGTGCCTATATTTAGGGGGCTAATACCCGTAATGCTACTCAGTTTTCCAAGCATGCTTATGGGTTGGCCATCGTTAGGTGCAATAAATAAAGAAAAGCAGGTAACCTTTTCTACAATAACATCGGCACTATTTC
Source organism: Clostridiales bacterium (assembly GCA_015069465.1). Taxonomy (GTDB): domain Bacteria; phylum Bacillota; class Clostridia; order Christensenellales; family Borkfalkiaceae; genus UBA1259. The sequence goes on along the minus strand of SVIO01000007.1, from coordinate 75,004 downwards.
AAATAATCGTTTTAGGAATATTTATTTTGTTTGATATTTTCACAATGACAGCCGTTATAATTTTAAGAAGCGTAACCGAGTTTGTGCTTATGGCTATTCGTGGATACTTTGTACTAAAATATAAAAATGCGTTTAAGGAAGGGCAGTAAGATGTGGTTTAAGATTAAACAAAAACTAAAAAAACTTAAAATTCTTTTGCCAATACGAAAACTCAAAAAAAGAATAATATACAAAAAACTGATAAAAGCAACTCACAAATATGGATACGATATCAACACCTATATTAACGAGATTTTAGAAGACCAATTCGAGTATTATGCAATGTGTGGCAATTTGCTTGGAATAGTAAGAGAAAATGGCTTTATCAAGTATGATAACGATATGGATTATGGTTTGACCATAACAGATGACAGTGTTTGGGAAAAAGTGTATAACAAGTTGGTTAAAGCAGGCTTTTTATATCACCACCACTTTGAAAAAGATGGCAAAATTACCGAGATTGCATTTAGATATAAGGGAGTTCACGTAGACTTTTTTGGAGTTTATGTTAGTGAAGACAGAGGATGTATTTGCAGTGGTGCTAGATATGAAGATATTGAGTATAAAAGTGATGAATTTACCCCTATTCAAGTAAATTTTGATTATGAAGGTGGGGTAATAAAAAAACAAATAAAGAACACTGTTTTTAATATTCCTACATATTATCACAAATTTTTAGTGTCAAATTATGGCGAAAGTTATATGACTCCTATTAAGAATTTTTCGCCTGATAAAAGCATGAAGGACGTGGTGATAAAAAGAGAAGAAAAGATGTTTATTAAAAAGGATTTAAGCCAAAAAACATTTAATAAAAAATCTTAACGAGGTAAAAAATGAAAAAGATAGCAATAATTTTTGCCGGTGGAAAAGGCGAAAGAATGAATATTGCAAAAATACCTAAACAATTTATGGAAATCAAAAACAAGCCTATACTTTGCCATACGGTAGAGCGTTTTGAAAACAATGCACAAATTTGTGGCATTATAGTAGTGACTGCTGAGGCTTGGTTTGATTATACAAAAGACATTTTGAAAAACTATAAAAAAGTAATTTCAGTTATTAATGGTGGAAACACAGCATTAGACTCTCAATATTTAGGCTTACTTGAACTTAAAAAAATCTTAAAAGAAGAAAATGCCATTGTTTTAATTCACGATGGAGTAAGACCACTGATTAACGATAAATTGATAAACGATTGTATAGACTGTGTTATTGAAAAAGGAACGGCAATAACAACAGCACCAGCAATAGAAACAATAATAAGAATAAATGAACAAGGCGACATCATAGAAACTATGGACAGGAATTTTTGTCAGTTAGCACGTGCACCTCAAGCCTTTTTATTTGAAGATATTTTTGGAACTCACGAAAAGGCAATAAAAGAAAAAAAGCACAATTTTATAGATTCAGCGACAATGATGCAACATTACGGCTATACCCTTCATTCAGTTGTTGGACCAGCAGAAAACATTAAAGTCACAACGGCAATAGATTTTTATAATTGCGCAACAATGTTGGAAAAGGAAGTATTAAAATGACATATTTACAACAAGATTTATCTTTAATTGCAAGTTGTGTAAAGAAAAGCAATCTTTGTAATAAAACAATATTAATAAGTGGAGCAACAGGACTTATAGGCTCGCTAATTATTAAAGCAATATTGGTCGCAAATCAAGAGCATCAAGCAAACGTACAAATAGTTGCGTTAGCGAGAAATAAAGATAAGGTAAATGAAATTTTTGGCGAACAAGTGCAATCTAAAAACTTACAGTTCATATATCAAGATATATGCCAACCTATATTATTCGAGCAAAATGTGGACTATATTGTGCACACTGCAAATTCAACTAATTCTAAATATTTTATAACAAATCCTGTGGAAACTATAGATACTATATATAGTGGCAGTAAAACAATCTTAGAATTTGCAAAGAGCAAAAAAGCATTGGGCTTGGTGTATCTTTCATCAATGGAAGTATTTGGTGCAACCGATGCTAATAAAGAAGTTATCTTTGAACAAGACTTAGGTTATTTAGACATACTAAATGTTCGCTCATCATATTCAGAGAGTAAAAGACTAGTAGAGTGTATGTGTAAATCATATGCTGAGCAGTATGGTCTAAATGTAAAAGTAGCTCGCCTTGCACAAACTTTTGGGGCTGGTATTTCAAAAAATGAAAATAGAGTATTTGCTCAATTTGCAAGAAGTGCCATAAGGGGCGAAGATATAGTTTTGCATACTAAGGGCGATTCTATGGGTAATTATTGCTATACCACCGACGTTATAAAAGCCATTATATTGTTGCTACAAAAGGGTGAAAAAGGACAATCATATACAGTGGTTAACGAAAATTCTTCTATGACAATTTATCAAATGGCAGAGATGGTTGCAAAAGAAATTGCAAACGATAAAATAAAGGTTATATACGATATTCCAAAAGAAAACTGTTTCGGCTATGCTCCAAAAACAACAATGCGATTATCAAGCCAAAAATTAAGAGAATTAGGTTGGGAACCAAGTGTCGGTCTAAAAGAATCTTACATAAGACTTATGGAAGGCTTAATATAACATAAAATTGTTATATAAATTTTAAAAATTTATTTTGTATAATATATTTTCTTGACAAAAATTGGTTTAAATGTTATTCTATGTGTGTTGATTAAATAAATCTTTAATTCGGTACGAGAGACCGACAAGGTTTTATAGCAAAAGTGGGGCTATGCCCTTAGTCTATGATTATCTAAAGCCTTGCATTTGCATGGCTTTTTATTTTATATTTTAGGAGAACGAGATGGATTACATACTAAAAAATGGCACAGTTTATGTTGATGGTAAGTTGGTTAAAACTGACCTTGCAATAGTTGCAGGCAAAGTTTCTTTTTCTATCCCTACATCTTTATGCCATTTTTCAGTTATAGATTGCTCTAATAAGTTTATTTTCCCCGGTTTTATCGATGCACACGTGCATTTAAGAGAACCGGGTTTTTCATATAAAGAAACAATTAAGTCAGGCACGATGGCAGGTGCAAGTGCAGGTTATAGCGCACTATTTAGCATGCCAAACCTAAAACCTGTGCCAGACAGCGTGGAAAACTTAAAAGTTCAAACGGACATTATTGAAAAAGATGCTGTAATTTCAGTTTATCCTTATGCATCTATAACAATAGGTCAAAAGGGCGAAATGCTCAGCGATATAGATACCCTTTCAAAATATGTATTAGCCTTTTCAGATGACGGTGTTGGCGTTCAAAGTGAAGACATGATGAAACAGGCAATGCTTTTAGCAAAGAAAAACGATAAATTCATCGTTGCCCATTGTGAAGATAATTCACTTCTAAACGGTGGGTATATCCACGATGGCGAATATGCTAAACTACACGGACATAAAGGAATATGTTCGGCAAGCGAATATAAGCAAATAGAAAGGGATTTAAGTTTGGCAAAAGAAACGGGCGTTAAATATCACGTTTGTCACGTTTCGGCAAAAGAAAGCGTAAGCGCAATTAGAGATGCTAAAAGAAATGGCGTTAACGTCACTTGCGAAACAGGTCCACATTATTTGCTTTTTGATGATAGCATGCTAAAAGAAGACGGCGCATTTAAGATGAATCCACCAATTAGAGCAAAAGAAGATAGACTTGCCCTTATTGAAGGAATAAAAGACGGCACTGTGGATATGATAGCAACCGACCACGCTCCACACTCATTAGAAGAAAAGAGCAGGGGGCTAAAAAGCGTAAACGGAATAGTTGGGCTTGAAACAGCGTTTGCAGTGCTATATACAAAACTAGTAAAAACGGGCGAGATTACACTTGAGCATTTAATTAAACTTATGAGTGAAAATCCATCGAATAGATTTAATCTTGGCATTAAGATAGAAAATGAAAGGCTTGCCAACTTAACGATATTCGACCTTGACAACGAGTATGAGATAAATAGCGAAAACTTTAAGTCAAAGGGAAAGAGCACTCCGTTTAACGGCTGGAAGGTGTTTGGCAAGTGCCTAGTTAACTTTAATAATGGCAAAATCGTTTATAGCGATAGCGAATTTTATGGTAAAAATTAAGAAAAACATATAGATAAATAGTACAAGGAGAAAATTTATGCCTAAAAGAACAGATATTAAAAAGGTTTTAGTAATTGGTAGTGGTCCTATCGTAATCGGACAAGCAGCAGAGTTTGACTATGCAGGAACTCAAGCATGTTTGGCACTCAAAGAAGAAGGATATGAAGTTATACTTTGCAACTCTAACCCAGCAACAATCATGACCGACACAACCATCGCAGATAAGGTTTATATGGAGCCACTAACACTAGAATATGTGGCAAAAATCTTAAGATATGAGCGCCCAGATGCAATTATTCCAGGCTTAGGTGGTCAAACAGGCTTGAACTTAGCAATGCAACTTGCTAAAAAAGGCGTGCTCGATGAATGTGGCGTTAAACTTTTAGGTACAAATGCTAGGTCTATCGAAAGAGCAGAAGACAGAGAATTATTTAAGGAAATGTGCCAATCAATCGGCGAGCCGGTTATAGAATCAGAAATAACATATAGCATAGAAGAGGCAAAAGAATCAGCAAACAGAATAGGCTATCCTGTTGTTCTTCGCCCAGCGTTTACTTTGGGTGGAACAGGTGGTGGCTTTGCTGACAATGAAGAAGAATTAGAAGTGATTATGAAAAACGCCTTAAAACTTTCTCCTGTTCACCAAGTTCTCGTTGAAAAGAGCGTTAAGGGTTATAAGGAAATTGAGTTTGAAGTTATGCGTGATGCTAGCGATAAGGCAATCACCATTTGTGGTATGGAAAACGTTGACCCTGTTGGCGTACACACAGGCGATTCAATAGTTGTTGCTCCAATTCTATCACTAAGCGATAAAGACTTAAAAATGCTCAACGATGCAGCGATAAAAATTATTCGTGAACTCCAAATCGAAGGTGGCTGTAACGTTCAATTCGCACTTCACCCAACATCAAGCAAATATTACTTGATAGAAGTTAACCCAAGGGTATCACGCTCATCAGCCTTAGCATCAAAAGCAAGTGGCTATCCAATTGCAAAGGTAACAGCAAAAGTTGCTGTGGGCATGACGTTAAAGGAAATTGCAGTTTCAGGCACAACGGCAGATAAAGAACCAAAACTTGACTATATCGTATCAAAATTCCCAAGATTCCCATTTGATAAGTTTACAACGGCATCAAATCTTCTTGGCACACAAATGAAAGCAACGGGCGAAGTTATGGGAATAGGCTCTAACCTTGCTGAAAGTATGCTCAAGTCAATCCGTTCACTTGAAATAGGTGTAAACCACTTCTATATCGCTAAGTTTGACAATATGCCAACCGAAGAAATTCTTAAGTACATCAAAGAGTTTAGGGCAGACAATATTTTTGCTGTTGCAGAACTATTATGGCGTGGCGAAAGCGTGGATAAGATTCACGAAATAACAAAGATAACAAAACTTTTCCTAAATACAATTCTTGATATTGTTAATATGGAAAAAGAATTAAAGGCAAACAAGTTCGATGTGGAGATTTTAAGAGAAGCAAAGAAAATGGGCTTTTCTGACCAATACATTGCACACCTATATTCAAGCACCGAACTTGAAGTTAATAAATTTAGAAAAGAAAATGGCATTAAACCTGTATTTAAGATGGTTGACACACTTTATAGTGGTGCATATATACCATATTTCTATTCGACATACACAGGCGAAAACCAATCTATTTTAACTGACAAGCAAAAGACATTAGTGCTTGGTAGTGGTCCTATTAGAATCGGTCAAGGCGTTGAGTTTGACTATTCAACAGTTCACGCAGTTAAAACAATTAAAGATAGTGGCAGAGAAGCCATTATTATCAACAACAACCCAGAAACAGTTTCAACCGACTATACAGTAAGTGACAAACTCTATTTTGACCCACTTACCCCAGAAGACGTTATGAATATAGTTGAGTTTGAAAATCCACAAGGCGTTATCACATCACTCGGTGGACAAACTGCAATAAACCTTGCAGAATCTATCATGGAAAGGGGTGCAAAACTCATCGGCACAGATTGTGAAGCAATCAACAATGCTGAAGATAGAGACGCTTTCGAAAAGATTATGAATAAACTCGGCATTCCACAACCAAAAGGTCAAGCAGTATTCAGCGTGGAAGACGGCGTTAAGGTAGCAGAAGAAATAGGCTATCCTGTTCTCGTTAGACCTTCTTATGTTTTAGGTGGTAGGGCAATGCAAATCGTTGGTAACGAAGAAGGTTTAAGACAATACCTTAAAAATGCAGTTGATATCAGTGAAGACCACCCAATCTTAGTTGATAAATATATCGTTGGTAAAGAACTTGAAATCGATGCTGTATGCGATGGTAAAGACGTATTTATCCCAGGCATTATGGAACTTATCGAAAGAACAGGTATCCACTCTGGCGATAGCATAAGCGTATATCCAACCTTCTCAGTAAGCCAAAAAGCAAAGGATAAAATCTTAGAATACGGCAAGAAATTAGGTCTTGGAATAGGCATTGTGGGATTATACAATATTCAATTCATCGTTGACAAAAACGAAGATGTATATGTAATCGAAGTTAACCCACGTTCATCAAGAACAGTGCCATTTTTATCAAAATCAACAGGCTATTCACTTGCTGACATTGGCACAAAAGTTATTTTAGGACAAAGCCTAAAGCAGCAAGGAATTTTAGAATTATACCCAGCAGAAAAGAAACGCTGGTACGTAAAAGCACCTGCTTTCTCATTTAACAAGTTAAAGGGACTTGATGCATATCTTTCACCAGAAATGAAATCAACAGGCGAAGCAATCGGTTATGATGATAAACTCAACAGAGCGTTATATAAAGCACTTCAAGCATCAGGCATGAACGTTATGAACTATGGCACGCTATTCGTTTCAGTTGCAGACTGCGACAAAGAAGAAGCGCTTCCACTCGTTAGAAGATTCTATAACCTTGGCTTTAATATCGAAGCAACGGTTGGCACTGCAAACTTCTTAAAGAAAAACGGCATTAGAACAAGAATCAAAGCAAAAATTAGCGAAGGCAGTGAAGAAATCTTAGATTCTATCCGTAAGGGATATGTAACTTATGTTATAAGCACAAGAGATGTAAATTCATTAGGACAAGCGAGCGATGGCTATCAAATAAGGCGTGCTGCCGTTGAAAACAACGTTACTATGTTCACTGCGCTTGACACTGTTAGAGTGCTTTTAGATGTCTTAGAAGAAACAACACTTTGTATTTCAACAATTGATGCATAAAAAGGCAAATTTTATCTAATAAAGATAATATAGTGAAATTTAAGGAGTAAAATTTTGAAAAAGGTTATTTTTACAATTGAAACAAATGAAAAATTGACCGATTCTGTGTATAAAATGACGCTTTCTGGCGACACAAGTGGAATTGCACGCTCAGGTCAGTTTGTAAATATTCAATTAGATGGACTATATCTCCGTCGCCCAATCTCAGTTTGCGATTATGAAAAGGGACTACTTACAATTATCTATAAGGTAGTAGGAAAAGGCACAGAGCAAATGAGTTGGTTAGATAAGGGTACAAAACTTGATATTTTGGTTGGTCTTGGCAACGGCTATTTTACAGAGTTTGCAGGGGACAGCCCACTTTTAATCGGTGGTGGCGTTGGCGTTCCACCACTATATAACTTAGCAAAAAACCTAATAGCACAAGGCAAAAAGGTAACGGTTATTTTAGGTTTTAACACAAAAGATGAAATTTTCTATGAAGAAGAATTTAAAGCGCTCGGTGCAAAAGTGCTTGTATCAACGGTTGACGGCAGTTATGGCGTAAAAGGCTTTGTAACCGATGCAATAAAACAAGTTGAAGAATATTCTCATGTATATACATGTGGCCCAGAACCAATGCTTAAAGCAATCTACTCAGCGACCACTACAGGTGGCTCATATTCATTTGAAGAACGCATGGGCTGTGGCTTTGGTGCATGTATGGGATGTTCATGCAAAACAAAATATGGCAACAAGAGAATTTGTAAAGACGGACCTGTGCTTCAAAAGGAGGAAATAATATGGTAAACACAAAAACGACCCTTTGTGGCATTGAACTAACTAACCCTGTTATTCCTGCAAGTGGAACTTTTGGGTTTGGTTATGAATTTAACGATATATACGATATAAACGTGCTCGGTGCAATTTCAATTAAGGGCACTACAAAAGAAGCAAGGTTTGGTAATCCAACACCAAGAATAGCAGAATGTACGGCAGGCTTAATCAATTCTATAGGGCTTCAAAACCCAGGCATTGATGCTGTCATCGAAACAGAAATTCCAAAACTAAGAAAGGTTTATTATAAACCAATCATCGCAAACATAAGTGGATTTTCTATCGAAGAATACGTGCATTGCTGTGAAAAGATAAACGATGTAAAAGACGTTCAAATCATAGAAGTAAACATCAGTTGTCCAAACGTTCATAGTGGTGGCATGAGTTTTGGCACACAGCCACAAAATGCAGAAGCAGTTGTTAAGGCAGTTAGAAAGGTGACAAACAAGCCACTCTTTATTAAACTTACACCAAACGTAACAGATATCGTGGAGATAGCCAAAGCGTGCGAGCAAGGTGGTGCAGATGGCATAAGTTTAATCAACACTTCACAAGGCATGAGAATAGATTTAAAGAAACGCAAACCTATCATTGCAAATAAAATAGGTGGCTTTTCAGGCAGGGCAATATTCCCTATCGCGCTAAAGATGGTATATCAAGTATATCAAGCAGTAAAACTTCCAATCATGGGTATCGGTGGTGTAGCAAGTGCAGAAGACGTTATAGAAATGATGATGGCAGGTGCATCAGCCGTTCAAGTTGGCGCAGAAAACTTAGTTAATCCTTATGCTTGTAGGGATATAATCAACAACTTGCCATACGTAATGAATAAATATAAAATTGAAAACTTAACTGATATTATAGGGGAGGCACACAAATGATGAATAAAGATGTAATTATAGCATGCGATTTTAACAGCGCAGAACAACTATTCAACTTTTTAGATAAGTTTGACGGCGTGGAAAAGCCATACTTAAAGGTGGGTATGGAACTTTTCTATGCAAGTGGAAATCAAATTATCAAAGAAATTAAACGCCGTGGACATAAGATATTTTTAGACCTTAAACTCCACGATATCCCAAACACCGTTAAAAAATCAATGGCAGTTTTATCAGCACTTGATGTAGATATGGTTAACCTACACGCAGGTGGTGGCTCTGTTATGATGAAGGGCGCATTAGAAGGTTTGACAAGACCAGATGGAACACGCCCACTTCTAATTGCAGTAACACAACTCACATCAACAAACCAAGAACTTATGACAAACGAACTATTAATCGATAAGCCACTTGATGAAGTTGTTATGAGTTATGCTTTGAACACAAAAAATAGTGGACTTGATGGCGTTGTTTGCTCTCCACTAGAAGCAGGCAAGGTAAAAGAAGTTTGTGGCAAAGAATTCTTAACAATCACACCAGGTATAAGACTTGCAGGCGACAGCGTTGGCGACCAAAAGAGAGTTACAACCCCAGCGTTAGCAAGAGAACTCGGCTCCGACTATATTGTTGTAGGTCGTTCAATAACAGGAGCAGAAGACCCTGTTAAGGCTTATAGACAATGCGTAAAAGAGTTTTTAGGTTAATATAACAAAAGATAACAAGGAGAAGATTATGGAAATAGCAAAAATCGTTGCACAAAATCTATTAAAAATCAAGGCTGTTTTTCTTCGCCCAAATGAGCCTTTCACTTGGGCAAGTGGAATAAAAAGTCCAATTTATTGCGACAACAGACTAATCTTAACAGCCCCAGAATCTCGTGACATTGTAGAAAATGCAATTGCCGAAACTGTAAAAAGAGAATACCCAGAAGCAGAAGCATTGTTTGGCACAAGCACTGCAGGTATCGCACACGCAGCAATCGCAGGCCACATTTTAGGCATGCCTATGGGTTATGTAAGGGGAAGCAATAAAGACCACGGCAGAAACAACAAAATTGAAGGTAAACTTGAAAAAGGAACAAAGGTAGTTGTTGTTGAAGACCTTATTTCAACAGGTGGAAGTTGCATAGACGTTGTTGAAGCATTAAGAGAAGCAGGCGCTGAAGTTTTAGGAATTGTTAGCATTTATACTTATGGAATGAAAAAGGGCTTAGAAAGACTAAAGGAAGCAAACGTTAAAAACGTATCACTAACTGATTTTGACACGGTTATCGAAGTTGCTGCTGAAACAGGCTATATAGAAAAAGAAGATGTAAAAAGGCTTAAAGCATTTAGAGATAACCCATCAGATGAAAGTTGGATAAAAGCATAAAGGGGAAAATATGAAAAATTTATTAGCAATAACCGACTTTTCTAACAAAGAAATAGATGAACTTATACATATTGCCGAGGATATTGAAAAAAATCCAGCAAAATATCAAGAAAAAGCCAAGCATAAAAAACTTGCCACTTTGTTTTTTGAGCCATCAACAAGAACAAGGTTATCATTTGAATCAGCAATGCTTTCACTCGGTGGAAGTGTGCTAGGTTTTTCAGATGCAAATAGTTCATCATCATCAAAGGGCGAAAGTTTGTCGGACACAATTAGGGTTGTAAGTTGCTATTCGGATATCATAGCAATGCGCCATCCAAAAGAAGGTGCGCCACTCGTTGCATCAAACGTTGCAAGCGTTCCAATAATAAACGCAGGCGATGGTGGGCATAACCACCCAACGCAAACACTAACCGACCTACTCACGATAAAGAAAGAAAAGGGCAGGCTTGATAATTTTACAATAGGTTTTTGTGGTGACTTAAAGTTTGGCAGAACTGTGCACTCGCTTATCCAAGCGCTTGCAAGATATAAGGGGATTAAGTTGGTGTTAATATCACCAGATGAACTTAAACTTCCAGACTATGTTAAAAAAGATGTTATAGAAAAGAGCAACATGGACTATGTTGAAACGGATAGTCTAGAAAAGGCAATGCCAACCCTTGACGTACTTTATATGACAAGAGTTCAACAAGAAAGATTCTTTAACGAAGATGACTATTTAAGACTTAGAGATAGTTATATTCTCGATATGGACAAACTTTCAAGTGCTAAAAAAGATTTAAGCATACTCCACCCATTGCCAAGGGTAAACGAAATTTCAATCGAAGTGGATAGCGATGAAAGAGCATGCTACTTTAAGCAAGTGTATAACGGCAGGCTTATAAGAATGGCACTTATACTCAAGTTGTTGAATTTGATTTAGGAGATAGATTATGATTATAGACCCTATCAAAAATGGAATAGTAATAGACCACATAAAAGCAGGCAAAGGCAAAGAGATTTACGACTTTTTACAGCTCGATGAATTAAATTGCACGGTTGCCTTAATAAAAAATGTACCAAGCAAAAAGACAGGCAAAAAAGACATTATAAAAATCGATGAAATTATAAATATCGATGTTGATGTTTTAGGCTATATGACACCTGAAGCAACTGTCAGCACAATCAAAGACGGAAAAATTTGCGATAAGAGAAAGATTGAACTTCCTGAAATGCTTAAAAATGTTATCAAGTGTAAAAATCCAAGGTGTATAACGAGTGTAGAGCAAGGAATTGAGCATATTTTTAAACTTACCGACAAAGAAAACAAGATATATCGTTGCATTTATTGCGAAACAAAGGCAAATGACTAAAATATAGTTTTTGCCTTGCCATTTTATCCTTTTGGGGTTGACAAAAGGGTTGGTATATCTTATAATAAAAGCAACATTAACAAAATAAGGAAATATTTATGAAAAAAGAAACTTTAGAGTGGGTAAAAAACGCATATAAAACCGAAGCAGAATGCATTACAGAAATGCTTAACTATCTCGATGAAGAAGAGTTTGCTAAGGCTATTGAAATTTTAATCAGTGCAGAGCGTATTGGCACAACGGGTTGTGGTCACTCAGGCATTATCATGCAACACTTATCACACCTTCTTTGCTGTATAGACCAGCCTGCAAAGTTTGTTTCTCCAGCAGAAGCAGTTCACGGTGGCACGGGCTATTTTAAGAAAGGCGATGCAATGGTGTTTGCATCTCGTGGTGGCAAAACAAAAGAACTTCTTCCAATTCTTGATATTTGTAAGAAGAAAGGCGTTAAGGTTATTTCTATTACAGAAAACCTAGATTCACCACTCGCTCTCGGTGCAGATGTAGTTATTAAACAATATGTAAATAAAGAGTGCGATAGGTATAACGCACAAGGCACAACATCAACAACTTCACTTTGCATGATTTCACATGCAATCCAAACTGCAATTTTAGAAGAGACAAACTTCCAAATCGAGCAGTTTGCAGTAACTCACCCAGGTGGCGCTGTTGGCGAAAGACTAAACGAAAAAGCACTTTTCTAAAAGAGCGAAATGGATTAAAATAAAAAATATAACGGAGAAAAATCATGGTAAAAGATTATAAAATTAGCGAACCATTTTTTGAATATGGCCCAAAATGCTATATGTATGGCGAAACTTTAGTTGAAATGGCAAAAGGTTTAGATAAACTTGCAGAAAAATATGATGTTGACGTTGTTTTGGATATTCCAGACACAGAAATCTATAACGTTGCGAAAAACGTTAAAAGAGTTCACGTATATTCACAACACATGGATAGTATCCCTGTGGGCAGGGGTATGGGCAGAACACTTCCAGAAGCAGTTAAAGCGGCAGGGGCTGTTGGCGTTATGCTTAACCACGCAGAAAGAAAACTTACATTAGAAGAAATCGAAAAGGCAATCAAAAGGGCAGATGAACTAGGACTTGCAACAATGGTATGTGCAGACTCAATAGAAGAAGTTAAAGCCATTGCAAAACTCGGACCAAACATTTTGGTTGCAGAGCCATCTGAACTTATCGGCACAGGAAAGCCAGCAGATAAAGAATACGTTGATGAAGTTATTAGGGTTATTAGAGAAATCAACCCAGACATCAAACCTTTCCCATCAGCAGGTATCTCTAAGGGTGAAGATTGCTATAACATTATTAAGGCAGGCGCATCAGCATCAGGCTGTTCATCAGCAATTGCAAAGGCAGAAAACCCACTTGCACTCGCAGAAGAAATGATTGCAGCAGTTCGCCGTGCTTATGACGAAACAAGAAAATAATTTTATAAAAATATAAACAAATTTAAGGAGAAAAATTATGGAATTCAAAGTATTTCAAAAAGAAATCGAACTTCAATCAAAGGGTTGGAGACCAACTTTCCACGATGTAACAAGTGATATTCTTGCTATCGTTAAGGAATCAGGCATTAAAAATGGTACAGTTGCAATCGCATCACACCACACAACTTGTTCAGTTATGGTTCAAGAATGCTCACACGATATCGACCTTTATGATTTAGAGTATTTACAACACGACCTTTTAAAAATCATGCAAAAAATCGTTCCTGACTATTCAGAAACAAACGAATATATGCACCCAGGTCCAATCCACTCACAATTCGGCCGTTACGTAAACGAACCAGGCGACCACACAAGTCTTAACACAGACGGGCACCTTCGTTCAGTATTCTTTGGCAGAAGCGAAACAATGACTATTAAAGACGGCGTTTTAGATGGTGGTGAATTCGCTCACGTATATTTCATTGACTGGGACCAAGTTCGTGCAAGACATCGTCAACTTAACGTAACAGTTATGGGTACAACAGAATCTATCAACGACAGAAAGTATAACGACGGCAAGGTTGTTGACACAACAGTTCGTAAATATACAGATGAAGAAAAGGCTTACGACGTTCATTACGACTTAAACTGGAAAAGATAATAGTTAATTAAAAATCAAGAATCTCCACCAATTTTTGGTGGAGATTTTTTTTGCACAAAATGAAAAAGTTTTTAAAAAAGTGTCATATAATCTTGACAAAATTTTAGTATAAATAAAACAAGATATAAAAACACTTGCAAAAAACCAAGTAATTATTTATAATAAGTTTTGATATGAAAAAGTTAAAAACGGCATTACTATTATTTTGGACAATGTTTAAGATAGGTCTATTTACCTTTGGTGGTGGCTACGCAATGATAGCAATATTAGAGCGTGAACTTGTCGAGCGTAAAAAATGGCTTGAGCATGATGAGTTTATCGACCTAATTGCCATTGCAGAAAGCACTCCAGGGCCTATCGCAATCAACAGTTCAACATATATTGGATATAAAAGGTGTGGGGTAATAGGCTCGGTTTTTGCAACGCTCGGCGTTGCAATGCCATCTTTTATCATAATCTTTTTAATATCCCTTTTTTATGATGCGTTTATTAAAATCCAAGCAGTAAATTATGCTTTTAAGGGCATACAAGCCTGCGTTTGTTTTTTAATACTCTCTGCTGGCATAAAAATGCTTAAAAAGATTAAAAAAACGGCTTTTAATATCATTTTATTTAGCCTTACCATTTTAGGCATAGTGGCGTTTACTTTGTTTTTCCCACAACTTAGTTTTTCTTCAATTTATTATATCTTGGCAGGTGGGGTGGTCGGTGTAATTACATATCTCATAACTTCTTTTAGAAAAAAAGAACAAGAAAAAAATGAAAAGAAGGGGGATGAATAATGCTTATCTATTTACAGTTATTCCTAACCTTTCTAAAAATCGGCGCAGTGTCATTTGGTGGTGGCTATGCAATGATACCACTTATCCAAGATGAAGTAATATCAAACGGCTGGCTAAACTCTGAACAAATTTTAAACTTTATAGCCGTATCCGAAAGCACACCGGGGCCTATAGCAATAAATATGTCAACCTTTGTTGGCTCAAGTCAGGCAGGCATTTTAGGTGCAATATGTGCAACGCTCGGCGTAATAATGCCATCATTTGTTATTATATTGATAGTGGCATCTGTTATAAAAGGGCTACTTAAATTTGCAGGGGTGAAAGCCTTTATAGATGGATTAAGACCTGTTGTTGTTGGACTTATTTTAGGCACGGCAATCACTATAATAATGCAAGTGGTTTTTGCCTTTGAAAACATACAAATCAGCACTATAAGTATAGACTATAAAGCAGTTATAATCTTTGCAATAGTTGCAGGGATTAGCATATTTACAAAAAAGAAAACTAAAAAGGCAATTTCGCCAATACTTCTAATTATAATATCAGCCGTTTTAGGCCTAATATTATATGGACTATTATAAATAATTCACAAAAGAGATTTTGTGAAAAAAGCAGGTGTAGTTTAGTGGCAAAACAACAGCTTCCCAAGCTGTGGTTGTGAGTTCGATTCTCATCACCTGCTCCAAAGGAAAGGGGGACACTTTTGGTGTCCCCCTTTCCTTTGGAAAGATGTAGCGAGAACGGACTTGGTTCGGCTTTGCCATCGTAGTGAAACGGAGATGCTTCTCATCAACTGCATAGGCTAGAGAACATATTAAATTCTATAATTATGCCCCTTTTCCTTTGGATTGACGAAAGCGAGAACGAATTTGGTTCGGCTTTGCCATCGTAGCCAAGCGTAGATGCTGCTCATCACCTAAACAAGTTAGAGAATACATTTTATTTTACATTTTTTACTAAAACATCAAATAGCCTTGACTTAATAGTAAAAAAAATATATAATAAAAGGGTAAAAAATGCCAAATGTTTAAAAAGCATGTAAAGGGCAATACTTAAAGGTATAGGAGATAAAAAGATGGAAAAGAAAATTACAGAAAACACAACAATTTTTGAAGCTATTCAAATTAACCCAAATGCTGGTGACATATTGATGTCTTATGGCATGCACTGTTTAGGTTGCGCACTTGCACACGGCGAAACAGTTGGTGAAGCAGCAGAAGTTCACGGTGCAGACCTAGAAAAAATGCTTGAAGAATTAAACAACTTTTAAGTCACAAAAAGAAAGGGTCAAATAAGGAACGATACAAAAAATCGTTCCTTAACTTTTATTAAAGTTAATAAAAAAATAACTGAAGGCAAAAAATAGCAAAAAAACGAGCAAGTTTATCAAGAATTTTCTATAAAATTCGGTTATTTTGTTGACCTAAAGGCTGTAATGCTGTATAATTTTAGAATAGGACAAAAATTGTTATATTTGAATTGAAAGCAATATAATCAGTTATAAAGTGGAGGCAAAAATGAGCAAGAAAAAGTCGATTACTTTATTGACCATAATAAGCGTGATTTTGGCTATAGTGTTAACTATGACCTTTTTGCGTTTTGAAATGGGCGTAAAAGATTATAACTCAGCAGTTGGTGCAATAGAGTTAGATTACGACATGACTGGTGGTGTTTATTACAACTTAACCTTAAACCAAAGTGATGAAGACCAACAAGTAAGCGAAGAACAAACAAAAGAAGTTGCAAAGGAAATTGGTCAAAGACTTGAAGTTTTAGGTTACACAGCATATATGGTTAAGGCTGTTAAAAACACCGATAAAGATGTTCAAGACTATGAAATTAGGGTAGAAGTCAAAGGTAGCGAAGGTGATTTGAATATAGATAGAGACATGCTTGCTGTTGCGACTTATGGTGAACTTAAATTTTATGGTGGCACTGAAGCAAACCCAACAACTCAAATTCTTGAAGGCGTTGATGTTATAGAAGATGCATCATTCTATGGTGCAACAGGCGATGGTGCTTATGCACTAACAATAAAGTTTACAGAGCAAGGCAAAAAAGAACTTCTTGATATAATCGATGGTTCGGTATATTTCCTTAAGGTAACTTGTGGGTTATATGAAAACGGTCAAGAAATTCCACTATTTAACTCAACGGAACAAAACCCATTTGACACATCAGTATTTGATGGTGATAATAGAGAAATAGGTATACAGTCAGGCTCAGAACAAGAAGCAAAGCGAATGGCAATGCTCTTTAAGTATGGTGGCATTGATTATAGATATGATATCGCAAACAATGGCAAAGGCATAACAATCACATCTGCTTTTGGTGAAGATATAGCATTAAAGAGCATGGTTGCAATCATAACATTTATCGTAGTTGCTTTAGCACTTATGATAGTTGTTTATAAAGGCCTTGGCATTATGTCAGCACTATCTTTACTTATCTTTATCTTGGCAGAAACATGGCTACTCATTGGCGTACCAGGAATTGTTGTAAGTTTGGGTAGCATAATGGGTATAATCGGTGCAACAGTTATTTGTATATTTGCTATGCTTTCACTCTTGCAAAAGATTAAAGATAGTTTTGAAAACACACAAAAAACAGTTAAGGCATCAATTAGTAAAGGATTTAAGGAAGCACTTTTACCAACAATTAACATGCACGTGGTAGTTGGTATAGTAAGTTTATTACTTTTCATTTTTGCAAGTGGATTAGTAAAGAGTTTTGCAATTACATTTGGCATAGGCGTGGTAGTATCACTTATTGCAAGCCTAGTATTCACAAGAATGTTCAATGCTTTGATTATGCCACTTGTTAGTAATAAAGAAAAATTCTTTAGCATAAAAAAAGAAGAAATTGTTAGCGAGGAGGTGTAATTATGAATAGCGTAATGAATAAAATGAAATATTTTGTAATCTCCTCTTTAGTAATATTAGTTGTCGGCATGACACTGCTTGGAATTTTTGGATTAAATAAACCTATCGATTATAGCGATAGTTATGAAATTAACGTTAGCATTGCTATCGACGATGATTCGTTAAAACAAGAAATGAAAGAAACAGCAGACAAATACTTTGAAGAAAATGGTATTATTTATGCATCTTTCCAAAGCCAAGAAGATGGCATGAGTCTTGTTTATAAATTCACAACCGACCAAACATCAAAAGTGCAAGAACTCAAATCTGTGCTTGATGCAGTATTAAGTTTGAACACACAAATGGGCACAAATGAAGTAACTGTAGTTAGCAAATATGCAACACAAGGCAGTCTTGTTCAACCACTTAAGATTTTGCTTGCATATGGCATAGCAGTTGTTACAATTTTTGTATATATGTTAATAATGAACAAACTTGCAAGCGCAGTGGCTGTTATTTGTTCATCAATAGCATCGGTTGTAATGTTTATTGCTATGATAGCACTAACACGAATTCCAGCCCTTCCATATTTTGAAATTTCAGCAATGTTTGCTGGTATACTTGGCTTATTACTTGCTGTTTCAACTGTTGGTAGATATAGAGAAGAACTCAAAAACACAACATCAAATAAGTTTTCAGTTAATGAAATTGCAGAAAAGGTTGCAAAAACTGAAAGCAAAAAATATCTTTACATTTTAGTTGCTATTGTGATAGCAAGCGTGGCTGTATCAGCCTTCTTTATGAGATACATGTTAATAATTGGTGGTCAACTTCTAATTGCAGGAATAGCAGCAGTTGCTTGTGCATACTTTATTTCGCCACTAATTTGGACAGCGATTAAAGGTAAAGACAAAAAAGCAAAGGCAGTTGAAAAAGAATAATCAACAGCCTTGCAATAATATTAAAAACAGAAAAGGGAAATTTTGTTGATTTTTAAGGCGAAATCTTTTTTCGCCTTATTCGATTTTAAAAGCATTATGAAGATAGTTTATGGTGAAAAACTAAATAGCGAAAAAGAGCAATTGATTAGACAAATTGCTTTAAGTTGCAATATCACATTTGATACTGCAAGGCTTTTGTTTTACCGTAAACAAGACACGGTAGAAAAAGTTAAGCGCTTTTTAAATCCTAGCAAAAAAGGTTTTTATAATCCTAAAATGCTAAGTGGTGTGGCAAGTGCTGTTGAAAAGATTAAAAACGCAAAATTTCTCTCTAAAAGCGTGCTTATTTTTGGCGATTACGATGCTGATGGCGTGTGTGCAACAACCGTGCTTTATAACTGCTTAAAAGACTTTGGAATAAGTTCAATATCTATGTATATCCCAGAACGCAGTGAAGGTTATGGGCTTAATTTAGAAACTATTGAAAGATTAAGAGATAAAAACAATTTTGACCTTATAATTACCGTTGACTGTGGTATAAGTGATTATGACAAGATAGAAAAGTTAAAAGAATTAGGTATAGACATAATTGTCACAGACCATCACGAACCACCAGAAATTTTACCAGACTGCATCAAGATAAACCCAAAACTTTGTGGTGGGGCCTATCCATTTGACGGGCTTTGTGGTGCAGGCGTTGCTTATAAACTAGGTTATGCGCTTATTGGCGAAAAGGCAAACGATTATTTAGACTTTGTTGCACTTGCAACCGTTGCCGACAGCATGGAACTTGTTAGCGAAAATAGAGACATTGTTGCAGAAGGCTTAAAACTCTTTAATAATCCTAAAAAACTTCGCCTATGCATGAAATATCTGCTTGGGGATAACACAAAAACTGTTGTGGCGCAAACCCTTGCTTATGCTATAGCACCACGCATCAATGCTGGGGGCAGAATGGGTGATGCAAACTGTGCTTTAAGACTATTTACTTCTAATAACCCAAATGAAATTTATGAACTTGCCGTAAAACTAAACGGATATAATATCGAAAGGCAAACTTGGTGCGACAAGATTTATCGTGAAGCAAAAGAAAAAATACAAAAATATTCATTGAATAAACGCAGTGTTATTTTAGTTAAGGACGAAAATTGGCAAACGGGTTTTGTTGGAATAGTTGCAGCAAGGCTTGTTGAAGACTTTGCTAAACCTGTGGTGGTTTTTGCTGGACAAGACGGCTTTTTAAAAGGTTCGGCAAGAAGTATAGAAGGTGTAAACATCCACGAAGCGATAAATGCAAATAAAGATTTGTTATTATGCTTTGGTGGTCACTCTCAGGCGGCAGGCGTGTCTGTTTCTAAACAAAATTTCATGGCGTTTGAAAGTGCACTAAACGACTATATTAGCAGTCACTATGTGGCGTTAGATGTTTCGCAATCTATATATGTTGAGTGGGAGATAAAAGGAGAGTTTCCTAAACAATTTGCAAAAGAAATCGAACTTTTAGAGCCTTTTGGTGTAGGAAACAAAAGCCCACTATTTAGCACAGAAGTAACAAAGGTTAAGGCAAACCCATTAAAAGAAAACTCGCCACACTATTCGTTTAGGTCAGAGTGTTTGGAGATGCTTAACTTTAACGGCGAAAAAGATGTTGCAACATTAAGCCTACCTGTGCCTAAAAAGATTGTTTTTGAAGTTAATGTATCTACTTTTAAGGGTAAAGAATACATAAAAGGTTATGTAAGAAATGTAAGTGCAGACTTTAGCGACATGTCTAAACTTTCTTTACACGCAATAAACAATCAATTAGACAGCATTTTAAGTGAGCAAGGCGAATTTAAGATGCTTGATAAAACTAACTTGCCACCAACCGACGTGGTGGGGACACTATATGTTATAAGCGACTTAAAAAATCTAAAAGAGTATAATAAACTTTCAGGTTTAAGCGTAAGTTTTGCAAAACCAGAAAGTAAAAATTTAATTAGTGAAATCGTATATGCCCCAGCAGTTATTCCACAAGGATACGATAGGGTAATATATCTAGATAAGCCAATAACCGTGCAAAACACTTTGGCAAAAACTTATGTTGTAAAAGACTTAGTGGGGTATGACTTCATAAAAAAATTAGATGTAGAAAGAACTTATTTTTCACAAGTATTTGCACATCTAGTTTCTCTCAAAAACAAGCCGTTTTTCGATATTGTCGACTTTGTAAACACTAATGCAGAAAGTTTTGAAAAAGAAAACTTCTTATTTGCTCTCAAAGTGTTTATCGAACTTGGCATATTCTCAGTAAATAACAAAGTATTTACTTATAACGAAAAAGTTAAAAACGCATTGACAAACTCCAAACTATATAGTAAAATTGTACTATTAAAGGGAAATTATGTTTGATATATTAAAGCGTATTGAAGAAAAATACATTGGCAAAGATTTAGCGCTTTTAAGGCGTGCTTATGATTTTGCAAAAGAAGCACATGCCAACCAAAAGCGTGCATCGGGTGAAGAATATTTTATTCACCCATGTACTGTTGCACAAATTTTGATTGATTTAGGGCTAGACTCAGCAACTGTTGCTGCAGCCTTTTTGCACGATGTAATCGAAGATACTGCTGTTTCCGAAGGTGATATCAAAAAAGAGTTTGGCGAAGAAGTTTTAGAACTTGTTCTTGGCGTTACAAAACTTGACAAGATTCAATTTACATCAAGGGAAGAAGAGCAAGCCGAAAACTTTAGAAAGATATTCGTTGCAATGGCAAAGGATATAAGGGTTATAATTATTAAACTTGCCGATAGGCTTCATAATATGCGCTCTCTTAACTTTTTGTCTTTTGAAAGACAACAAAGAATGGCAAGAGAAACGCTTGACATATACGCACCACTTGCGCATAGGCTAGGCATTTCTCAAGTTAAGTGCGAACTTGAAGACTTGTGCTTAAAATATTTAGAGCCAGACTTTTATGAATATTTAATAACAAACATTGAAGAAAGGGTAAAAGCAAACACAGACTTTGTTGACCAAGTTCTAACCGAAGTTAAGCAAATTTTAAGCGACTCTAAGGTTAGTGGCGAAGTTTATGGCAGAAAGAAACACTTATATAGCATTTATAGAAAGATGAAAGAGCGTAGCAAAACGCTTGACCAAATCTATGACCTTGTCGCTATTAGAATTTTAGTAAACACCGTTGATGAGTGTTATGAAGTGTTTGGAAAAATTCACCACAAATGGAAGCCTATCCCTGGTAGAATTAAAGACTATATAGCAACACCAAAGCCAAACATGTATCGTTCACTTCACACAACGGTAGTCACAAACTTTGGCAAAATTTTTGAAATTCAAATAAGAACATACGAAATGAACCACGCTGCTGAGTATGGTATCGCAGCGCACTGGAAATATAAGGAAAAGAAGCAAGTTGCCGATGACCTTGACACACGCCTTTCTTGGATAAGAGAAGTTATGGAGTGGCAAGGTGGCTTAAAAGACAGTAAGGAATTTTTAAACTCGCTTAAGGGCGACATATATAGTTCTGAAGTTTTAGTGTTCACGCCAAAGGGCGACGTAATAAGCCTTCCAAAAGAAGCAACGCCACTCGACTTTGCATATAATATTCACTCGGCAGTCGGCAATAAATGTGTGGGCGCAAAGGTTAACTCAAAGATAGTGCCACTAAACACAATTTTATCGGCAGGCGACGTTGTTGAAATCATAACTTCACAAAACTCTAAAGGTCCATCTTGGGACTGGTTAAAAATAGTAAAGAGTTCAAGCGCAAGGGTTAAGATAAGACAATTCTTTAAGCGTGAAATGAAAGAAGAAAACGGCAAGACAGGTAAGGTTATGCTCGATGCCGAGGCAAAGCGTAGGGGGTACACCCTAAGTGAACTTCTAAACGATGATTCTTTTGAACACATCTCAAGCAAAATGGCATTTAACAGCCAAGATGAAATGTTTTCTTCAATCGGTTATGGTGCAGTTTCATCAAGCCAAGTTATCGTTAAACTTATTGACTATCAAAGAAAGAGCCAACCACAGCAAGAAGTTACAAAATACTTTAAGAGCAATAAGTCATCATCAAGTGGTGTAAAAGTAAAGGGTATGGCAGGTCTACTTGTTAGGTTTGCTGGTTGCTGTAATCCTGTTCCAGGTGATGAAATCGTTGGCTTTGTTTCTCGTGGGCATGGGGTTACCGTGCATAGAAAGAATTGTCCTAACCTAACAAACACCGAAAATGAAAGGCTAATTGAAGTTTCTTGGGCAGAAGATGCTGTGGGTGCATACAACGCAAGCATAAAGGTTATAGGTAGCACCCAAGCCGAAGTTTTAACCATTGTTGCAACAGCAGTTGCACAACTAAAACTCGATATAGTTTCAACAAACGGCAGAACGGACACCAAGGCTAAGCAAGCAACCATTGAGTTTAGTATAAGGCTAAATAATAAAGATGAACTAGACAGCCTTATAACAAAACTAAAACAAGATTCAAAGATAATAGATGTATTTAGGACGGCAAATTGATGAAATTATATCATTTACAGTCGGGGCCACTAAATGTTAACTCGTATTTTTTAGTAAATGACTTTAGCCAAGCAGTAGTTATAGATAGTGGCGAAAACTATAAAAAAATAAAACAAGTATGCGAGCAGTATGGCTTTATAGTTAAGGCAGTTTTATTAACGCATGCTCACTTTGACCATGCTGGCAACGCAAAAAAGTTGCAAGATGACGGTGCTAAAATTTATATAAGTAAACTAGATGCACCAAAACTTCTTAACGAAGATAATTTAAGTAGTGATTTTGGAAGAAAGTTTGATTATTTAACTGCAGACTATACCTTTAGTGATGGCGATGAATTAGATATTTGCGAAATAAAAATTAAGGTTATAGCAACGCCGGGGCATACTGATGGCTCGGTTTGTTTTATGGTGGACAATAGCCTTTTCACAGGGGACACTCTCTTTTATGGCAGTGTTGGAAGAACAGATTTTAAGAGTGGCAATAGAGAGCAAATGGTAATGTCGATAAAGAAATTATTTAACCTTGATGGCGACTATACCGTTTATCCAGGGCACGATGGGTTCACCACTCTTGAGCGTGAAAGAAAATATAACATTTTTGCAGAATATGATTGATACAAATATAGAATTTTTAAATTGCGACCTAAATGAAGTATTAAACTTATTTCAAAGTGGCAATGATATAAAAGTAAAACACCAATTCAAAGAAAGTGATTGTAAGTTTGTAAACACAATAACCATAAACGGAAAAGTGTTTGCTTATGGCAATTTCGTGGGGGAAATAACTGACCCTATTTGTCATAAAAGGTTGCTTAAAAGATATGCAAAATTATCCCTTTATAAAGCCCTTTCAAAGTTTTTTGAAAAAGAACTTCCTTGGGGTGCGCTAACAGGCATAAGACCAACAAAACTTGCCTATCAACAAATAAAAGAAAGTGGCGAGTTTGAAGATTTTTTTATTAACACCATGAAGGTTAGTGAAAACAAAACTAACCTTATAAAGAATGTGCTTGCTAGTCAAAAGGGTATTTATAAAATAGATGAAGAAAGCACCGACTTTTTTGTATTTATTCCATTTTGCCCATCAAGGTGCAAATATTGCTCGTTTATCAGTGCAGACATAAAAAGCGCACAAAAACACGTTGATGAATATGTAGACGCTTTAGTAGGTGAGATTAACTTTAGCAAAAAATTTATCAAAAAATTAAGAAGCATTTATATAGGTGGTGGCACGCCCGTTGCCCTTTCAAACAGCCAATTAGACAAGGTGCTTTCGGCAATAGACAGCATAAACACAGGGGTTGAATATACCGTTGAAGCAGGTAGACCAGATGCAATAACCAAAGAAAACCTAATGTTGCTTAAAAATCATGGTGTAACAAGAATTTGCATAAACCCACAAACTTTTATAGATAAAACACTTGTAAGCCTTGGCAGAAACCATACAGCAAAGCATATAGAAGAAAAGTTCGATATGGCAAAAGGCATGTTTGACATAAATATGGACTTAATAGCAGGGCTTGAAGGCGAGAGTTATCAAGACTTTAAGTATAGTTTAGATAAAGCAATATCACTTAGCCCAGAAAACATAACGGTGCATACGCTATGCATTAAAAAAGGCTCAAGGCTTGCTGAGTTGGAGCAACGCTTAAGCAGTGAAGTTGTTTCGGATATGGTAGAATACGCGCACCAAAGCCTATTACAAAATGGTTATATGCCATACTACTTATATCGCCAAAAATACATGGCAGGCAACTTAGAAAACGTGGGATACACAAAGCCTAACAAAGCGTGCGTGTATAATATAGACATAATGGAAGAAATTTCTTCTAACGTTGCTTGTGGCGCAAACGCCATAAGCAAAAGGATATTTAATGGTGGGGAGAGAATAGAACGCTCGGCTTCGCCAAAAGATGTTTTGACATATTTAAACAAATTAGATATAATAAAAAAAGATAAAGAAAAACTCTTTTTAGAATAAAAGAGATAGGAGAATAGCAATGAAACTTATCACTTTTGCAATACCATGTTATAACTCGGCAGAGTATATGGGTAAATGTATTGACTCACTATTAAAGGCAGGCGAAGATGCCGAAATTTTGATAGTAAACGACGGCTCAACAAAAGATAATACAGCAGAAATAGCAGATAAATATCAAAGTGAGTATCCAAATATTTGCAAAGCAATTCATAAAGAAAATGGTGGACATGGTTCTGCTGTAAACGAAGGCATTAAAAATGCAACAGGCAAGTATTATAAGGTTGTTGACTCTGACGACTGGGTAGATGAAGAAGCCTTAAAAAAGGTTATGGAAACTATTCGCTCTTTTGAGGGAAAAGAAGAAGTTCCCGATGCAATTTTAACAAACTATGTATATGAACACACATATACCAATACGCAAAGGGTTGTTCATTATAGAAAGAAATTGCCTAAAGATAGACTCTTTAATTTTGAAGAGAGCAAAAAGTTTGGCGTTGGTCAGTTTTTGGCAATGCATAGCGTAATTTATAGGACGCAAATTTTAAAAGATATTAACCTAGAACTTCCAAAGCATACATTTTATGTAGATAACATCTTTGTTTATACACCACTACCATTTATAGAAAAATTTTATTATTTAGATGTTGACTTATATAGGTATTTTATAGGTAGGGAAGACCAATCAGTAAATATAAAAAATCAAATAAAAAGAAACGACCAAATGCTTAGAGTTGCAAAGATAATGGTTAGCAAGTATAATGTGGCTGAATTAAAAAAAGAACGCCCAAAACTATGCCATTATATGAAGGAATATTCTTATATCATCGTTGTATTGTCAAGTATATTCTTAATTTTAGAAGGTACACCTGAAGCGCTTGCAAAAAAGAAAGAATTATGGCAATATCTAAAAGAAAATGCGCCATATGTATATAAGAAATGTAAGCATAAGTTCACCTCAATAACAAAGTATAATAACAAATTTATGCTTGGATTAAGCAAAATTGTGTATTCAATAGCAAGAAAAAAACTAAAAGCCAACTAAAAATTGATAAATTACTATAAAAAGTAGTTTACAAACTGGTAAAATTTTGATATACTAAATAGGCTTGATACTTTAGGCAAGGTTTTGTGGTTCTCCACCCAATGCTTTGTTTAAAGCGAATTAATCCATAAATTATAGGAGGTAAAAACAATATGGAAAAGGCAAAAAAGGCAGAAATAATCGCAAAATTCGGTCATCACGAAGGTGACACAGGTTCAGCAGAAGTTCAAATCGCACTTTTGACTGAAAGAATCAATCATTTAAATGAGCACTTGCAATCAAACAAGCACGACAATCACAGCAGACGTGGTCTTATGAAGATGGTTGGTGAAAGACGTGGTCTTTTAAAGTATTTGCAAGAAATCGATATTGAAAGATACAGAAAGATTATTGCAGATTTAAATTTAAGAAAGTAAAAAAATTAAGGCGGCATAATTTTTTGTCGCCTAATTTTTCTAAAATGCCATTTTTAAAAAGTAATTATGTTTGGGCGTAGGTTGCGTCCAACTTCAATAAAAATTAGAGTAGAAACAGGAGAAAAAAATGACAGAAAATTTTAGAGTATTTAAGACTACAGTTGGTGGTAGAGAACTCATTGTTGAAACAGGTAAATACGCTGAACAAACAAATGGTTCATGTATCATCAAATGTGGCGAAACAGAAGTTATGGTCAATGTTACAATGGCACCACAACCTCGTGATGGAATGGATTATTTCCCACTCGGCGTTGACTTTGAAGAAAAGATGTATTCTATCGGCAAGATTCCAGGGGGCTTCAAAAAGAGAGAAGGTAGAGCGTCTGACAAAGCCATTTTAACATCAAGACTTATTGACAGACCTATTCGTCCACTTTTCCCAAAAGGACTTTTCAACGACGTTGTTGTTATTGCAACAGCACTTTCAGTTGAACCAGACATTCAACCAGAACCACTTGCAATGCTTGGTAGTTCAATTGCAATCAGCATTTCAGACATACCATTTGCAGGTCCAACAGGAAGCGTTGTTGTAGGTTTAGTTGATGGCGAATATATCATCAACCCAGATGAGGCACAAAGAGAAAAGAGCATGCTCACACTTAACCTTGCTGGTACAAAAGATGCTATCATGATGGTTGAAGCAGGTGCAAACGAAATCTCTGATGACGAAATGGTTGGTGCAATTTTATTCGGTCACGAAGAAATCAAGCGTCTTTGCGCTTTCCAAGAACAAATCATTGCTGAAATCGGCAAGCCTAAGAAGGAAATTGAACTCTATCACGTTCCAGAAGAAATCGACAGCGCTGTTAGAGCATATGCAAACGACATGCTTGACAAAGCACTTGACACATTTGATAGACATGAAAGACAAGTTGGCCAAGACAATGTAGAAAAAGACTGCTTAAATCACTTTGCTGAAATCTTCCCAGACTCAGCAAGAGAAATTAAAGATGCTCTTTACTACATGACAAAAGAAAAAATCAGAGCAAAAATAACAAACACAGGTATTCGTCCAGACGGAAGAAAACTTGATGAAATTAGAAAGATTTGGTGTGAAGCAGGCGTTCTTTCAAGAGCACACGGCTCAGGCGTGTTCACAAGAGGTATGACACAAGTTATGTCAACTTGTACACTTGGAATGCTCAGCGAAGCACAAAAACTAGAAGGTCTTGATGGTGACACATCTAAGAGATATATGCACCAATACAACATGCCAGGTTATGCATCTGGTGAAGCAAGACCATTAAAGAGCCCAGGAAGACGTGAAATTGGTCACGGTGCACTTGCTGAAAGAGCATTAGAACCTGTTATTCCAAGCGAAACAGAATTCCCATACGCAATTAGAATCGTATCAGAAGTATTAAGTTCAAATGGTTCAACATCACAAGGAAGTGTATGTGGTTCAACGCTTGCACTTATGGATGCAGGCGTTCCAATCAAAGCCCCTGTTGCTGGTATCGCAATGGGCTTAATCAAGGACACAGAAAGTGGCAAGGTATCAATTTTATCAGATATTCAAGGCTTAGAAGACTTCCTTGGCGATATGGACTTTAAGGTTGCAGGTACAGAAAAGGGTATCACAGCAATCCAAATGGATATTAAAATCAAGGGCATAGATGAAGCGATTTTAAGACAAGCAATTGCACAAGCAAACGTTGGCAGACAACATATCTTGTCTAAGATGTTAGAAGCAATTGACAAGCCAAGAGCAGAACTTTCTAAATATGCTCCAAAGATTATATCATTTAGCATCAACCCTGAAAAAATCGGCGATGTTGTTGGTAAGCAAGGTAAGGTTATCAACAAGATTATTGAAGAAACAGGCGTTAAGATTGATATTGATGACAACGGCACAGTTAATATCGCAACAGTTGGCGATGTTCAAAATGCAGAAAGAGCAAAAGCAATTATTCTTTCAATTGCAAAAGACCCAGAAGTTGGCGATATGTTCATAACAGAAGTTGTTAGAATTCTTCCAAAAGTTGGTGCATTCTGCGAACTTGCACCTGGTAAAGACGGACTTATCCACATCAGCAAGATGAGTGAAAAGCGTATTGACAGTGTAGAAGAAGTATTGCATATTGGCGACAAAGTTAAGGTAGAAATCATCAAAATCGGTGAAAAGGGAATTGACCTTAAACTTTTAGAAATTGTTAATGACTAGTCTATAATAAAGCAAGAAAAATATGCAAGGCAAACGCCTTGCATATTTTGATTTAAATAGTAATTTTATTGCTCTCTATCGGCATAAACTACGAATAGAGGTGGCAAAAAATGAAAAAACTAAGTAAAAGACACACTTTTATAATAAACACAATGCTAGTTATGACCTTATTTATTGTGTATATTATAAACTTTATGCCAAAAACCACACTTGAAGCATATGGCAATGACACGCTTAGTGCAATATACAACGGCAATCCATTAAAAAACAATGTATCTATTATGTTTAATGTGTATGAAAACACAAAAATTGTAAATTCTATAATAGATGTTTTAGATGAAAAGGGCGTAAAAGCAACCTTTTTTGTGGGTGGTTGTTGGGCAGATGACAATGGGGAAACGTTAGTTAGAATAATAAATAGTGGTCACGAAATAGGCAATCACGGCTATTTTCATAAAGACCACAAAAAACTTAGTTATAACGAAAACGAACAAGAAATATCAAACACGCATAGCGTTGTTAAGGCGCTATGTGGCGCTGAAATGAAACTTTTTGCACCACCATCTGGCAGTTTTTCCCCAAACACCTTAAAGGCAAGTTATGACTTAGGTTACAAGGTTATAATGTGGTCAAAAGACACTATTGATTGGCGTGATAGTAATTTAACAACATTATATAATAGGGCAACAAAAAACCTTGCTGGTGGGGACTTAGTGCTTATGCACCCAAAAAAGCATACTTTAGAAGTTTTGCCATCGATAATAGATTATTATAAAAGCGTGGGGTTTGATATCGTTAGTGTCAGTCAAAATATTTTAGTTACATAATTGGAGAAAAAAATGGTTAAATATAAACAGTTTGGAAATGGACTAAGGCTTGTTGTAAACAAAATGGAAGGCATGCTATCTGTAAGCATAGGCGTGCTTGTAAAAACGGGCAGTATGAACGAGAGCAATATAGATAACGGCATATCCCATTTTATAGAGCACGTTATGTTTAAGGGCACAGAAAAGCGTTCTGCCTTTGAAATTTCCGACCATATCGATAGAATAGGCGCACAAATAAACGCCTTTACGTCAAAGGAACTAACTTGTTATTATACAAAATCGACAAGAGAACATGCTGAAGAAGCCTTAGAAATTTTATCGGACATATTCTTTAGTTCTAAGTTTGACAAAGAAGAACTAGAAAAGGAAAAGGGCGTTGTAATAGAAGAAATCAAAATGAGCGAAGACACGCCTGAAGAAGTTTGTTTAGACCTTTTGTCACAAGGCTATTATGGAAAGAGTGGGCTTGGACAAACTATTCTTGGAAGTAGCAAAAACATAAAAAGATTTACTCGTGACGACGTTATTAAGTATATGGACAAGTATTACACAGCCGACAATGTGGTAATCTCAGTTGCAGGGAACATTGATATAGAAAGGGCAACAAGTTTGGTAGAAAAATACTTTGCCGATAAGTTTACAAGATTAAAAAGTCAGCCACAAGCAAAAACCCAAATTCCAAACCCACAAAACCTATTAAGGAGCAAAAGAATAGAGCAAACGCACATTGGTTTTGCAATGAAAGGCATAAGCCTAAACGATAAAGATAGCGATGCGTTTGCTATTGCAAACATAGTGTTTGGTGGTGGCATGAGCAGTCGTTTATTCCAAAAAATAAGAGAAGAACTTGGGCTTGCATACAGCGTGTATTCTTATGCTTCTGGATATAAAGATAACGGCATTTTAGAGATATATGCAGGCGTAAACACTTCGCTTAGAGATTTAGCAGTAAGTGCAATTTTAGAGCAAATAGAAGTGCTTAAAAAGAACAAGATTACCGAGCAAGAATTTAGCCGTGGCAAAGCGCAAATAAAAAGCGCATTTATAATGGGTCAAGAAAGCACGGCATCGCAAATGCTTTTGTATGCAAAACACCTTATTCTTTTAGATAAAGAATTTGATTTAACCGATAGAATTAAAAGGTTAGAAAGCGTTAGTATGAAAGACGTAAATGATGTTATTGATAAGTATTTTGATATAAAAACAATGGCAACTGCAACGGTTGGGTCAAAACGCTCTCCACTAAAAATTTAAGTTAAAATTTGCACATAATTTTAGTATTTTTTAACCATAAAAACAGACTAAAACAGATAGGATTTCTAATTTAAGAAGTCCTATTTTTTGATATATAAGAATATACTTAAATTATGAAAATAATTAGAATAATAATGGCAAGTTTAATTATATTTAGCACGGTTTTCACCTTAACTTTTGGCTATAAAAAAATAGGTGAAGAAAAACTTAAAGACCCAAAAGAATTTAAAGGAATAATCACCATTTGGCAAATAGATGGCTTTGAAGGTGGTTCGGGTTCAAGAAAGCAATTTCTTTTAAGCGTTTCTCGTGATTTTGAAAAGCAAAATGAAGGCACGCTTGTCATGGTTATAAATCACACTTTTACTAGTGCAGAAGAAAACATTTCTAAAGGGATATATCCAGACATAATTTCATATTCAAACGGCTTAGACATAAAAAAGATGTCACCAATAAATACTTCTAGATGCGTTGGGGGTGGCAAGGTTGGAGAAAAGGTTTATGCAACGGCATGGTGTCGTGGTGGGTATGTCTTAATAAAAAACCTAGATTTAGAAGGTAAAGATGAGACCCCACTAATAGTATCTAAAGGGCAAAACACTCAACCGATTTTAGCAATGATGTTAGAAGGCCTTGAGTTTGAAAATATAGAAGTTTTAAGCCCTATGGATGCCTACACAAAGTTCACTTTGGGCAAAAATGCGTTTATGTTGGGAACGCAACGAGATGTGGTGAGATTAACTAATAGGGGGGGTAACTTTTCAGCAATTCCACTAACTAATTTTAACGACCTATATCAGTATGTTTCGCTTACTGCAAGCGACACTAATAAAAGTATTATAGCAAAGCGATTTATAGACTATTTGCTCTCGGATAAGGTGCAAGAAAGGTTAAATAAAATAAACATGCTTTCGCCATATAAAAATGTTAGTTTTGACATAGAAAACTTAAATTTAATGCAAAATAGCCGTGGTTTTTCAACCATTTCAGCATTTAACACTAAAGAAGTTTTAAGTGAAATGCACAGCATGTCAATGCTTGCAATAAAAGGCGACAAAAATGCAATAAAATATGTGAAAAATTTGTTAATTTAGTCTTGAAAAAAAAATTAAAATATAGTAAAATGATATAAGGAGTAATTTGTGTTTAAAAATGCACTGCTAGAGACCACAAATGCCAAAATTACATTTGATGAACCTATGAGAAAACATACTGGCTATGGTGTGGGTGGCTGTGCAAGATACTATGCTCAAATAGACAGCCTTTACTCGCTGAATAACCTTATTACTTTAGCAAAACAATATAAAGTTAAGTATAAAGTTATAGGCAGTGGCACGAACATATTAGTTTCAGACCTTGGCTTTAACGGGCTTATAATAGATACTAAACGGCTAAGTGACGTGTTTTTCAAAAGAGAACAAGTAAAGGCAATGGCAGGCGCAAAACTAGAAAAACTTTTGCAGTTTGCCCTAGATAATAAACTTAGTGGTTTAGAAGCCCTTGCAGGTATACCAGCAACGGTTGGTGGTGCAATAGTTATGAATGCAGGTGCTTTTGGGCATAATATAAGCGACAACATTGAAACGGTTGAAACGCTTTGTAATGGCAAGATAAAGGTTTATGACAAAAGTAATTGCAAGTTTGGGTATCGTACAAGTCGGTTTTTAAAAGGCAAAGAAGTTGTTGTATCAGCAACCTTTAATTTAACAAATGGCGACAGGGAAAAGATTTATAACAGCATAAAGTCGTATAAGGACTTAAGGCGATTGGTTCAACCATCGGGAAAAAGTTGTGGGTCGGTGTTCAAGAACCCAAAACCATTTTCGGCAGGGGCGCTAATAGAACAAGCAGGCTTAAAAGGGTATAGCATCGGTGGTGCAATAGTTTCTGAAAGGCATGCAAACTTTATAATAACATCATCGAAGGCAAAGGCCAGAGATGTTTATCAGTTGATAACAACAATCAAACAAAAAGTTAAAGACGCATTTGGCGTGGAGTTAATAGAAGAAGTCGAGTGCGTAGGGGAGTTTTAATGATTCTTACATCAGATTATCACACCCACACAGTGTTTAGTCACGGCAAGGGTCAAATAATTGATAATGCACTTGTTGCAAAAGAAAAGGGGTTAAGAGAACTTGGTATATCAGACCACGGCTTTTCGCACCCTGCTTTTGGGCTTACAAAAAGAAAAGTGCCAAAGATGAAAGGACTTTGCAAAAAAGCAAGTGAACAAACGGGTGTAAAAGTGCTTCTTGGCATAGAATCAAACATAATAGGAACGGACGGAAGCGTGGACTTAAAGCAAAACATGTACGATGACTTTGATATTTTTTTAGCAGGCGTGCATAAGTTTGTGCTTTATAAATTCGGCACGCTTTTTTCGCTATTTGCAAGAAACTTTTTTTGCTCTACATTTAACAAAAAAAATATTCCACAAAGTTTGATTGATACTAACACAAAAACTTTTATAAATGTAATCAAAAACAACCCTGTAGACATAATCACACACCTAAATTTTTGTTGCTTTGCTAATGCAAAAGAAGTGGCAAAGGTAGCAAGTGATTATGGCACATATATAGAATTAAATTCTAAAAAGACACATCTAACCGAAGAAGAATTATATCAAGTGGCATCAACGGGCGTAAAGTTTGTAATAAATTCGGATGCACACACGCCAGATAGGGTTGGCGAAATTTCCTTAGTTGAAAAAATGCTTGACACTATAAAAATAAATAAAGACCAAATAGCAAATATAGACGGCAGGCTTCCAACAATGCGATTTAAGGCGTTTAAGGAGAAGGCATAATGAATTTTACAGATAAGATAAAAAAAGAAATATTATCAAAGCCTATAAAAGAAACGCACTGCAAAAAGGCATTTATAGCAGGTCTTATTCGTGGCTCTGGCGTGCTATATGAAAAAGATGGCGAACTTGGTGTGGAGTTTAAGGTTTTTGATGAACAAACGCTGGTGACCTTAACCACGACCTTTTATGACCTATTTGACTATGAAATAAGGGAAGTTTCAGTAAGTGAAGGTCAAAACAGCAAAAGCAAATTATATTTATCTTTAAGTGGCGAAAAGGCAGTTGAAATACTGACCGAACTTGGCATACTCATAACAGATGAAGAAGGTGTGGGGGTAGATTTAACATTTTTTAATGACATTACAAAAAAAGAGTGTTGTCTAAAAGCATTTATAAGGGGGCTATTTGTTGCAACGGGCAGATGTACTTTGCCAAACGAAAATGATAATTCAAGCACGAGTTATCATTTAGAGATAAGTTTTTCACACCACTCTCCAGCACTTGAAACAAGTTCTAAACTCGCAGAGTATGGCATAATGACAAAGATTGTTAAAAGAAGGGAAGGCTATATAATTTACATTAAGAGTGCAGAAGAAATAAAAGACTTTCTTGCATTTTTGCCAGCGCCTATATCGGTGCTTAAAATAACCGACCTTATGATAAATAGAGAACTTGCAAATAAGATAAATAGACAAAAAAATTGCGATTTAGGAAATGTTACTAAACAAGTTGAAGCATCAAGAAAACAGATTTTAGCAATCAAAAAGATAAAAGAAACGATAGGTTTAGATACCTTAAGCAAAGACTTAGAGACCACAGCAAGAACAAGGATAGAATATCCAGACGACACACTTTTAGAACTTGCAGAAAGGTTAGATGTTAGCAAAAGTTGTCTAAACCATAGACTAAGGAAGATTATGACAATAGCAAATGAACTATAAAGGAAGAAATTATGTCTGATTTTGTACATTTACATTTACACACAGAATACAGTTTGCTCGATGGCGCAACGAGAATAGACAAGCTATTCAAAAGCCTAAAAGAAAAGGGCATGGATGCCGTTGCGATAACCGACCATGGCAATATGTTCGGCTCGCTTTACTTTGCTGGGGAAGCAAAAAAGGCAGGGATAAAGGGCATAATCGGTTGCGAAATGTATGTTTGCGATGATTATAAAGAAAAAAGTGGCAAGCAAAACTATGACCACTTAATTTTGCTATGTAAAAATAAAAAAGGCTATAAAAACCTAATCAAACTTGATTCAATAGCATATGTCGACGGCTTTCACTATAAACCAAGAATAGACTATAAAACCATAAAAGAGCATAGCGAAGGACTTATTTGCCTATCTGCATGCCTTGCTGGTAGAGTGTCTAAAAGGCTACTCGAAAATGATTATGAAGGCGCAAAACAAACTGCGCTTATGCTTTATGATATTTTCAAAGAAGATTTTTATATCGAAATTCAAGACCATGGTTTAGATGACCAAAAACGCATAAATCCACTCTTAATAAAACTTTCAAGAGAACTAAATATTCCACTCGTAGCCACAAACGACGTTCACTATTTAGAAAGAGAAGATGCTGAAATGCAAGATGTTATTATGTGTATCAGCATGAAAACAACAATAGATGACCCAACAAGGCTAAAGATGGAAAGCGACCAATCGTACCTAAAGTCACCAGAAGAAATGGCAAAACTTTTCTCTCATATACCAGACGCAATAGAAAACACCAAAAAGATTGCCGATAAGGTTACAGAAGAAGTGTTTAACCTAACAAAAAAGGGCGACCCAATAAGAGATGATTCGCTTATTCCAAAATACATTCCAGATGATGGAAGCACATCAAAAGAATACTTAAGAAGATTAGCCGAGGACGGTTTAAGAAAGAGATATAGCGAGATAACCCCAGAGATAAGAGAGCGTTTCGAATATGAGTTTGACGTTATAAGTTCAATGGGCTTTTGCGACTATTACCTTATCGTTTGGGACTTTATCAATTATGCAAGAAGCGTGGGCATACCTGTGGGTGCAGGTCGTGGCTCGGGCGTATCTAGTATCATTGCGTATTCTGTGGGAATCACCGATGTAGAGCCACTTAGATATCAACTTATTTTTGAAAGATTTTTAAATAGAGAAAGGGTAAGCATGCCCGACTTTGACGTTGATATATCCGATGCTCGCCGTGGCGAAGTTGTTGAATATGTAAGAAAGAAATACGGCTCAGATAGGGTTGCACAAATAATCACTTTTGGAACGATGGCAGCAAAAGGTGCTATCAAAGACGTTGCAAGGGTGTATAGAGTGCCTTATGCAAATGTGGATAAGATAACAAAACTAATGGATGGAAAGTCAACAATCCGTCAGTCTTTAGGCTTAGACCTAACCAAAGACGGCACAAATGTAGGCGTTCCAGAACTTAGAGAAATTTACGATACAGACGACCAACTTAAAAAGATAATAGATATGGCAATCAAGATAGAAGGATTGCCTAGGCAAGCATCAATGCACGCTGCAGGCGTTGTTATATGCGAAAAGCCTATAATGGAAAACGTTCCACTTCAAAGAAACGGCGATGATATTACCACGCAGTTTGACATGATAGAAGTCGAAGCATTAGGTATGCTCAAAATGGACTTCTTGGGTTTAAGAACTTTAACCGATGTACAACTTGCTTGTCAATATGTAAAAGAAAATCACGGCATAGATATAGACTTCCATAAACTTGGCTATGAAGACATGGGGGCATACGAACTTATCGGCTCAGGCGAAACTGACGGCGTGTTCCAACTAGAAAGTCCGGGCATGAAAAGGTTTATGAGAAACTTAAAGCCAACGACCTTTGAAGATATTATAGCCGGAATATCGCTTTATAGACCAGGGCCAATGGACTCAATAGACGATTATGTTAAGAATAAGCATAATCCAGAACTAGTTAAATATGACCACCCACTTTTAGAGCCAATACTTAAAAATAGTTATGGCATACTTGTTTATCAAGAACAAGTTATGCAAATCTGCCAAAGCCTTGGTGGGTTTACGCTTGGGCATGCCGACGTCGTTAGAAAGGCGATGGGTAAGAAAAAACTTGATATTATGGAAGCGCAAAAGGCCATATTCGTTTATGGTGGTATAAACGAAAGCACAGGTCAACCTGTTGATGGTGCTATTAAAAGGGGCGTTCCAGAAGAAGTTGCAATCAAGATTTATGATAACATGAAACCTTTTGCAAGATATGCCTTTAACAAATCCCACGCAGCAGCATACGCCGTGCTTGCTTATCAAACGGCATACCTTAAAAGGTATTATGAAGTTGAGTTTTTCTGTTCGCTTTTAAACAACAGAATAGACAAGATAGAAGAACTTTCAAAATATCTATCATACCTAAAATCTAAAAACATAAGCGTGTTAACTCCAGATATAAACAAGAGCAAGGCAATGTTCTCTTGCGAAAATGGTGGGGTGCGTTTTGGACTTGTAGGTCTTAAAAACGTTGGACTTGGCGTTGTTGAACAAATCATAAAAGAAAGAGATTCGGGTGGGGAGTTTAAGTCATTTGAAGACTTTATCAATAGGTGTATAGGTCTTGGCATAAACAAAAGGCTTGTTGAAAGTTTAATTTTATCTGGTGGTTTTGACTGCTTTAAGATAAATCGTAGAACGCTTATGACGGTGTACGGCGATTATATGGAAAGGGTATCGCTAGTTGAAAAGAAACGCAACGAGCAACAAATTTCTATGTTTGGCACTCTTCTTGCAGATGATGAAGGCTTAGAACTTGAATATCCAAAGATTGATGAGTTTTCATCAAAAGAAAAACTAACGCTTGAAAAGACAGTGCTTGGCATATATCTATCGGGTCACCCACTCTCTGACTATAGAGAGCAGTTCTCTAAGTTTAGTTTTAATACTTCTGTATTAGACTATTATGAAGAAGATGAAGATGAAAATAGAACTTATACCGAAATTAAAGACGGCGAACACGTAGTGATGGGTGGCATTGTCACAGAATTTAAGAAACTCGTTACAAAGAGTGGTCAAACAATGGCTTTTACAAAGGTAGAAGACATAAACGGACAAATTGAAGTAATATGCTTTCCAAAAGTTTACGAAAGGGCAATTGATGCACTCAAGTTAGAACAAATAGTAAAAGTTTCTGGAAAAATACAACTAAAAGAAAAAGAAGCGCAAATCATTGCAGATAGCGTGGAAATTTTAACAATAACCGAACAAGAAAATTCAAAAGCAGGGCAAGAATACATGGGTATAATAGTGCCAGATGACAAGATAGACAAAAAAGATGAAATACTTGACATCTTAACAAGTTATGTGGGCGATATACCTGTAATCATTGCACTCGGTGGCAAAAAATACAGCGCAAATTGTGCAATAAGAAAATGTGACGGATTGATTAGTGAACTCAAAAATTATATCCCAGAAAAAGACATAATATTTTTCACTAAAAAAACATAAAAACGCTTAAAAATAGTGGATAAAAAATTGTGGATATGATAAAATAATCTACAAAGTATATTATTGACAAAATAAAGTGCAAAAGGGTGGACTAAAATGGATAGAATAGCTGTTTTAACAAGTGGTGGCGATGCTCCGGGCATGAATGCTTGTATTAGGGCAGTTGTGCGCAGCGCACTTAACAATAAAATGGATATCTATGGTGTAGAAAGGGGCTATGCTGGTCTCGTTAAAGGAGAAATCAAAAGGCTTAACACTCGTTCGGTTTCAGACATGATTCATAAGGGTGGAACCTTTTTAAGTACGGCAAGATGCCCTGAGTTTAAGGATATAGAAGTTCAGAGACAAGCAGTCGAAGCATTATCTGCTTATGGCATAGAAGGTCTTGTAGTAATCGGTGGCGACGGCACTTTTAGGGGAGCAAAAGATTTATCAGATAACTTTGGTATTAGGGTTATGGGTATACCGGGAACAATTGACAACGACCTATCTTACACCGATTATACCGTTGGGTTTGACACGGCAGTAAACACGGTGCTTTGGGCAATCAATAATCTTAGAGACACCTTCCACTCTCACGATAGAGTAGGACTACTTGAAGTTATGGGCAGAAATTGTGGTGACATTGCAGTTTACGCTGGCGTTGCTGGTGGCGCTGAATACGTTTTAGTCCCAGAAGTGCCATATAACTTAGATAAAATAGCATCTTCTATAAAAAAGAGTTATCTTCGTGGAAAGACTTCTAACATGATAATTTTGGCAGAAGGTGCAGGCAATCGTGATGAGATTGCCGAGTATATTGCCAAAAAGAGTGGCATTGAGGTAAAGGTCACAAACTTTGGGCATATTCAAAGGGGTGGCTCACCAAATATGGCAGATAGAGTTTTAGCCGCAAGGTTTGGATATAAAGCAGTTGAACTTTTAAAAGAAAAGAAAGAAAGTTGTGCAATCGGTATAAGGGATAATAAAGTAATCACCGTTCCATTTAGCGAAGTTCAAGGAACTAGAGATAAATTTGACACAGAACTTTATAACATAGCCCATATTTTAGGCTTGTAAAATAAACAAGAGTATCAAAAAGTCACACAACAAGGAGAGAAGGAAATGAAGTTTTTTCATGCTTATGATGACCACTTTATCAAAGGTCTAATAAAGAACAACTTATTGAACAAAGATTCTGGACTTAGAATTCAACAAAGTTATAGATTCCCAGATAACATCAAGTTCAATGAATATGCTAAAAAAGGTAGCAAGTTCTACAACTACATAAAAGAAACAAAAACACCTATGTACGTTGATAGACTTTGTGGTGGTTCAACATGGCATAATTATAAGTTTGACTTAGAACTTGCAAACGAATATCGTGAAATGCTTGGCGACTGGTTCTTAGGTTTCCAAGTTCACGAAAGTGGTTCTAACCGTCGTAGGTCAGAGTGGAAAGGAATTATAAGAAGAATGGGACACAAAGGTCCATACGACCTTGAAGAAATGAAAGAAAAAATGGTGCATAGGTTTGCAAAACTTCCAGATGGCACTCCACTTCACGCAATCACAACAGATTGTTTAGAGTATTATGCAACAAAAACTTATGCAGAGACATATCCAGAATTCGTTGAAGAACTAAAGGAAATGTTTGAAAGAAGAATAAAAGATACTGATGACAACGTTATCCCATGCGATAGTTATTATTTAGCAACAAAAATTCAAAACGACTTGGGTATGAGAACTTTCATGCCAGAAGTTGGCGCACAAATCCCACTTATGCGCTTAGCAGTTGCAGTTGCTCGTGGCGTTGCAACTTGCTACAACAAAACTTGGGGTATTTATTATGAATGCTGGAGAGAAATTCCAGGCGACTATATTATGCCTAACTACTGCTTAAAGGGTATCAACGAAAGATGTCTTCCAAAGGTAGAATATATTAGTAAGTATGGCGAAAATGGTGGTAGTTCAAGACTTCTTCAAGACAGAATTTATAACCACGGCTATATGAGTGGTTGTGACTATATGTCAGAAGAATGGGGTGCATACTGCAGTTATCAAGACTGTGAAGAATTCACACTTTCATCTTATGGCAAGTTGAAGAAAGAATTTATCGATAGAACACAACAACTTGGTAACATCAAAGCAAACGTTCCATTTGCTATCGTGTTGCCACAAGAATTTAGTGTTATCGAACTTCCAGACATCTTCACACCTTGGACAGTTGGCGAACATAAGACAACGCACTTAGAAAGTCCACTTTCAGAGCAAGAAATCGAATTCTTTGGTCACGTTGAAGACGTTCTAAAACTCATCTTTGCAAATGCAGACCCTGTTTGTGGAAACGAAGGTTTTGTACTCACTAACTCTAAGTTTGGCGATTTATTTGACGTTATTTATGATGATACGCCAGACCAAGCACTTAAGAACTATAAATATTTAATTGATGCAACAAAAGAAGGTAACTTCTTAAAGAAGAAAGGCAAAGAATTTAAGGTAATTGATAGTTCTGACATTAAAAAACTTGAAAAGACGTTAAAAGATTTAGAAAAGGAAATTATGCCTTGCTATGTAGAAGGTCTTCCATACATCGTTTCTAAGAACGATAAGGGCGATGACTTTGTTACAATCTTCAATAACGAAGGAAACGAAAGAGATGAAAACGTTGGCGACATTATCCATCACGAAGCAGATAAGACTGTTAGAGTTGTATTTAAAGAAACACCAAACCTTGAAAGCGTTTACGAATCAAGTAAGTTAGATATTAAAAAAGTTGATGATAAAACATACGATATATTTGTTCCAGCAGCAACTATAGCAATCATTAAATTTTAATAAATAAACATTTTTTACATAAAGGAGAAAACAAAATGAAAGGATTAAAAGGCGCATTGATGTTTGCTCAATCAGGTGGACCAACATCAGTAATCAACGCAAGTGCAGCAGGCGTATTTATCGAAGGCTTAAATAACGACATGATAACCGAAGTTTATGGTGCAGCACACGGCATAAGGGGTATTCTTAACGAAGAATTCTACGATATGTCTAAAGAAGATATCAAAGAATTAGAACTCTTAAAAAACACACCATCATCAGCACTCGGTTCAGTTAGATATAAACTCAAAGATGCATCAGTTGATGACACAGATTATAAAAGACTTTTAGAAGTATTCAAAAAGTATAACGTTCGTTACTTCTTCTATAATGGTGGTAACGACAGTATGGATACATGTAACAAAATCAGCAAATACATGGCTAAATCTGGCTATGAAATGAACGTTATCGGCGTTCCAAAGACAATTGATAACGACCTTTATGGAACAGACCACTGCCCAGGCTTTGCTTCAGCGGCAAAATATATCGCAACATCTATCATGGAAATCAACCTTGACGCTAAGGTTTACGATACACCAATGATTTGCGTTATCGAAGTTATGGGAAGAAACGCAGGCTGGCTTACAGCAGCTGCTCAACTTGCAAATGCTAAAGGCTTAGGTGCAGACCTTATTTACCTTCCAGAAGTTGCTTTCGATGTAAACAAGTTCGTTGCAGACGTTAAAGACGTTATGGCAAAGAATAACAACAAGTGTATTGCAGTTGTTTCAGAAGGCATTAAAAATGCAGACGGCGTGTTAGTTTGCGAAGCATTAGGTCAAACAGGCGCTCGTGATAGTTTTGGACATGCTCAACTCGGTGGCGTTGCAGCAACACTTTCAAACATCGTTAAGGCTGAAACAGGCTCAAAAGTTAGAGCAATCGAACTTTCACTTATGCAAAGATGTGCAGCACACTGCGCAAGTGCAACAGACGTTGAAGAAACATTTGAAGCAGGTAAGCAAGCAGTTAGAGCAGCAGTTAATGGCGAAACAGACAAAATGGTTTGCTATGCAAGAAAAGAAGGTGCTAAGTATGAATGCGAATATAAACTTTTACCATTAGAACTTGCAGCAAACACAGAAAAGACCGTTCCACTAGAATGGATTATCAATAACGGCACAGGCATTTCTAACCAATTCGTTGATTATGCACTTCCACTTATCCAAGGCGAAGTTAACATGCTTAAAGAAGACGGACTCCCAAGATTTGCAAAACTTAAAAAGGTATTAGTTAAAAAATAAAACTTTTAATCGACAAAATTTTTAAAAAGGACTTGAAATGTTGTTATAAAAGTGATATTATAATAATTAGTAAGTTTAAGGAAAAGGTTTTGTTATGAGAAAAAGTTTTTTATCAACTAAATCAAACACGCCTTTTTCGCATGCCTATAAAATAAGTTTTTAAAAGAAGCCCTTAGTGGCTTCTTTTTTTAATGGCTTTATATATAGCCTTAATAGAAAAATATATTTGTGGAGGAAAAA
This sequence comes from Clostridiales bacterium, assembly GCA_015069465.1. Lineage (GTDB taxonomy): Bacteria > Bacillota > Clostridia > Christensenellales > Borkfalkiaceae > UBA1259. The sequence goes on along the minus strand of SVIO01000007.1, from coordinate 32,693 downwards.
CAAATGAAAAACACTAATTTAGTTTATGGTGTTAAAGACAAGCCGGGCTTTTGGAAGACAATAGTTCTTGCTCTCCAACAAGTTTTGGCAATTTTAGCAGCAACCATAGTTGTTCCTGTAATAGTGGGCAACGGTATGAGTCAATCTGCAGCACTATTTGGTGCAGGCATGGGCACAATAGTATATCTACTATTTACCAAATTCAAAAGCCCTGTATTCTTAGGCAGTTCTTTTGCATTTATCGGCTCTATGGGTGCAGCATTTACAGGTGCAGTTAGCGTTTCTGTTGGTTATTTAGGAATAATCATCGGTGCAATTATGGCTGGTTTAGTTTATGTTGTAATTGCTGCTATAGTTAAGGCAGTAGGAACTAAATGGATAACAAAATTGATGCCTGCATCAGTTATAGGACCAACAGTTGCAGTAATAGGACTATCGCTTGCTGGCAACGCAGTTGGCGATTTAACAAAGGGTAGTTATAACGCTGTTCAAATGGTAGAAACAATTAAGAACAGTCAAGTTGTATTAGAGCCAACGCTTGTTCCAACAGCATCACCATTTATAGCATTACTTTGTGGTTTAGTAACACTCGCAGTAATAATCATATGCTCTGTTTATGGCAAAAAAATGCTTAAGATTATACCATTTATTATCGGTATCTTAGCAGGCTATGCGCTCGCTGCAATCTTTACAGTTATCGGCACTCTTGCAGAAGTTCCAGAACTTATGCTAATTAACTTTGGCTTGTTCGAAAATATGCAATGGCTCCCAGACTTTACTTTTATAAAAGCATTTGAAGGCTTTAAAAACTTAGGTGATTTTGGTTCTTATTTAGGAACTATCGCAGTTGCATATATCCCTGTTGCTTTCGTTGTGTTTGCAGAACATATAGCAGACCATAAAAACATCTCATCTATCATCGGTGATGATTTGCTTGAAGACCCAGGTCTACACAGAACACTTTTAGGTGATGGTATCGGCTCAATGGTTGGCGCATTCTTTGGTGGTTGCCCTAACACAACTTATGGCGAATCAGTTGGTTGCGTTGCAATTTCAGGCAATGCATCTGTTATCACAATCTTAACTGCTGCTATAATTTGCGTAATTTCAGCATTCTTTGCTCCATTTGTTACACTTCTTGCAACAATACCAGCGTGCGTTATGGGTGGTGTATGCTTTGCACTTTATGGCTTTATCGCAGTATCAGGCTTAAAGATGATTCAAGGCGTAGATTTAGGCGATAATCGTAATTTATTCACCGTATCATCAGTTTTAATTGCAGGTGTTGGTGGTTTAGTATTAAATATCGGCAAAGTAACTCTAACAGCCGTTGCTTGTGCTCTTATTCTTGGTATTTTGGTTAACTTGCTTGGCAATATCAAGTCAAAAAAGGCAAAGGCAGAAGAAGAAAAGGAAATCGCTTAATTTAAGGTGATAATATGAAAGAATATAAAAACGTACATATTTTAGACCATCCACTTATTCGCCATAAACTCGCTATCATAAGGGACAAAAACACAAACACAAAACAGTTTCGTGAAGTTGTTGAAGAATTAGCAACACTTATGGCGTATGAGAGTTTTAAAGACGTTCCAACCCAAGAAATAGTTATTGAAACACCACTTGAAACAACAAAGCAAACGGTGGTTAAAGAAAATTCAATTGCAATCGTTCCAATTCTTAGGGCAGGCTTAGGCATGGTAAACGGCATACTATCACTATTCCCAGCAGCAAAAGTTGGGCATATAGGACTTTATCGCAATGAAGAAACCTTAGAGCCACAAGAATATTATTGCAAATTACCAACGGGAATTGAAGATAAAGTAGTTATGGTAACCGACCCAATGCTCGCAACGGGTGGAAGCGCAAGCGACGCTATAACAATGATAAAGAAAAGGGGCTGTAAGAAAATTAAGTTAATGTGCATTATCGCAGCACCAGAAGGCGTTAAAAAGGTGGCAGAAGACCACCCAGACGTTGAAATCTTTATTTCAACACTTGACCGTCAGTTAAACGAAAAAGGATATATCCTTCCAGGTTTAGGTGACGCAGGGGATAGAATTTTCGGCACAAAATAAAATTATAAAAACAAACAAAAAGGCACAGCCACTCGGCTGTGCCTTTTGAACTATATTATAATACAAATAATTTTATAAATATTTTTTTAACTCTTGCTCATACTTTTCTTCTAAAGCAAGCAATTCTTCAAGTAATTCTAAAACGCCTTCATCAAGGTTAGTTCCTTCATTTTTCATTGCAGTAAGTTCGTTAATGCCCATAACAGTGCCGTTAATCATCATTTCAGCCACTTGGTTTTTACTGCTGTTAAAAAGCGTTTTCATTTTAATACTGCTCCACATCATAGCCTTCTTAAAAGGGTTAATGTCCTTAGGTTCAATCCCTTTTTCAGCCATAAAGGTTGAAATCTTGCCTATAATTTTTTCATAGCCTTCATATTCTTCTCTAAGTTCGTTTTTAATATCATCATCTTCAACAGAAGGGATAAGGTCAGAAATGCTTTGAAGAGCAATGTGTGCATTTTTGTAAATATCGTTAATTGCTTTTTGGTTATATTCATTTAATTCCATAATAAAACTCCTACATAAAAATTTATAAAAATAGTTTGTGAAAGGTTAATAAAAATATGCAAAAACGTTTGACATTTTTTAATTTATAGTATAAAATACTGAAGTAGCCGCTCGATAGGGGTTTTTTAAGTGTGTAATCCACCCCAAAAAATAAATTCGGCGAGACTGGTTAGCAGGAGGTAATATTATGTACGCAATCGTAGAAAACGGTTCAAAGCAGTACAAAGCAGAAGTTGGTCAAGTTATCAGATTTGAAAAACTTTCAGCAAATGTAGGCGACAAAGTAGAATTCAGCGTTTTAATGGTTTCAGATGAAAACGGCGTTAAAGTGGCTGAAGAAGCAAAGGCATTCAAAGTTGTAGGTGAAGTGCTCGAACAAGGCAAAGATAAGAAAATTATCGTCTTCAAATACAAGGCAAAGAAAAACGAAAGAAAGAAACAAGGTCACAGACAACCTTTCACGGCTGTTAAGATTCTTGAAATCGTTGCGAAGTAAGGACGGAGGGTATAGAATATGATATTATTTAGATTATTTGCGCACCACAAAGGTGGCGGTAGTACCAAAAACGGCAGAGATAGCAACGCAAAAAGACTTGGCGTTAAGAGAGTTAATGGTCAAGAAATTCTTGCTGGTGGCATAATTGTTCGTCAAAGAGGCACAAAGATTCACCCAGGCAACAATGTTGGTATCGGTAGTGATGACACATTATACGCTTTGATTGACGGTGTTGTTAAGTTCGAAAGAATGGGCAGAAACGACAAAAAAGTTAGCGTTTACGCAAAAGAAAACTAAAATTAAAACGGACTGAAAATTCAGTCCGTTAAATTTTTATTTAAGAGAAAAATTTATCAGGTATAAACATGGATAGTATTGAAAAGATAGTATTTGATAGCGAATATTTTGATGCACTATCAACACTTGATTGTGGTCAAATTTTTCGTTTTACAAAAATAGATAATGGTTATTTAGTCCTATCAAAAGATAAGGGCGCAGTTGTTTATACTCAAAATAATAAAACCACTATTGAGTGCCACGCCCAAGATAAAGACTATTTTATAAATTTTTTCGACTTAGATAGGGATTATAAGACTATTTGCGAGAGTGCAAAAAAAGAAAACATTTCGATTTTGTCAAGTGCCGTTGATAACTCTAAAGGCATAAGGATATTAAATCAAGATAAAGTTGAAACTCTTTTTTCTTTTATAATTTCCCAAAACAATAATATACCAAGAATAAAAGGCATAATAGAAAAACTTTGCAAAGGCTTAGGCGAAAGAAAAGATTTTTTGGGCATGGAATATTATTCTTTTCCAACTGCTAAGAAAATGGCTGAAATCGACCTAAAGTTTTACCAAGAGATAGGGCTCGGGTATAGAGCAAGGTATATAAAAAATCTTGCCGAAATGCTAAATAACGGCTTTAACTTAGAAAATTTCAGTTCGCTTCCTACCAAAGAGTTAAGAAAAGAACTAACCAAAATTTTAGGCGTGGGAACAAAGGTCGCAGATTGTGTAATTCTATTCGGTTATCATAAAAGCGATAGTTTTCCTGTCGATACTTGGATAGAAAAAGTTTATATTGAAGACTTTAAGGGAAAACTTAAGGATAGAACAAAGATTGCAGATGAACTTATGCTTAGATTCGGAGAAAATGCAGGATATTATCAACAATACTTGTTTTATCATAAAAGACTTAGCCAAAAATAACAAAAAAGCATAAAAAAAGATAAAAAATAATTGTCAAAAAAGCACGATTATGGTATACTAAAAAAAGATTAAAATTTAGATAAAATTTATGGAGGCATAATTTATGCAGTATTCAACTGAAGTTAAAGAAATGACCTGTGTATGCAAAGGCCCAAAACACGGCCCAGCTCCAATTCCAGAAGAAGGAAGATGGGTAGAAGCTAAACAAATTAGCGATATTTCTGCATATACACACGGTGTAGGCTGGTGTGCACCACAACAAGGTGCTTGCAAACTTTCATTAAACGTTAAAAATGGTATTATTGAAGAAGCACTTGTAGAAACAATTGGTTGCTCTGGTATGACACACTCTGCAGCAATGGCTGCTGAAATTCTCCCAGGCAAAACATTGCTCGAAGCATTAAACACAGACTTGGTTTGTGATGCTATCAACACAGCAATGAGAGAACTTTTCTTACAAATCGTATACGGCCGTTCACAATCAGCCTTCTCAGAAGATGGCTTAGTAATCGGCGCAGGTATGGAAGACTTAGGTAAGGGCGCTCGTTCAATGGTAGGTACAATGTACGGCACAAAAGCAAAGGGCGTTAGATACCTTGAAATGACAGAAGGTTATTGCACAAAGATGGCTCTTGATGAAAATAACGAAGTTGTTGGTTATGAATTCGTTTCACTCGGCAAAATGACAGACTTCATTAAGAAGGGTATGGAACCAAACGAAGCATACGAAAAGTCAAAAGGCACATATGGTCGCTTTAAGCCAGAAGATGGTGTGGTTAAGTATATTGACCCACGTAAAGAGTAATAGGGAGGGAATGAATTATGGCACAATTTGAAGGTTATGAAAGAAGAGAAGCCAAAATTCTTGCAACGTTAAAAGAATTTGGCATTAACTCTATTGATGAATGCAAAGAAATTTGTGATAAATATGGCATTTCACCTTATACAATCGCAGGGGAAACACAACCTATCTGTTTTGAAAATGCTAAATGGGCATACACAGTAGGTAGTGCAATCGCTTTGAAAGCTGCTGAAAAGACAGGCGACAAGTCTGCTGCAACAGCTGCTGCTAATATCGGTATCGGTCTTCAATCTTTCTGTATTCCAGGCTCAGTTGCTGAAAACAGAAAGGTAGGTTTAGGTCATGGTAACCTCGGCAAAATGCTTTTATCAGAAGAAACAGAATGCTTCTGCTTCCTTGCTGGTCACGAATCTTTCGCTGCTGCTGAAGGCGCTATCAAAATCGCACTTAACGCAAACAAGGTTAGAATTAAACCTTTAAGAGTTATTCTTAACGGCTTAGGTAAAGATGCTGCATATATTATTTCAAGAATCAACGGCTTTACTTATGTAGAAACAAAGTTTAACCCAGCAACAGAAGAAGTTGAAGTTTTAGAAGAAAAGGCTTTCTCTAAGGGTGCAAGAGCAAACGTTAAATGCTATGGTTCAGACAGCGTTCCAGAAGGCGTTGCTATCATGAGACTCGAAAACGTTGGCGTTTCTATCACAGGTAACTCAACAAACCCAACTCGTTTCCAACACCCTGTTGCAGGCACATATAAGAAATGGGCTATCGAAAATGGCAAAAGTTACTTCTCAGTTGCATCAGGTGGTGGCACAGGTAGAACTCTTCACCCAGACAACATGGCAGCAGGCCCTGCATCTTATGGTATGACAGATACTATGGGAAGAATGCACTCTGACGCACAATTTGCTGGTTCAAGTTCAGTTCCTGCTCACGTAGAAATGATGGGTTTAATAGGTGCTGGTAACAACCCAATGGTTGGTATGACCGTTGCATGCGCAGTTGCTGTTCAAGAAGCATTAAATAAATAATTAGGTTTTTACTAACAATTTTAAGGCTTTTGAAATGGCTAATTATTTAGTGTAGAATTGTAAAAATCTTGATTAACAAAAAATAATAATAAAACAAATTGGACACATCATTTTATGGCGATGTGTCCAATATTTTATGAACAAAAAAGAAAACAAATTTCTTGACTTTTATGTTTTTTAATTGTATAATTATTGCGTTGTAGATTCGTACAAAATACTCAGCGAGGTTCAACTTGTGTTATATCCTATATTGTCTTTGGTTTTTTTAGCCGTTGCTATTGCGATTGGCTGTATATTTAAGAAGAACACAGGGATTGTTTCTATTGCACTTGCATTAATTTTGGCAAGGATAGCAGGCGTTCCTGATAAATTCCTATTAAAAGCATTTGATAGTTCGCTATTTATAAAACTTTTAGGCGTTATGTTTTTGTTTTGCGTTGCGCAAAACAACCAAACCCTTGAAATTATAGCAAAAAAGGCAATTTTGCTATGCAGAGGAAAGGTTAAACTTATTCCTATTGTTTTATTCTTTTTTTCAGCGATAATTTCATTTATTGGTCCGGGACTTATTTCTGCAACTGCACTTGTTTCTGTACTTGCAATAGCGCTTGCCATTGAAGCAGAAGTAGAGCCTATAAAATTCTTGTTTTTCGGTGGATTAGGTGCTTTTTCGGGTGGGCTTTCGCCAATAACTCCATCGGGTATAGTTGCAATAACCAAAGCTGAACAAAGTGGTATAGTTGGCATTGAATTCTCTATTGCATTTTTTATGTTTATTATAATGCTTTTAATTGCCATAATCTTATATTTCTTTGTGTTCAAGTGGCATAAATACGATGATAGTCAAAACAAAAAAGCCGAAATTTCTAATGACATTAAGTTTGAGATAAAGCATTTGTTTACTATAATAGGTATTATTTTAGTATCTGCACTTTCAACAATTTTTAGCATTGATATTGGCTTGATTTCATTTTTAGTAGCAATAGTCTTATGTATATGTGGTTTTGGTAATGAAACTGAAGCAATGAAAAAAATTCCTTGGAATACCCTTATTATGATAACTGGCGTAGGCATACTTATTTCACTTGTAAAGGAACTTGGAGGTGTGCAACTTTTATCAGACGGTATTAGATTATTAATGGGGGAACAGACTGCTGCCGCTATAATAACTATATTGGCAGGCGTTATGTCTTGGGTATCATCTGCATCAGGTGTGGTTATGCCAACACTTATTCCAACCGTCCCTGCGCTTGCTGCTTCGGCTGGTGTAAACCCAGTGGCACTTGTAACAGGTATTTGTATCGGTGCAAACGCTGCTGCGTTTAGCCCACTTTCTAGTTGTGGTGGACTTATGCTTTCGGCTTATTCTACAAGTAAAATTGCAACCGAAAAAGGCAGAGATAAACTTTTTTCTAAATTATTCTTATTGTCGGTATGTTCGATATTAATTACTGCTTTAATAGCGCTAATTGGTTGCTTTAACTGGTTTGTATAAACGCAAACACCCTTATAATTTGCTGGTTCAACTTCGTATTGCACAGAAATGATGGGACTTATCGGTGCTGGTAACAACCCAAGGCTAAAATGACAGTTGCATGCGCAGTTGCACCTTAGTAAGCATTAAATAAATAATTAGTAAATCACTAACAATTTTAAGGCTTTTGAAATCTAAAGAAACTAATATTTCTATTATAAAAATCTTATAAAACAAAAAATAATAATAAAAAAGTTGAACACATCATTTTAGAAAAATCTACGATGATGTGTTCTTTATTATTTAGACAATAAAAAAGTTAAAGATGTAGGGTGATTATTATGCAATGGCTTGCATAAAGCTTTGTGATATGTTATACTTATTTAACAAAACTATAGTTTGCTAATAAATATATATTTTTTATTTTAATATTAAGTTTATGTACAAAGGAGAGAATATGTGGGGAGTTTTATTAATTCCAATAACTTATGTGATTGTTATGCTTATAATAATAATTATTGTAAGTTCTAAGGCGAAAAGAAAACAAATAAATGTAAGGAAATCATTTAGAGATTCTTCTTCAATTGTCATAAAGAATGATAAGCCTGAAGAAAAAGTTTGCAAGATTGATAAACAAGAAAAAATTAAGCAGGAAATATTGAGCGTAAGTAAATATGTTGAATATTTAAAAAATAAAGAAAAGTTGGATGTTTTATGTGCATTTTGTAATACGAAATTTAAAAGAGTTTTCCCATCTTATTTAGATTATGTTTTTTCACCATATGATGCATGGGAGATTTTAAGCGAAACGGAGCCTGTTCGTATAATGTTTAGATGCAATGTTCCAGACGATATAAATGATACAATTTATACTAAGGCATTAAAGAATATGAATTCGATAATAATTAGAAAAGAAGAGGATGAGGTTCGTCACGATTTTTTAGTTGGAAGGGCTATTCGAAAAATAATAATAAGTATAATAGAAAACGATTCTTTTGTTCCAAAAAGTGAATATGAAAAAAGTGCTTGGCAAAAATATGGTCAAATGTTAAAGGAACTTAAAAAATTTGCAAACTCTATAATTTGTAGTGATGAGTTATTACAAGTGGTGGAAAACAACACTCAAGAACAATGGTTTTTTTGTTTTGCAATATGTTTTATATGGTATGCATTAATTATAGAAAATTTTAAAGATGAAAAGTTTATAAAAAACAAAAGCTGGCTAGAAATAAATATAGATAAACCAGAAACAATGGATAATCGTGAATTTATATTTAGAATAATAAAAGATATTTTTGATAGGGAACAACAAATTGAGAATGAAGAGTTTTTATTACAAGATGTGTTGTATTTTGTTTTTTATGTATTTTCAAAATATGAGAAAGGTTTAACTCTTGCTAAATTTAAATGTCAATATGCAGAAATGATACTATGCGAAACAAAAAATAGAATAAAAAAGATTAAAGCAAAAGATTATATTGAAACACTAAAAAATCAAAAACACATTGAGAAAAAAACATATAATATATCACAAATTGATGCTATGGACGGACAAGAGTTTGAAAATTTTGTCACAGAACTTTTTTCTTTGCTGGGATATACAACTTCTCACACTAAATTGAGTGGTGACCAAGGTGTAGATGTTATTGCAGAAGGAAAAGGAAGAAAAATAGCAATTCAAGCAAAGCATTATAATCAACCTGTTGGGAATCATGCAATAATGGAAGTGGTCGCAGGTTCAAAAATTTATAATGCAAATTTATGCTATGTTGTGACAAACAATTATTTTACAAAAAGTGCAATCGCCCTTGCAAATGCAAATAACGTAATATTATGGGATAGAGAAAAACTAATTGAAAAGATAAGTGAAGTATAAAACAAAGTGGTGTTATAATTGATATCATGCGCAGTTGCACCTTAGTAAGCATTAAATAAATAATTAAGAGAATAAATATATAAAAAATATCCACTTATTAGAAGTGGATATTTTTATTTTATCAAAACCCCTTGATTTTTTTTGGTGTTTAATGATATAATTTATTTAATTCATTAAATAAAATCTTATCATAAAGGAGCAAAAATGGATATAGAAAAAATGGACCCTAATCTTGCCGCCGTGTCTGGCAACTGCGAGGGGGTTAAGTTTATAAGTGCGCACGATGAAAGAATTTCACTTCACGGCGTTTACTTTGATGAAACAGAAGGAATATATAGGCGTGTTCCAGAAGAAGTTGCAAAACTTTCAAGCGAATATATGGTTGCACTTGGCAAAATGACAGCAGGTGGCAGAATTCGTTTTATAACAGACTCGCCATACATAGCAATAAAGGCATCAATTCCATATTTTTCTATAATGTCGCATATGACCATAACGGGAAGTCACGGCTTTTCGGTATATGCAGATGGATTTTTTCAAAATAGATATTCGCCAACGCCAAAAGCATTTGCAAAGACCTTTGCTAAGGGCGAAAAAATCTATTTTGCAGACAAGAAAAATCTATTAAAACCAGAAGGTAAAAAACTAATCGAAATATACTTTCCACTCTATGGTGGGGTATCTGAGTTATATATCGGCGTTGCACCAGAAAGCATCATAGAAAAAGCGCCAGACTATGCTATCACAAAACCAATGGTGTTCTATGGCAGTTCTTTAACGCAAGGTGCTTGTGTATCAAGACCTGGTAACGATTACATTTCTATTATTGGAAGAAGGCTTAACGCAGACTATGTTAACCTTGGGTTTTCAGGAAATGGAAATGCAGAAGCTAACATGGTTGACTTTATCAACTCGTTTGATGGCTCGATTTATTGTTTTGACTATAACTTATATGCAAATTTCCCTGATAGAGTTTTGCCACCACATTATTCGATTTATGAAAGGATAAGAGAAAAGCACCCAACGGCAGGCATACTCTTAACTGACAAGCCTTGCTGTGATTATGATAAGAATATTCAAAGGGAACAAACTATTTTAGATACTTATGAAAGGGCGATTGCAAACGGCGATAAAAATGTTGCGCTCGTTCCAGCAATAGACCTATTTGGAGTAGGGGAAAGAGATAGTTGCACTGTCGATGGCTTGCACCCAAATGACCTTGGTGCAATGCGTATGGCAGATGCGTTTACCCCAGCAATTAAAAAGTTATTGGGTATTTAATTTATCCATAAAAAATTTAATTTATAACAAAAAAACTCCACTATAAAAAATAGTGGAGTTTTTGGTTGTGTTTTAATAATTATTAAGCAAATACTATTGGATTAGCACTTTTAAGGGTAGGATAAACGCTGTTTTCAAAGTCAAGCATTGTTAAATCCCAAACGTTTGCATCAAGTGCCATAGTTTGTGTAAAGAAAGATACGTAGTTAGTTGCATCAAGCACCGTAAGAACTTCATATAAACTATTTATACTTGTGTCTTGTGAGCCACCATTATATTTTATGCCATTAACGTAAATGTTTGCTGTATAAGAACCTCTAACAGAAGCAACGCCTAAAGCATATTGTTTAGAAGTGCTAGTACCACCAACGTTGATATTGCCTTTATGATAGCAGTTCTTTGTTATAAATGCTTGTCCAGCAATACCACCAACACGAAGATACCTTTTAGCACCCCCACCAACAGTTCCTATATGATAACAATTAGTAATGTTTGTGGTGTATTCATAGCCATTGCCTAAAATACCACCAACGTCAGTATCGCCAGAACTTGAACTGCCATAAATCGATGTTGTAATAGCATAACAATCTTTAATTTCATTAGGCGTTTGTGGTGATGGAGATTGCGCTCCACCATAGCCAACCAAACCACCAACGTAAACAGCAGGGCCAGATAACATTGAGTTATAGTAACTATTGCTTGCTGAAACTTTACCTTCAAAAGAGCATCTATAAATGTTAGAGTGGTAAGTTGCACCAGCGATACCACCAAGGAAGAGTGCATAGTTTTCACTTACTCTTACATCAGCTTCGCCCTTAATAGAACAATCAAAAACGCCACCATTACGAACTTGACCAACCAAAAGTCCTGCACGAACAACACCAGTTGATGCAAAATTAAGGTTCATAACAGCCTTTGCAATATGTAGGTTATAAATATTGCCTTCTACCATACCAAAAAGACCAAAGTAAGTGTGCTTAGAGTTTTGAAGCGTAGTAATTTTATAGTTGCTTATAGTATAACCTTGACCATAGAAATTACCTGTGAAAACTAAATCACCATTAGTGCCATTTGATGTGTTGAATGGGCCAATAGGTTTCCACTCCTTTCCACCAAGACAAATGTTTGATGTTAAGGCAAAGTTTTTGTTCTTGTATGTTGGCGCTGTGGTTGGGTTTGAAAGAACGCTTGATAAATAAGCAAGCTCAGCACCATTAGAAATAAGGTATGGCGAATCAGTTGAGCCGTTTCCACCAGCAAAACTATCAGCCACGTCGCCAAGCCAAGCAGTGTAAATAAACTTTGCTGTAAGGGTAACGTTTTCTTCAGGCATTGTAAATGTGTAAGAAGCAAGGTCGCTAACCAATGTTTCACCATTATACCAGCCTTCAAAACTTGCAATGTCTTCAGGTTGTGCCGTTATAGTAACGCTTTCTCCCCAAGAAATTTCGTTATTTCCTTCTGGGGTAACTGTGCCATATGTAGGTTCATTTACCGACAAATCAAGAAGGTATTTTTTATTTATAACTTTTTCCTTTTTGTCACCACATTTACTACATTTTCTTGTTTGTAGCCCATCAGCAGAAGTTGTTGCTTCTGTTGTTACTTCCCATTCTCCGTAATCATGTTCACATTCGCAACCCGTAAAAATTGCTAATGAAAAAACAAGAAGTATAGAGAGAATTAATGATATAAATTTTTTCATAACATCTCCTTATATAATGTTAATATGATGAAAATATTATATCAAAGAGTTAGATGTTAGTCAATAGAGTTGATAAAAATTAGTTTTTATGCTATAATTTGCCTAACTAATCAAATTATATATAATAAAAAAGGAGCAAAAATGGATATAGAAAAAATGGACCCCAATCTTGCCGCCGTGTCTGGCAACTGCGAGGGGGTTAAGTTTATAAGTGCGCACGATAAAAGAATTTCACTTCACGGCGTTTACTTTGATGAAAAAGAAGGTCTATATAGGCGTGTTCCAGAAGAAGTTGCAATAAAAACCAACGAATACGTTGTTGCACTTGGAAAGATGACAGCAGGTGGCAGAATTCGTTTTGTGACCGATTCCCCATACATAGCAATAAAAGCATCAATTCCATATTTTTCGGTAATGTCACATATGACAATCACGGCAAGCCACGGATTTTCGGTATATGCAGACGGATTTTTCCAAAATAGATATTCGCCAACGCCAAAAGCATTTGCAAAAACTTTTGTTAAAGGCGAAAAAATCTATTTTGCAGACAAGAAAAATCTATTAAAACCAGAAGGTAAAAAACTAATCGAAATATACTTTCCACTCTATGGTGGTGTATCTGAGTTATATATCGGCGTTGCACCAGAAAGCATCATAGAAAAAGCACCTGACTATGCTATAACAAAGCCAATAATTTTTTATGGCAGTTCAATAACGCAAGGTGCGTGTGTGTCAAGACCAGGCAATGATTTTGTTTCTATTATAGGAAGAAGGCTAAATGCAGATTATGTTAACCTTGGATTTTCAGGCAACGGCAATGCAGAAGCAACTATGATAGATTACGTTAACTCGTTTGACGGCTCAATTTTTGCGTTTAATTATTACATGTTTAAAAAAGACCCAAAAGTTTTGCCACCATTATATTCAATTTATGAAAGGTTAAGGGAAAAGCATAGAGATGCAGGTATTTTATTGTGGGATTTCCCAAATGTCGATTATTCATCAAATCCAGAAAGGGAAGAGATTGTTCTTAATACTGCTGAAAAAATAATTGCAGACGGTGATACGAAGTTCGTTTTCATAACAGGCAAGTCGTTTTATGGCACTGTTGAAAGGGATTGTTGCACGGTTGACGGCGCTCATCCAAACGACCTTGGTGCAATGCGAATAGCAGACGTTATGACCCCTGTTATTAAAGAACTACTAACAAAATAATTTTAAGCATAATAAAAAAGTCGCTTAATTTAGCGACTTTTTGTTTTTTATTCCCAAGTTTCAAAGCAATATTTTCTATATCTTCTAGGGAAGTATCTATCTTGCTGAGCAGTGTTTCTTCGCTCTTTAATGCTTATGGACTGAAAATATTTTTTCCAAAGCAAATTAAACTCAACTTCATTTTCAGAAGGCACAAAATTTGCAGGCAGGTCGGTATGTCTAATTTCAAGTTTTTGCCCGTTAGAAATGGCAATTTTATTTCGCTTTCCATCGTGAATAATAAAAGGCGTTCTGCCTAAGCGTTTCAAAAAATGTGGTGCAACGAGTTCGGTAATATCGTTATCAGGCACATATTTTGCATACATAACCCCCTTAGCACTTTGTTCAAACCTTAAAAAACCCAAAACAATGTGCCTTTCGTGCAAAACCTTTTGCAACAAGAAAGAAAAGTCTGAAACAGCCTTTTCGCTTAGCATATCGCAAATATCTTGTCTGCGTTTAAGCATAAGGTGGGCATAATTAAAGGCAATGGTCAAAGCATTTTTATCGCAAGAAAGTAGGCAAACCTTTAAGTGAGAAATTATATCATCGCCACCATACTTATAAAGAGCAGTTTTAACCCTTTCAGCGTGTGAAATATCGGTTAAAATATCAATTGCAAGGCAATCTAATCGCCCTTGATAAACGCTTTTGTCCACAACAAAATCAGGCACGATTTTTTCGGTAAAACTAATAAACAGAGCCGAAAGCAAGCCGTTAATATTATTATCAATAACAAAAATTTTCATAATTCCCCCGTTAGTGCAGATAGAGATGCCGAAGAAGAATTAAACATAGAAAGTTGTTCGTTTTGGCTCAATTCAGCACCGATTAAAAGCGATTTTATAGAATATTCGTTTTTTGTGCCGATAAATTTACCACTACAAGTAATAAAATGCACGGCTCTTTTAAGCACAACCCTAAGCCTTTTTAAGTGTTCAAAATCGAGTTTTGCATGCTTTCTTGCGTTTACTATTCTCATTGCACTTTTAACGCCAATCCCAGGCACTCTTATCAGCATTTCAAAAGGCGCAGAGTTGATTTCAACAGGGAACAGCCCCAAATTCTTTAATGCCCACGCACACTTTGGGTCAAACTCAGTGCTTAAATTTCCACTATTATCGGTTATTTCGTTTGCAGAAAAACCATAAAATCTAAGTAACCAATCGGCTTGATAAAGCCTGTGCTCTCTAATCAGTGGCGCTTGCGAGTAGGGAAGTAAGGAAGTATTAAAGTTAGTTGGCACATAGTTAGAGTAGTACACCCTTTTAAGTTTATAAGTCCTATACATAAATTCGGTCAGTTTCAAAATCTCAGCATCAGACTCGGGTGAAGCCCCCACAATCATTTGCGTGGTTTGCCCAGCAGGCAAAAAATCTTTTCTGCGATTAAGTTTAAGTGGGTTATCGTAATATTTGTCAAGCGCAAGCATCTTCATAGGCTCTATAATGCCTTTTTTGCTCTTTTGTGGGGCAAGCAAAGATAAACTCTTTTCGCTAGGTAGTTCGATATTAAAACTCATTCTATCCACAAAAAACCCAGCCCTTTCTATCAATAATTTGTCGGCAAACGGAATGCCTTTAAGGTGAATATATCCGTTAAAATGATATTCGGTCCTTAAAAGTTTAACCGTTTCAAACAATTTTTCCATAGTGTAGTTTGGGTTTTTGAGCACGGCAGAAGATAAAAACAAGCCTTCAATATAGTTTCTTTTATAAAACTCAATAACAAGTTCGCAAATCTCTCTTGGCTCTGCCGTGGCTCTCGGCGTTTGGTTAGATGCTCTGTTTACACAATACTTGCAGTCATAAATGCAATCATTACTCATCAAAATTTTAAGTAGCGAAACGCATCTACCATCTTGCGTAAAAGAGTGGCAAATTCCAGAAAAACAGGCGTTGCCAATCCCACCCACGTTTTTTCGCTTTGACCCACTTGAAGAACAAGAAACGTCATATTTAGCACCATCTGATAAAATTTCAAGTCTTTTCAAATCTAACATAAGTTCACCTTTACTATATTATACATATAAAAAAACAAAAAGTCAAACATATGTTCGCATTTTACCAAAAATAAAAGGTGGTAAAGTTTACCACCTTTTGTGTTTATCTTATATCGCAAATTAGATAACTCTTACTTTAATGATGTTATCAACTTGAGCGATGTTTTTGATTGCATCTTCTGAAACCTTGTTATCAATATCTAAAATAGTAACAGCATAGTCGCCTTTAGATTGGTTTGTTAGGTTAGAGATATTTATGCCTTCGTTTCCAACAGTGCCTGTAATTTGAGCAAGAATATTCTTTGTATTCTTATGAAGAATAACAAGTCTATGTTCAGTTGTTCTTGGCATAGAGCAAGTTGGGTAGTTAACACTGTTTACAACGTTACCATTTTCGATATAATCGATAAGTTGTTTTGCAGCCATAACTGCGCAGTTATCTTCTGCTTCTTCAGTAGAAGCACCAAGGTGTGGGATACAAATAACGTTTTTCACGCCGATGAGTTCATCGCTAGGGAAGTCCACAACGTATTTAGCAACCTTGCCACTTTCAGTTGCCTTAATTATATCGTTATTATCCACAATTTCGCCCCTTGCACAGTTAATAAGGATAACGCCGTCTTTCATCTTACGGATAAGCCCTGCATTGATTAAACCCTTGTTTTGGTCTGGGATATAAGGGATATGGATAGTGATATAATCACAGTTTTTAGCAATGTCATTTAGTTCTTTAACGACTTTAACTTCAGAAGAAAGTTTAAGTGCAGCGCCAACAGAAAGGAAAGGGTCATAACCACAAACTTTCATGCCTAAATCTAACGCAGCGTTAGCAACGAGTGCGCCGATAGCACCAAGACCGATAACGCCCAAAGTTTTGCCCTTGATTTCTTGACCTGCAAATTGAGCCTTGCCTTTTTCAACAAGTTTACCAACTTCATCGCCTTGACCTTTGATAGTTTTTACCCAGTCAGTTGCGTTTATAATATTTCTTGAACTGATTAAAAGTGCAGCGAGAACTAATTCTTTAACGGCGTTTGCATTAGCACCTGGGGTATTAAAAACAACAACGCCTTGTTCAGCATATTCTTGTACAGGGATATTGTTTGTGCCAGCGCCTGCTCTAGCGATAGCGATAGTGTTTTCATCAAGTTTATAATCGTGCATTTTAAATGAACGAAGCATAATACCAACAGGATTTGTTGCATCGTTTGCCACGTTATAAGATGCATCGAACACATCGTTGATAACAGGGCTGATAGCATTAAGAGTTAAAATGTTTTTCATTATTATTTATTCTCCAATTCAAATTTCTTCATGAAATCGATAAGTGCCTTAACACCTTCGATAGGCATAGCGTTATAGATAGATGCTCTCATACCACCAGCAAGTCTGTGACCTTTAAGTGAAACGAGACCATTTTTAGTTGCTTCACTAACGAACTTAGCATCGAGTTCTTCGTTTGGTGTGATAAATGGAACGTTCATGATAGAACGGTCTTTAACTGCAACCTTATTTTTATAGAAAGATGAGTTATCAATAAAGCCGTATAAAAGTTTAGCCTTTTCTTCATTGATTTTTTGCATTACAGGAACGCCACCCATTGCCTTAAGCCATCTAAACACTAAAAGTGACATATAGATAGGGAAGCAAGGTGGAGTGTTATAAAGGCTGTTGTTTTTATCTTGAACAGCATAGTTAAGCATAACAGGGCAGATAGGTGAAGCATTGCCAAGCAATTCTTTTTTAACGATAACGATTGTTAGACCTGCTGGAGCGATGTTCTTTTGAGCGCCTGCATAAATAAGACCGAACTTAGAAACGTCAACCACTTCACTTAAAATGCAAGAACTCATATCGGTTACGAGTGTTGCATCAGTTTTTGGAAGTTCTGTGTATCTTGTTCCGAAAATAGTGTTGTTATATGTTGTATGAACATAATCAATGCCATCTCTAAACTTAACATCTTTCATATCAGGTATAAAAGTGTATCCTGCATCCTTAGAAGAAGCAGCGATAGCCATATCGCCATACTTTGTGCCTTCTTCATAAGCCTTAGCAGCAAAGTTACCTGTTAAAATATAGTCTGCCTTGCCGTTTTTAAGAAGGTTAAGTGGAACTGCAGCGAATTGTTGAGTTGCGCCACCTTGAACGAAAAGTACAGAATAATCATCAGGGATATTCATAAGTTCACGAAGTAGTTGATTAGCCTCGTCATTAACAGCCATAAAAGGCTTGCCACGGTGACTCATTTCGATAATGCTCATACCGGTGTTGTTGTAGTCAAGAAGTTCTTTTTGTGCTTGCTCTAAAACAGGCAATGGCAAAGTTGATGGACCTGCCGCAAAGTTAAAAACTCTCATTGTATGTTCTCCTTATAAAAAGTTAAATGTGTCTATAATATTTTTCTTAATATTATACATTTATATTACAAAATTTTCAAGTGTTTTATAGGCTAAAATTGTAAATATTTTTTTTGTTTTAGTAATAACGTTTACATTTTGATAAAAAAAGTGTATAATATCAAGGTGAAAAAATAAACATTATCATGTAAAGTGTAAATTTAAGGAGATGGTTTTTTGAAGACATTAAAGAAAGAAGACTCAAAAAAGAAAAACGTACAAAAGACCGATAAAAATAACGGCAAGAAAGCCGATGAAAAAATCACCAAAAAATCTAGCAAAACATCAAAATCAATAAAGCAAAAGATAGAAAAAATCCAACAAATAAAAGTTAAAACAAAAGATAGCAAAAAGTTGTTAAAGGTTAGGTTTTTAGGTGGCGTTGGCGAAATAGGAAAGAACATGACTGCACTAGAGTTTGGCAAGGATATTATAATTATCGATGCTGGACTCACTTTTCCAAGCGATAATATGCCGGGCGTTGACCTAGTTATTCCAGACGTATCGTATTTAGAAGAAAACCAAAGCAAAATCCGTGGCATAGTAATCACTCATGGTCACGAAGACCACATTGGTGGACTTCCATATATTTTAAAAGAGATTTCAGCCCCTGTTTTTGGCACAAAACTAACTTTAACGCTAATTGAAAACAAACTAAAAGAGCACAAACTCAGTGAAGTTAGCCTAAATTGTATAAAGGCAGGAAGCAACATAAAACTCGGCTGTTTTGGTATAGAATTTATCAATGTAAACCACTCAATCGCAGGCGCAGTTGCATTGTCTATAACAACGCCTGTTGGTGTGGTTTTCCACTCGGGCGATTTTAAGGTGGACTATACGCCTGTTAACAGCGAAACCATGGATTTAAATAGAATTGCTGAAATAGGCAAAAAAGGCGTTTTGCTTATGATGGCAGACTCAACAAATATTGAAATAAGTGGCTCAACCATAAGCGAATCGGTTGTTAAGGACACTTTAGACCATGTTTTTGCTGACAACATAAATAGAAGGCTAATAATTGCCACCTTTGCATCAAACGTGCATAGGCTTCAACAAATTTTAGACATTGCTCAAAAATATAAAAGAAAGGTTGCTTTTTCTGGCAGAAGTATGATAAATATTGCCGAAGCAGCATCTAAAATCGGCGAACTTAAAATCCCACAAGATTTAATCATCGATATAGAAAAAATCAAAAACTATCAAGATAAGCAAATTTTAATAGTTTCTACAGGAACACAAGGCGAGCCTATGAGTGCCTTAACTCGTATGGCTAGTGGCGAATTTAATAGGGTTGTTATAGGCAATAACGACACGGTTGTTATAAGTGCATCTGTTATCCCAGGTAATGAAAAAATGATTTATGGTGTTATCAACAACCTTTATAGGCTTGGCGCAGAAGTTATTTACGAATCGTTAGAGCCTATCCATGCATCAGGTCACGCTTGTCAAGATGAACTTAAACTACTTCATAACTTAGTTAAGCCAAAGTTCTTTATTCCCGTTCACGGCGAATATAGACACTTAAAAAAACACGCAAGACTTGCCGAAAGCGTTGGCATGAAAGGTCACAACATCTTGATTGCTGATATAGGGGACACGGTCGAATTAACGGCAAACACTATGAAGTTTGGCGAAAAATTCCACGCAGGCTCTAGGTTTGTTGACGGCGTTGGTATTGACGGGGCAGATAGTTTTATCTTAAGGGATAGAATACACCTTTCGGAAGACGGCTTAGTTGTGGTTGTTGTAAGTATTGATGAACTAAGTGCAAAACTTAATTCTTTAGAAATAATAGGCAAGGGCTTAGTTTTAAGTGATGATATAATTTTAGAAGCAAAATCTAATGTCGTTCACACGCTTGAAAGAATCGATTTAAAAGCAGTTAGCGATGAAAACGAACTTAAGGGCATAATTAGGCGCAGTATAAAAAATTATTTATTCAAGGCAACAAAGAAAAATCCAATGATTTTACCTGTTGTAATGGTGATTTAATTGCAACGAGTTTACAATTTGAGAAAATTAGCAAGTGCTGACGGCGAGCCTATACTTAGGGAAAAATCGTTCGAGATTTTGCTTGATTTAATTGAAAAGAAACAGCCAAAAAGCATTTTGGAAATTGGCGTTAATCGTGGGCTTTCAGGCATAGCCATGCTACTAAAAAGCAAAAACGCTAAACTTTCTGGCATTGAGATTGATGAAGAAAAAATAAAACTTGCAAAAGAAAATTATAAAGAGTTTGACCTTTTAGATAGAGCCAAAATCTTTCAAGGCGATGCATCCGAAATAATACCAATACTTACAGGTACATACGATTTTATATTTCTAGACGGACCAAAAGGGCATTACTATGAATACTTGCCACATTTACTTGCAGTTTTAAATGTCGGTGGGGTGCTATTTGCAGACAACGTGCTTTTTCGTGGATACGTGGGCGAAGATAAACAAGCACCAAAACGCCACAACACGATAAAACACAGTATGGAAAATTTTATAAATGCAATAACGACTGATAAAACATTAAAAACACAAATTATAGACATAGAAGATGGAATAAGCATAACGGAAAAAATATTATGAGAAAAATTGAACTTTTGTCGCCAGCAGGCGATATGAACAAACTTAAAACAGCCTTTTACTTTGGTGCAGATGCCGTGTATATCGGTGGCAAGCACTTTAGTTTAAGGGCGCTTGCAGGCAACTTTACCGATGAGGAAATTATAGAGGCAGTTGAGTTTGCACACAAATTAAACAAAAAGGTTTATGTAACAGTAAATATTTTTGGCAGAAACGATGATATCGCTCAGGCCGAAAAATATTTTAAGTTTTTAGAAAGTGCTAAAGTAGATGGAGCAATAGTGTCAGACACAGGTTTAATTTATCTTGCAAGACAAGTTGCACCAAACCTTAGCATAAACCTTTCAACCCAAGCCAACACATTAAACTATAAAACTGTTGAGTTTTGGCATAGTCAAGGATTAAAAAGGGTAATTCTCGCTAGAGAACTTTCGCTTGATGAAATAGCCGAGATAAAAAATAAAGTTCCAGAAATGGAAATTGAAACATTTATTCACGGCGCAATGTGTATATCATATAGTGGAAGATGCTTGCTCTCTGATTATCGTACAGGCAGGTCAAGCAATAGGGGAGAGTGCGTTCAAGCATGCCGTTGGCAATACGAGATAAAGGAAAAGGATTCCGAGTGTGGCTATATGGAAATGGTTGAAGATGAAAGGGGCACTTAC
This sequence comes from Clostridiales bacterium, assembly GCA_015069465.1. Taxonomy (GTDB): domain Bacteria; phylum Bacillota; class Clostridia; order Christensenellales; family Borkfalkiaceae; genus UBA1259. The sequence goes on along the minus strand of SVIO01000007.1, from coordinate 11,329 downwards.
ATAATGAATAGCAAAGACCTTAACCTTCTTGACTATATTGACAAGTTAGATAGCGCAGGGGTATGCTCGTTTAAGATTGAAGGCAGAATGAAGTCGGAGTATTATCTTGCAACCGTTGTAAATGCATATAGGCGTGCTATCGATGCTTATTATGAAATGGGCGAAAAATATAAAGAAAACCCACTATACCAAGAAGAACTAAAAAAGACTGCACATAGAGAGTTTACAACGGCATATATCACGGGCTTTAATGATAGAACTGTTAACTATGATGATAGCCAAAGTAAAGGCACTTTTAAGTTTATGGCAAACGTAATTAGTGGAAATGAAAATAGCGACTATGCAGTAATCGAGCAACGCAACAGATTTATGATAGGTGATGAACTTGAAGTGCTATCACCAACCGATAGTTTTAACAAGGTTATAAAAGTAACAAAAATGCAAGATGAAAAGGGAAGCGATATTACCGATGCAAAACTCGTTCAACAAAAAATCAGACTTTTCACTGATATAAAACTTTCTGAAGGCGACATTTTAAGAAAAAAGATGTAGAATAAATAAAAAAAAGAAAAAGCCAACTAAATCGTTGGCTTTTTTAACTTTTAAAGTTAATTTTTAAACAAATTGATAAGTGAAGATATGACCATCTCACGCATAACGAAATAATCTATATACTCGTGCTTATCAAAAACGTATTCGTGGGCGAAAGACTGAATAATATTCATTGCAAAATGGATTTTTTCCATTAAATTTTCTTTTTTCTCGCCAAGTAAAATCAGTTTATCGTTTATCTTGTTTGTAATAGAATCTTCTAGTGCCAAAAACTCGCTGTTAACCACTTCGTCGGTGCTACTAAGCGAATGTAAAACTTCGTGCATTTTTGCATGTTTTTTGTGTGTTTTAATTATTAAATCAATAATGTTTGGAATAAGTTTTGCATAATCGAGTGGTGCAGAAAGTTTGTCAAAAAGTTTAAGTATCGGGTCAAAAACCTTTCCTATATAAATTTCTAAAACGCTTATTAAAATGTCACGCTTATCTTGAAAATAACCATAAACAATGCCTGTTGAAACGCCAGCCCTTTTTGCAATTTCGGCTGTGTTTGTGCCATAATAACCAACTTCACTAAAAAGTTCGTATCCAGCATCTATAATTCTATTCTTTTTTTCGATAGAACGCTCTTGTCTAGGTTCTCTAACTATGTTTTTCATACATACATTATAATATACTGCGCACTATATGTCAAGCGAAATATAAATATGAAAAAAATTTCACAATTTTTAAAAAAAGTGAAAAATGTTTCATATTTTTGATTGACAAACAAAAAAAATAATGTTAATATATGAACTGTAAAAAAGATGAAATTTATTTCACATTTTATTGATGTGTAAAAAAGGAGAAAGAAATGAAAAAACTTAGCGAGTTTTTTATAGGCGAAATAGGTTATGTAAAAAAGGTCTATGGTGAAAACAGGATAAAAAGAAGACTTTTTGATATGGGTATTACGCCAGGAACTCAAATATTTTTAAGAAAGAAAGCCCCACTTGGCGACCCACTTGAAATCACCCTTCGTGGATATGAATTAACGCTTAGAAAAACCGAAGCAGAGTGTATAGAAATGGAGGATAAGGCATGAGAAAGTTTGCATTAGTTGGTAATCCAAACAGTGGAAAGACAACGCTTTTTAATAGTTTAACAGGCTCAACGGCTCACGTTGGAAACTGGCCGGGGGTGACCGTTGATAAAAAGGTGGGCGTTTATAAAAAAGCAAGCGAACAAGTAGAAATTGTTGACTTGCCGGGGATATATTCGCTTTCGCCTTATACATCAGAAGAAGTAATCTCAAGGAACTACATATTAGATGAAAAGCCAGAGTGCGTTATCAATATTGTTGACGTAACAAACTTAGAGCGCAACCTATATTTAACAACGCAAATTATGGAAATAGACGTTCCTGTCGTGGTTGCTCTTAATATGATGGATATGCTTGAAAGGCAAGGCGACAAGATTGATGAAAAGCAGTTGGAAAAAAGACTTGGCGTGCCTGTTATAAAAATTTCGGCATTTAAGAGCGAAGGCTTAGATGAACTTATGGACAGGGCGATTGAGTTCAGCAAAAATGATAGAAAAGGCGTTTCGGTGTTAGAAGGTGGCGAACTAGAGCACCTTATAGGTGACGTAAGAATTGCACTTGAAGGTCAGGGGGTGGATAACTCGCTTTTTCACGCAGTAAAACTTGTTGAAAACGACGAAATCGAGATGCAGATGCACCCACAAACTGTCAAGATGGTTGATGATTTTAAAAAGACCTTTGATAGCGAAGTGTTTGGCAGTGATATCGATGCACTCGTTGCAGATGCAAGGTATAAACATATATCAAAGTACTATTCTCCACTATTAGTTAGAAGTAATAAAGGGATAAAGTTTTCTAAATCGGATAAAGCCGATAGGGTTTTAACAAACAAGTGGGTGGGGATACCTATCTTTTTAGTAATACTTTTTGGTATATTCCACTTAACCTTTTCAGAAAACTTTTTGTGGCTTGGAAGCATATTTAATCTGCCAACCATTGAAAGTTTAAATTTGCCAGACACTTTTTGGACATCGCTACTCGCCTGCGTTTATGATGGTGTGATATATTCACCGGGCGTTATACTTTTTAACCTAATGGAACTTTTAACTTCAACCTTATTTGAATATTTAGGTGGACTTATAGAAAGTTTAGGCGCATCAAGTTGGGTTATAGGACTATTTAATGATGGTATATTTGCAGGCCTTGGTGGAATACTCAGTTTTATTCCACAAATAGTATTCTTGCTACTTCTCATTTCCATTTTAGAAGACAGTGGATATATGGCAAGGGTTGCCTTTATTCTCGACAAACTCTTTAGAAAATTTGGTGTAAGTGGCAGAGCGTTTATTCCTATGATAATGGGCTTTGGTTGCTCTGTACCTGCCATGATAAACACTAGAACGCTTGCTGATGATAGAGAAAAGATAATGACCTTAAGGGTTATTCCATTTTTCACTTGTGGTGCAAAAGTGCCAATCTTAGTTGCAGTTGCAGGTGCAATCGTTTCGGCTTGTGGCTTTGGCAATGCTGACATAATAACATATTCTATGTATGTTTTGGGATTAGCAGTTGCAGTAATTTCTATAATCTTAATGCGTTCAACAACTCAAAAGGGTGAAATAGCACCATTTATCATGGAACTCCCAGCATATCATGCACCAAGTTTTAAGAACTTAATGATACATATGTGGGATAAAGCAAAGCACTATATCGAAAAAGCATTTACAATAATTCTATTTTCAACAATACTAATTTGGTTTTTATCTAACTTTGGTTGGGATTGGAAAATGTGCGAAATCGATAGTTCTATTTTGGCATCTATTGGCAAGTTTATGCAACCAATATTTACACCACTCGGCTTTGGAAGTCAACTTGGCACTTATGGTTGGGTATTCGTGGTTGCAGCGATTACAGGTTTAATAGCAAAAGAAAACGTTATAGCAACCTTTGCAACGCTTGCAGGGTGCATTGGTGCAACGCTTATTGCAACAGAAGACGGCGCTTTTGAAGTGGCTGAAATAATAAGATATATTGCTAGTGACATAAATGTGTCTGCATATTCATTATGGCCAGCAATGATATCGTTTATCGTGTTTAACATGACAACAATTCCATGCTTTGCATCGGTTGCAACGGCAAGGGGCGAACTTAAAAAGGGCACGGCAAAATGGACAATTTTGTTTTGGGTTTTAACTTCATACATGACAAGCACGATAGTATATTTAGTGCTTTCATGGTGGTGGACATCATTTATAGTAATAGGAATTGCAATTTTGTCGGCAATATGTATAAAAATTCACAATAAAAGGGCAAAAGTAAAATAATGAATTTAAGTTTAATTGACATTTTGGTTATAATAGGTTGCGTTTTGCTTGGCGCGTATGTAATTATAAGTTCCATCAAAAACAAAAAGAAAGGCAAGACGGGTTGTGGATGTAATTGTTCATCTTGTTCGGGTTGCGCTTATAAAAAAACCAAAACTGGTAAAAACAAATAAAATAACTAAAAACAAAAAAGCAGTCGATACTTTTCGACTGCTTTTTAATATAAGAAATTATTGATTAAAATAAAATAGTAATTGCCATATATTCGTTTAGTTTTGACTTAGCAGAAATTTTCCACTTATTGTTATCGGCAATGCTTTTTGCGATAGAAAGCCCTAAGCCACTGCCACCAGACTCACGAGAACGAGAACTATCTCCACGATAAAACCTTTCAAAAATCTTGTTTACATCACTTTCAGGCACGTTGCTTCCCGTATTATATATAGTTAATGAAAGTTTGCTGTTTTCCTTTTTGAAATAAACGTTTATTTCGCCACCACTCTTAGCGTGTTTAACAGCATTATCAAGCAAAATGTTTAATATGTTGTTTACGCTTTTTATATCGCCCTTATACTGAACGTCAGGTTGAACAAAAAGGTTAAGTGTTTTTCCTTTTTCAAAAGCGATAGAATCAAATGCTAACGAGTTGTTTATAATAACTTCGGATATATTAAAAACAACGCTTGATAAAGGCATTTTTTCTTCATCCATTTTAGCCAAGGTCAAAAGGTCTGAAATAAGCAGTTCCATACGCTCAGACTGAGAGTTTATGCTATCTATAAACGAGTTATTGCCATTTTGTGATTTTAATACTTCGGCATTTGCAGAAATTATTGCAAGTGGAGTTTTAAGTTCGTGACTAGCATTTGAAATAAATTGTTTTTGCTTGTTAAAAACGTCTTTAATTGGTCTAAAAATAGAAAAGGAAACAAGCACAACTATTATCGAAAGACCAAGATAGATTAAAGAAAGCATGAATAGTGTGTTAGTAATATTTGAATCAAAAGCATAATTAACGTCGCCAAAATCCGATGCGATAATAAGTGAAAAATTAGTTTTATCAACAATTTTATAATACATGTTACCGATAGAACCTGTTTTATAAGAACTCTTCATGGCATAATTTATAACGTTATCAATATTAGAATCTAACAAACTTGTATTATCGCTTTTGATTATATTAAGAACAACATTTTCTTGAGATGAAAAAATAACTTTAGCGATAAAAGCGTGCTGAGAACTAATTTCATCATTTGTTTGATAATGGCTTTCAATATCGTTTAAGGTGTGTTCAATGCCACGCTCGTGAACTTCTCTCATTAAGACATAAGAAGCCCCAAAAATAATGCCAAACACCACAAGCAACAAAGAAAGCGTTAAAATAATAAACCTTGTTTGTGCCTTTTTAATCATTTATTTTCTCCAAGAGTATAGCCTATGCCACGCAAAGACTTGATTTCGGTTTTAGCGCCAACGGCCAAAAGTTTTTTTCTAAGAAAAGAAACATACACTTCAACTGTGTTATACTCGGCATCGGTGTCAAAACCCCAAATCTTTTCTATAAATCTCTCTTTATCAATACTCCTGCCACTATTAAGCATAAGCATTTCTAAAATTTGGAATTCTTTTTTGCCAAGCGCAATTCTTTTTTCGCCCCTAACAAGTTCAAAAGAATCTCTATCTAAAGAAATGTCGTTAAAAGACAAAATGTCGCCTGTAAATTTTTCTTTTCTTCTTAAAAGCGCCTTGATTCTTGCTAAAAGTTCATCAGTGTGGAAAGGCTTAGTTATGTAATCATCAGCGCCAGAATTTAAGCCTTCAATCTTGTCTGAAATTTCACTTTTAGCCGAAAGCATTAAAACAGGCACGTCAATCTTTTTTTGCCTAATAATTTTAAGCAAAGAAAAGCCATCGATTCTAGGCATCATAACATCTAATATAATAAGGTCATATATACCAGAGTTAATGTAATCTAAACCTTGTTCGCCGTCAAAAGCACAGTCAACCGAATATTTGTGCTGTTTAAGAATAACAGCAATTGCTTCAACAAATTGACGTTCATCATCTACTAATAAAATGTTCATATGTTCATTATACCAAATTAAAACTTGAAAGTATCTTGATTTTAAAAAAATATTAAAAATTTTTGAAAATTAAATTTTTTCAAGATTTCTTTAAGTATTGCGTGTTAAACTTTAGTCATAAAATCCAAACAAGGATTTTTTACATAACCCACACTCTCAATAAACTTTTTCCTTAGGTAAAGCGTCTAATTTTAGGCGTTTTGCCTTTTTAAATGCAAAATTTTTTATAAAAGCAAGACTAGGTTTTTTTATATAATAGTGTTACCAAATATCTCCTATTGAAAAATATATTATACTTTAGTATAATATAACCATGAAAAAGATATTGATTTTATTAGTTAGTTTAATAGTGGCTATGTTTAGTGGATGCGCTAGCATAAAAAATGATAATTCTAGCGACTTAACGGATAAACCTTCACAAAATCTTCCACTTGTGCCAGAAGAAGACGGGGAAGAAAGGAAAAAGACATACATAATGTCAAACGCAAATAGCCTTAGAATTAGAAGTGGTGCTGGCTCAAATTATAGAGTGATAGGTAATATCGAAAAAAACGATTTACTTTCATATCAAGGCAGTTTGGGTAATTATTACATAACATTATATAAAGAACAAACGGGGTATATACATAAAGACTATTGCTCGCTCGTTAAGTTTGATATATCAAGCCAAAAAATTGAAAAGGCCATTGAGTTTGGCACAAATCTTTTAGGCTATCCATATGTTTGGGGAAGTCAGCGTTATCATTGGGGAAATGGCATATTAAATAAAAACTTTAAAAACGGTGAGTTTGACTGTTCTGCTTTTGTTCAATATATATACTATAAGACAAACGGCGTTCTTCTTGATGTCACAAGTAGAGCCCAATCGGTTGAGGGCAAACTTGTGGAAAAAAGCGACCTTAAAAGGGGAGACTTAATGTTTTTTACAAACGCATCGAGAAAAGATAAGGTTGGCATAGAAAAGGTTGGGCATGTGGGCATTTATTTTGGCAACAACTACATTTTGCACACGGCAAGCGACTATGCTGTTATAGAGCCTATATCAAGCACTAGATGGTCATATTATTTACACGCAAGGCGAGTTGTGTAATTATAAATTGAAAAAGTATAGAGAATAAAACATGTGAAATTATTTTTATTCAAAAATAAAGGCTTTCGTTGACAAGAGAAAGCCTTTTATTGTATAATTATTGCTATGGAAACAAAAAACACTCAAGGTTTGGACTACAAGGCCAAACTTAATGAAAACAAAATATTAGCATTTGTTCCTAGTGGTAACAGCATGTGGCCAACGCTAAAAAACAAAGGTCAGTCGGTGGTTGTTAAGGCTAAGGAAGAAAGACTGGAAAAATATGATGTTGCACTTTATGTTCGTGGGCAAAACACCTTTGTTTTGCATAGGGTTTTGGAAGTTTTGGATAGCGGATATATGATGTGTGGGGACAGTCAGTTTACCTTAGAAAGGGTTACTGAAGACCAGATTTTTGGAAAAATGATAGGTTTTTATCGTGGCAAAAAGTATATTGACTGTAACGATGAAAAATACAAAAAACAAGTTGAAAATTTGTATAAAAGAAAAAAATTAAGAAGGTTTAGGGTTAAATTTTTCTTTCTTAGAAAAAGTGTAATAAACAAACTCAAAAGGATATTTGGGGGTAAAAAGAAAAATGTTTGATTTAATAGGGCTTGGCAAAAGTTCAAAAAAAGCATCTTTAGAGTTAATAAAACTAACCGAAGAGCAAAGAAATAATGCCTTAAAAGTTTGCGCAAAGGCACTTAGGGATAATAAAGAGTATTTAATTCAGCAAAATAGCATAGATATAAAAAATGCCAAGGAAAAGGGCATGAGCGATGCTTTTATAGATAGACTTCTTTTAAGCGAAAAGGTAATCGAAGGCATGGCTATAGGATTAGAACAAGTATCTGAACTTGAAAATCCATTAGGAAAAATAGTTTATTCATATAAAAACCAAGAACAAGGCATATTGGTCAATAAGAAAAACGTGCCATTTGGCGTTGTGGGAATAATTTACGAATCAAGACCAAACGTAACAGCCGATGCTTTTGCACTCTGCTTTAAAACGGCGAATGCCGTTATATTAAAAGGTGGAAGCGACTCTCTAATATCAAATGTAGCAATAGTAAAGGTTATTAAAGAAGCGTTAAAAGGTTGCGATATAGACCAAAACTGCATTTCTGTTATAGAAGACACTTCAAGGCAAACTACTATCGAGTTTATGAAACTCAATAAGTATGTTGACCTTTTAATTCCAAGGGGAAGTGCATCGCTAATAAATTCAGCATTAGAAAATTCAACTATTCCAATCATCGAAACAGGCACAGGCAACTGCCATGTTTACGTTGATGAATTTGCAGACTTAGATATGGCATCAAAGATAATATTTAATGCAAAAACTCAGCGCTATAGCGTGTGTAATGCGTGCGAGTCACTCGTAATTCACTCTAAAGTGTTAAATGAAGCAATGCCAAAGATTGCTAAAGCCTTAAAGGAAAAGCAAGTTGAAATCCGTGCAGATGAGCGTGCTTATGAAACTATTAAAGATTATCCATACTTAACTAAGGCAACCGAAGAAGACTTTTACTTAGAGTATGGCAGTGCAATAATATCTGTTAAAACAGTTGATAGCATTGCTGAAGCAATAGAGCATATTAACGAGCATAACACTCGCCACTCTGAAAGCATAATAACATCATGCGAAGAAAGGGCAGAAAAATTCTTAAACGAAATTGATGCATCTTCAGTTTATCATAATGCTTCAACAAGATTTACTGATGGTTTTGTGTTTGGCTTAGGTGCAGAAATTGGAATTAGCACACAAAAACTTCACGCTCGTGGTCCAATGGGACTATCTGCTTTGGTAACCACAAAATATTATATTTCAGGCGACGGCGCAATAAGAAAATAACTGAAACAAAATAACATATTGCCACTTGATTTTTTGTTCAAGTGGCAATTTTTTGTTAATTTGTAACATATTTTGTTGTTTTTTTTAACATTAAAAAAATATTTAAAAAATTTATAAAAAAGTGGCATAAAACAGTTGACAATAAAATTTTTGGTGGCTATAATATGGGCGAAAAATATAGATAAATTAAATGGCACAAAAAAGAAAAAAAAGGTTATGGGTTTTGTGCAAAAGGAGGTAAAACAATGAAAAAGTTTTTCTTAAGTTTCAAAAAAGTTGCAGAAGTAGCAAACTATGATGTAGCATTATGTTTAGAATTAAACGCTCGCTAAAATCAAAACTTAAAGACAAATAAAAAGTCTTATGAACTCTTAGCCAAGGTCGGTTAAGGGCTTTTTTCTTTTAAAAGCAAAATTCCATTTTTAATAAATGTAAAATTAAATATAAATGGCTGTTAAAAATGTTGATTTTAATATTTTTTTGTTATATAATCTATATAACAACCATAGTTGTTATGATAAAATGCGAAAATATTGGTGCCAAAAGGCATGTAGGAGAAAAATATGAAAAAGAATTTAACGATGACATTTACAGGCGATTCACTTTTTGTTGCAGACTTTCCAGAGTCTTATGACAAGGATTTAAAAGAAATCTCTGACGTGATTAAAGAAGTTGACGTTAGAATCACAAACTTAGAAACAAACCTTTCAGAGTTTGGCGACTATGGTAACGCATATTCTGGTGGAACTTGGCTAAACACTGAGCCAAAGGACTTTAAGTATTTAGAAAAATACGGTTTTAACTATTATGGCACGGCAAACAACCACGTTATGGACTACTCTTATCACGGCATGCTTGACACTATAAAAGAACTTGAAAAAAGGGGCTATGCGCACTCAGGCACAGGTTATGACCTAGAAGATGCAAGCAAACCTGCAATCTTAAATATAAACGGCAAAAAGGTTGGCATCATTGCAGTGACCACTGCTTTCCAAGAAGCATCAAAAGCAGGTAAGCCAACGCCAAACATCAAGGGTAGACCGGGCGTTAACTATGCAGGTTATAATACATATTATCAAGTTGATGAAAAAGACATTGAAGACTTAAAGAGAATTGCTGCAAAAACTCATATAAATGCAACTCGTGAAAAGAATATTAAAACGGGTTATGTAAAACCAGCACCAGAAGGGGTTTTTGTTTTGGGCACTCTAAATTTCTGCCTTGAGGGAACAAAACCAACAACACAATGCATAAAAGCAGATAAAGAAAGAATTATAAATGATATTAAAAAGGCAAAAGAACAATGTGACTACGTATTCTTGTTCGTTCACTGCCACACAATGAAAGGCGATTCACAAGAAAACGTGCCAGACCACTTAATCGAACTTGCAAAAGACTGTATCGATGCAGGTTGTGCAGGTATTCTAGGTGGTGGAACGCACCAACTTCGTCCTTTAGAAATTTATAAAGGCAAACCAATCTTCTATTCGCTCGGCGACTTTATCTATCAAGGTATGAGAGTTAAGATGTTCCCAGCCGACTTCTTAAATAAATGGGGTTGTGATGAGACAGCAACTGCTTGGGAAGGACTTATGGCTCGTTCACAAGGCAATAAATACGGCCTTCAAAAACTTGAAAGTAGTTTCTTAACAATTCTTCCTATTGCTGAATATGATGGCGACACAATGGTTTCACTTAAGATGTATCCAATCTCTTTGGGCTTTACAAGAGAAGGCGACCTAAACGGACTTCCATTTATTGCAAAAGGTGAAGAAGCAAAGAAGATTTTTGACATTATGGATAGGTTATCTCGCCCTTATGGCACAGACCTTAAACTTGAAAACGATGTAATCGTTTTAACAATGAAGAAATAATAAAGGAAAAAAGAAAAAATGAAAAACATACAAAAAATTGTTGAAAAATATTCTGACTTAATCTTAAAGGCAGAAAGAGATTTATGGAAAATTCCAGAAACGGGCTTTTTTGAATACAAGACAAACGACTATATGATAAAAGCCTTTGAAAAAATGGGATACACCTTAACAAAGGCAGAAGATATAACAGGCTTTTACACAGTTGTTGACACAGGCAAGGAAGGACCAACAGTTCTTATCTTAGCAGAACTCGATGCGCTCATTTGCCCAACACACCCAGAATGTGATAAAGAAACAGGTGCAGTGCATTGTTGTGGTCACCACGTACAATGCGCAACAATGCTCGGCATTGCTGCAGCGCTCACAGAAAAAGAAGTTTTAGAAGGTCTTTCAGGCAGAATTAAACTTTGCGTTGTTCCAGCAGAAGAAGGCATTGAACAAAGCAGAAGAAAAGAACTTGTAAAGAAAGGCATTATAAAGTATCTATCAGGTAAGCCTGAATTTATAAGAAGGGGTTATTTTAACGACGTTGACCTTGCTTTCATGG
>SVIO01000006.1 GCA_015069465.1 Clostridiales bacterium | reverse complement strand
GCAGAAGAAGGCATTGAACAAAGCAGAAGAAAAGAACTTGTAAAGAAAGGCATTATAAAGTATCTATCAGGTAAGCCTGAATTTATAAGAAGGGGTTATTTTAACGACGTTGACCTTGCTTTCATGGTGCACGCAAGTCCAATGAAGGATGATAAAATTAGATTTGGTATTATTGAAGGACATAACGGCGTTATAAGAAAGAGAATAACCTTCCACGGAAAATCTGCACATGCAGGCAGTTCTCCACACTTGGGAATAAATGCTTTAAATGCAGCAACAACTGCAAATATGGCAATCAACTCTTTAAGAGAAACATTTAGAGAAGAAGACAAAATCCGTATTCACTCAATAATCACAAAGGGTGGAAGTTCGGTAAACGCCGTTCCTGATGAAATTATAATAGAGAGTTATATTCGTGGCGCAAGTGTTAACGCACTAAAAGAAACTAACAAAAAGGTAAACAGAGTTATTGCATCTTGTGCTGCAGCATTCGGCGCAAACGCTACTATTGAAGACGTGCCAGGCTCAGAACCAATGCACGATAATAAAGACCTTAATAAGTGTATGGAAGAAGTTGTTGGTGAATTATTTGGCGATGAGGCATTATCACGTAAAGGCTTCTTATCATCATCAACCGATATGGGTGATGTCAGCGTTTTATTCCCAGCAATCCACGCTTATGCATATGGCGCAAGTGGAATTTCGCACGGCAAAGATTACTATATAATCGACCCAAAAAGATGTTGTGTTGATAACGCAACCGTTCAAGTTTGTATGGTTAGAAATTTGCTTTCTAACAATGCAGAAAAAGCAAAGAAGGTTATTGCAAATTATAAACCACAATTCGCATCTATGGAAGAATATGTTGCACACAAAAATTCTGTTATAATGAATAAAACTACCGTTACTTATAATGAAAACGGCATAATTAAATTAGATTTTTAATTGACAAATATAAGGAGAAAAAATAATGGATATCTCTAAAATTGTTGAAAAACATTCAGACTATATTTTAAAAGCAGAAAGAGATTTATGGGGAATGCCAGAAACAGGCTTTTTTGAACATAAAACAAACGCATATTTAATAAATGCTTTTGAAGAAATGGGATACAAACTCACAAAAGCAGAAAATATAACGGGTTTTTACACAGTTATAGACACAGGTAAACCGGGTCCAACAGTGCTTGCACTCGCAGAACTCGATTCAGTTATTTTCGAAGCACACCCAGAAGCAGACAAAGAAACGGGCGCAGTTCACTCTTGTGGCCACCACGCACAATGCGCAGCACTTTTAGGCGTTGCAAAAGCATTAACTAACAAAGAACTTTTAGATGGACTTTGTGGTAAAATCAAACTTTGCTTTGTTCCAGCAGAAGAAGGCATTGAAATTTCTAAGAGAAAAGAACTTATCAATAAGGGCATAATCAACTTTGCATCAGGCAAGGCAGAATTTATAAGCAGGGGCTTCTTTGAAGACGTTGACCTTGCGTTTATGGTTCACCAAACAATAGACCAACCAGAAGGCTATAAGTTTGGCGTTGTTGAAGGTCATAACGGCGTTATTAGAAAGAAAACAACCTTTAAGGGTAAGGCTGCTCACGCAGGTGCACACCCACACGAAGGTATCAATGCTCTTAACGCAGCATCAATGGCAATCACTGCAATCAACTCTTTAAGAGAAACATTTAAAGAAGATGATAGGATTCGTTTCCACTCTATAACAACAAAGGGTGGCAGTTCTGTTAACACTGTTCCTGATGAAGTTATTATGGAAAGTTACGTTCGTGGCTCAAGCGTTATGGCATTAAAAGAAGCAAACAAAAAGATTAACAGAGTTATAGCGTCAATTTCAGCAGCATTTGGTGCAAACGCAACAATAGAAGACATTAGTGGCTCTGAACCAATGCACGATAACAAAGATATGATTAAATGCGTAGAAGATGTTGTTGGCGAATTATTTGGTGCTGAAACGTTAAGTCATAGAGGATTTTTTGCATCTTCAACCGATATGGGTGATATAAGCACATTAGTTCCAGCCGTTCACGCATACGTTTATGGTGTTACAGGAACTTTCCATGGTGGAGATTTCTATGTAACAAACCCAAAACTTGCATGCGTAGATTGTGCAACATTTGAAATAGGCTTGATTAGGGAACTACTTAAAAATAATGCTGAAAAAGCAAAAAATGCTATTAAAAATTACACTCCACAATTTAAGTCTGTTGAAGAATATGTAAAACATAAAAATGTTGTTAACATGGAAAAAACAACGGTTACTTATAACGAAGACGGAAGTATAGATTTAGATTTTTAATTGATTTAGTGTTATGCGAGAAAGGGTAAGTTTAAAGAATATAGAAGCAAATAGACTTAAAGTGGGCAAAATCTTTATGTTCACCTGTGCTTTGTTTTATATTTTGAGCGTTGCGGCAAAAGGAATTTTTGCAGCAGAAATTCATTATATCAGGGATATTTGGAAACTAAATGAAATGCAAGTTGAACTTGCAAACACCTTATATTTTATTACATATGGATTAGTCCAGATAATTTTATTCATTTTTATGGAGAAAATTAACATAATAAAATATGCCTTTGTAACCGTGCCTATTTCTGCAATAGTTTCAATTGCAATGGGCTTAGTCTCTGGCATTAAGGGAATATGGGTGCTTTTTGCATTAGTTGGCGTTTTTCAAGCAGGGATGTGGTGCACTTGCAACTATTTGGTTACAAAATACGTTCCAAGAAAGTTGTTGCCATCTGCAAATAAACTTTTAGCATCGGGTTATGCAATAGGAACTGCTATTTCTTTTGTCGTTTCATCATTTTTTATTGGCTTAGATATGTGGCGTGTTCCTTATTTTATATTGGGTGGCATGCTTTTAGTTTGCACGATAGTTTTAATTTATCAAACAAGGTTAATTGCAAGATATAGTAGGATAAATAAAAAACTCGACATCAAGCAAATGATGCTTGAAAGTAAAGAAAATAGTTCTAATAATTTAGAGCCTGTAGCAATGATAGAAAAGCCAATTTTCTCGCTTTCATCTAATAAAAGAAAGGTTATTTTCTACACTGCAATACTCTTAGTTTCATTTTTACTCAACGGATTATATTATGGAGTAATGAGTTTTGTTACAAGGGTTCTAAGTGATGTTTACGCTTTGCCAAAAGATATATCAGGTTATATAACAACAATCATACCTATTATCATTATTCTTGGTCCGTTAATCACTATAAACTCTTGCGAAAAGCAAAAAGATTTTATAAAAGTTGCAGTAAAATATTTATTTATCATATTGCCACTTCCAATTTTATTGATAATATTTTACGATAAGAGCATGGTGGTATACCTAGCACTTATAGTTGCTTATCTAATACTTGCAAATGGCATAAGGGTAATCTTAAACAACGTTGTTGGATTTAAGATGAAAGATTATTTAAACGTTGCTGCCTTTGTGGCACTTATAAACGCATTTGCATCAATTTCTGCAAGCGTTTGGCCACTTATAATAGCGTATATTAAAGATAACGGCACATGGGGTGAAACCTATTGGGCTATTGCAATTATGGTGGTTGTGGTTTTATTAGCAACAATCGTAATTGACCTTTTGGTTAGAAGAATATATAAAAAAGATAACAACGGACAAGACTTAGAAAAATAAGGAGAAAAAATGTCAAAAAATTTACTCGGCATTGATTTTGGAACAACGGCGTTAAAGGCGTGTTTGTTTGATGAAGATGGCAATCGTTTAGCAAGCGAATCGGCACAATATAAACTTATAACAAAGGGCGAATTTGTTGAGTTTGATGCAAATGAATTTTTCAATGTTTTAGAAAGCACAATTTCTAAAATTACCGATAAGTTTAAGGTAGATGCCCTTGCTGTTGACACTCAAGGCGAAACACTTATTTGTCTAGATAAAAATGGCAAGCCACTTATGAACGCAATCATTTGGCTTGACAATAGAGCAGAAAAAGAAGCAAGAGAAATGGAGAACCATTTCGGTTTAGAAAAGATTTATAACATAACAGGTCAAACCGAAGTTCCAGCAGGATATCCAGCGCCAAAAATTATGTGGCTTAAACAAAATGTAAAAGAAGTTTTTGATAATGCAGATAAATTTTTGCTCTTAGAAGACTATATTTTATATCGTTTAACAGGAAAATTCTCGGCATCACGTTCGTTATATTCATCTTCTCTACTTATGAATATTCACACAGGCGAATATGATGAAGAAATTTTGTCATATGTTGGCATAACAAAATCACAACTTCCAACTCTTTGTGAAAGTGGAACTATTATAGGCGAATATAAAGGCATAAAAGTAGCAACAAGTGCACTTGACCAAATTGCAGGAATCACAGGTGCAGGTGTTGTTAAAGAAGGTTTAATGAGCGAAACAACAGGCACGGCACTTGCCGTATGTGCTGTTACTAAAGAATTCCCACCATACTTTGAAGGCTTAAAAGTTTCACCATATTATGTAAGAAAAGGACTATATTGTCTTTTAATGTGGGCACCAACGGCTGGGGCAGTTTTAGAGTGGTTTAAGGGTAGTTTTTGCGAAAACATTTCACTAAAAGAACTTGACCAAATGGCAGAACAAGTTCCTGAAGGATGCGAAGGACTTATAACTATTCCACACTTATGTGGAACGGTTATGCCAGAGAACAATTCAAAAGCAAAAGGGGTGTTCTTTGGGGTAGAACTAAAGCACACTCGCCCATACTTTGCTCGTTCAATAATGGAATCGGTTGCATATATGATAAAAGAATACGTTGAATATTTAGGTGTAGCAATCGATGAAATTCGCTCTATGGGTGGTGGTGCAAGAAGTAGCCTATGGTGCGATATTAAGAGTAAGGTTCTCGCTAAAGATATTGTAACTTTAAAAGAAAACGAAACGGCGTGCCTTGGCAGTGCAATTTTTGCTGGCGTTGGGATAGGTATTTTTAATAGCGTTGAAAGTGCAACTGAAAAACTTGTTAAAAAGGATTTAACCTATAAAGCAAAACCATCTTCTTATCAAGCGCTATACAGCGACTATAAAGCAAAAGAATCAAAAATAATGAAAATATTTTAAGTAAAAGCACAGAATAAATTTAATAAAAAAGCACTTATCACAAGGGTAAGTGCTTTATTTTTTTAAATATTTAACTTGCCATTTTTTTATACACCCTAACGGCAAGTGCAGTCATGTCGTCTTTCGCTTTTCCACCATTAAGACTTATTGCATGTTCTAAAATATTATCGGCAAGAGTTTGTGGGTTTTTTGCAGGAAGCGTTCTTAAAAATTCTATCATTTCACCAGAACTATCAAAGGCATCGCTAATTCCATCGGTCACAAGCAAAACCATATCGCCGTCATTAAGTTCGGTGGTTGCAATAGATGGCTTAATGCCATCAATAATGCCTAGTGGCAGAGTGTTCCCTTCAACGATTTTAATACCATTATCGTTTATAATAAAGCCGTAAGGCGAACCAAACTTAATAAAACTTGCCGTGCAATCTTTAAGATTGATAATAGAAATATCAAGTGCAGTAAAATAGTCTTCTGTGTTAATAGTAAGCAGTTTGTTTACAGTATCTAATATCAAATGGTCATCTAAACCAGATTTATAAAAACTTTCTATTAAGGATAGTGATGTAGAAGAAACATTTTCGGCATCACTGCCACTTCCCATACCATCGGAAAGAGCAACCAAAAACTTATCGCAAGCAATTTTAGTCATAGAGTGGGTGTCGCCACTTTTTGCTGAGCCCTCTTTTGTGGCCTTTGCAATGCCAAACACGGCATCATATTCATCGCTTTTTCTTAAGGTAATATATTCCTTTTCTTCGGTGATAGAAGTCTTATCATCGATAGCCATTTTAACACCTAAAGTTTTGCTAACCACAGTTTGCAGTTCTAAAAATGAATATTCCTTCATAGCGATAACCATGCTAACACTAAGCCTATCACTTTCTCCATAGATGAGAAGTTCGGTTATAATGAACCCAGCCTTAAAAAGATTGTTAGTTAATTGTTTTTCAAGTTTATTGTTAAATTTTAATAAACTACCAGACTCTAAGGCAAGCGAACGCAGTATTTCAGAAATGCCAAGCGCTTGCGAAGCGATTAAATCTCTGCCAACGCCAAGATTAGCATTTTCTATTAGTTTTGCCCGATAGTCAGCAAGCATTTTGTTTAAGCCGTATAAAATATTATTAGGGTGCACACAAGTTTTAGTTAGTTCTGATGGAAGGTCAATAAGCGAAAGTTTACCTTTAGCAAAGCCGATGTCAAGCATTGCTGAAAGTGCCGAATTTATACTCCTTTCATTTGGTTTACATTTATCATAATTCATACATTGACGACACACTGAGCCCAAAATTTCCTTTTGCATAATCTTTTTGGCACCATCTTGGCTAATATCTTGTTTTTTAAGCAGGTTAAAAGAGTTTGCAATTTCCGAAAAGACACTAGAAAGGTCAAAAAGTTTATTAGAAAGCACACTTCTATTGTGATTTATACATTGTTTTACAAGTTGTTTTTCTTTAAATGCATAAAGTTTATCCTTAAAAGCAGTTAAGAATTGCGTTGGCAAAACACAAAAGCACACACTTCCTAGTAAAACGCTTATAAAATGTAAATAGGTATAACTTGCATAGATAGAAAAGGCAATTTGAAGAAGGTAATCGCAAAGCACTATTGCAATTGCAGATAAATACCTTGAAACGCCTATAAAGCACTCGCTAAAAATACCATATACTAAAAATATAGAAATATAATTTAAATCGTTGTAATAAATGGCAAGACCTAAAGAAAAAACGCTTCCGAAAATACTGCCTAAGCCACGCCTAAACACAAAGCAGGATATTAAAATTAAAAACACGCAAATAGATTTATAAATAAATGGCGAAAAGGTATTGCATATTCCAAGCCCTAAAATAGCAGTCATAATACCAATAGCAAAAACTTCTTCAAAGTCAAGTTTAAACCTAAACCCTTTTTGTATTATAGAGTGCGCAACAATAATGCACAGAAAAGACAAAAATGTGGTAAGAATTGCAGTTAAAATACGCTTTTCTAAAAGAACTTGAGTTTGGGTGTTCCCTAAAAAGATAAAGCCAAGCATACCGATAAGTGTATATGCAACGAATTCGTAATAAGTTTTAGTCTTAAAGGATTTATAAACCAAAACTATAGGTAAAATAACCAGTACGAATACGCCAGCACTTGCTAATAGTCCCATTTCGCCACAAATAACAAAAGAGCCTAGATAAAGAATGGGAGTAAATACAATAGAAAAATTAAAAAGCAGTGCACAAACAAATACTGCAGAAGAATAAGGCAAAACAACAAGTTCTAGGTTGTTAAAAACATAAAACAAAAGCATTAAAACGGTATATTTAGTAACGGTTATAAAATCAAGATTTTTACTAAATTTCATCAAAATATTTTCTCCCTTAATATTGACTAAAGTTAATTTTCATTATATAATTATTTAAAGGATAAAATTTGTATTTTTTTAGCAAAATATGACTTAATAAATAGTTAAATTATTTTAATAAGGCGTATAAAAAATACTTTTGCTAAATGAGTTTACAAAAACCTAAATAAAATTGTAAAATATAATAAAATAAAAAACTAAAGGTGATAAAAATGATTAAAGTTGGTATCGTAGGTTATGGAAACTTAGGAAGGGGCGTATGCCTTGCTGTTGATAAGGCAAAGGATATGGAGTGCGTGGGCGTATTTACTCGTCGTGCGCCAGAATCACTTAAACTTGCAGTGGACTTTCCTGTTTACTCTATACATGATTTAAGAAATTTTAAGGGAGAAATCGATGTGTTGTTACTATGTGGTGGCAGTGCAACAGACCTTCCAAACACAACGGCAGAACTACTTAAAGACTTTAACACAGTAGATTCTTTTGACACACACGCAAAAATTCCAGAATACTTTGCTAAACTTGATAGGGTAGCAAAAGAAAACGGCACGCTTTCAGCAATAAGCATCGGTTGGGACCCAGGTCTATTTTCTATAATGAGAATGCTACTCGGTGCAGTTTTACCTGATGGAAAAGACTATACTTTCTGGGGCAAGGGCGTGTCACAAGGTCATAGCGATGCTATTAGAAGAATTAAAGGCGTTAAAAATGGTATTCAATATACAATTCCAAAAGATGAAGCGTTAGAAAGCGTTAGAAGTGGCTTAAACCCAAATCTTTCAACAAGAGAAAAGCATCTTAGAGAGTGCTTTGTTGCAGTAGAAGATGGCGAAGATAAGCAAGAAATAGAAAGCCAAATTAAAAATATGCCAAACTACTTTGCTGATTATGATACTATCGTTAACTTTGTAACCGATGAAGAAGTAAAAGAAATGCAAAAAAAACTTTCTCACGGTGGTTTCGTTTTCCGTTCGGGAAAAACTACAGAAGAAAATTCTCACCTTGTTGAATTTTCACTTAAACTCGATTCTAACCCAGAGTTTACAGCAAGTGTGTTAACGGCTTATGCAAGGGCAGTTGCTCGCCTAAAAAAAGAAGGCAAGACGGGTTGTCTAACTGTGTTTGATATACCACTAAGTTATCTTTCACCAAATCCAAACGAATTTTTAAGAGAACATTTACTATAAATAATGAAAGCACGAAGATTTAAGATATTATCCATTTTATTAAGCCTAATAATGCTACTAAGCGTACTTAGTGGCTGTGAGATATTAGAAAGTTTGTTGCCTAAAGAAGAGCACGAATATATTATGCTTGAATATGATGATACTCACCATTGGTATGAGTGTGATTGTGGGGATAAAAAAGACATAACGGCACATATCGCGGGTGCACCAGCAACCGAAACAACAGCTCAAGTTTGCACGGTGTGTGGTTATGTATTAGTTTCGCCTTTAGGACATATTCACACATTACATTTAACAAAGGTAAATGCAAAGCCACAAACATCTACAACAAATGGTAATATCGAATATTATATATGTTCTTGTAACAAGTGGTTTACTGATAATACTGCCACCATAGAAATAGTTGATAAAAATAGCGTAGTTATCCCAAAAGATAACGCGACAGAAGGCGACGTACTAACTGAGTATCCTTTAGTTTTAGAAGATGATGAAATGTCTTTTCACTTTATGATGCTTGGAAATCATTTAGCAGGTGACTGCGTTTATATTAAGGCAGGCGATACGGATATTCTAATTGATGCTGGTAGTAGAACAAAAAGCGTAAGTAGTATCCAAAGTTATATAAATAGGTATATGACTGATGATGTTTTGGAGTATGTAATTGTAACCCACTCTGACCAAGACCATATTGATGGTTTTGTTAGGTCAAGCACTCAGCCAAGCATTTTTGACATTTATGAGTGCCAAACTATAATCGATTTTAATCGTTCAAACAAGGACTTGTTAACAGATAGTGGCAACCCATCGCTACTTAGCAAATATTATTCAAGCCGAGATGAAGAAGTTGCTAATGGTGCAACTCACTATACGGCACTTGATTGCTATAACAACACAAATGGAGCTAAGCGCATATTTAACCTTGCAGAAGATATGAGTATGGAAATTTTATACAACTATTATTATGACCATAAGGCTTCTGATGAAAACGATTATTCGGTTTGCGTTTTGTTTAAGCACGGTGATAAAAACTTTTTATTTACAGGCGACTTAGAAGAAAAAGGCGAAGAGTATTTAGTTCAGTATAATAACCTGCCACAAGTAGAATTATTTAAGGCAGGGCATCACGGCTCGCCAACATCTTCAAACGATTGCTTATTAAGTATTATAAAGCCTAAAATATCTGTTGCTTGTTGCTGTGCAGGAAGTGCAGAATACGGCAAAATTCACGCTAATTATTTTCCATCACAAGCATATATAGATAGAATTTCACAATATACCGATAAAGTGTTCGTTCCCGTTTATATCAATACTTTATATAGTGAAGAAAAAGATAAGTATGTAAACGATGGCGATTATATGGTGCTAAACGGCAACATTATGATTCGCTCGCTCAGTGAAAGCACTGATGAAAATGGGCAAAAAGTAGAACATAGAATTGCCTATGTCGGCTCTAACAACAGCCTAAAACTAAAAGATACCGATTGGTTTAAGAAAAATAGAACAACGCCAAGTGCTTGGCAAAATTAAAAAACAAATTAACAAATAAAAAACAAAAAAATAAGAAAAGGCAGAGAAATTTAACTCTGCTTTTTAATTTTAAAATATTTTTTGTTATCTTGCATAAAAGACAAAAATCTTCACACAATACTTTTAGACGGAGGTCAATATGCAAGGTACGGGAATTGTTAGAAGAATAGACGAGTTAGGAAGGGTTGTTATCCCAAAAGAAATTCGCAAAACGCTTAGAATTAAAGAGGGAGACCCATTAGAGATTTATACTGATAAAGATAATCTAGTAGTAAAAAAATATTCGCCTATATCATCGATAAATGATTTTGTAAAAATCGTTGCAGATGGCATAGAAGAAATAACAGAAAAAGTTTGCCTAATAACTGACAATGATTCAGTTTTATACCTTTCAAAAGGTAAGATGAAAGAAGTTATCGGCAAAACAATAACTAACAATTTAGAAAAAGTCTTAAAAGAAAGAAAAAGCATTTTTTCGTCAAGAACTGATGGTGGAACTATAATCCCCATAATTGATGGGGTTGATTTAGAATTAGAAAATCAAATAATCGTTCCAATAATATCAAGTGGCGATTGCTATGGTGCGTGTATCCTTTTTGACAGCGATAAATCATCAAGATTTAAGGCTGAAGATATAAAACTTGTTCAATTAGGAGCATCATTTTTATCTAAACAATTTGAGTGACTTATCCGTTAAAATGACCACGAACATTGATTCGTGGTCATTTGTACATATGAGAATTAAAAATGCATTATTTAGTGGGGCACTGTGGCTTGGAATAGGCACTTTTATCGCCAAATTTTTAGGCGCTGTTTATAGAATACCACTAACCAATAAACTTGGTGGCTTAGGGCTTGGACTATACCAAATGGTTTTTCCCATTTATGCACTTCTTCTTGATTTTTCTGGTGCAGGGCTTCCAAGTGCATTATCTAGAATTATTGCAATGCAAGAAGATAAGGATGCCGTGGCAAAAAGACTACTTTCTAGTAGTATAAAACTTTTTCTATCGCTCGGCGTTCTAGCATCGATTTTTATGGCTGTTTTTTCTTCGAGTTTAGCAAGGCTTCAAGGAAATGAAGGTGCAAAAACAGCATATTTATTTTTGTCGCCAGCAATAATGTTCGTTTCGGTAATATCTTGCTTTAGGGGGTATTTTCAAGCCTATTTAGATATGCGCCCAACTGCAATTTCCCAAATAATAGAGCAAGGCGTAAAATTAGTTTTTGGTTTAATATTTATAAATGCATTTATGCCAAACATTTCGCTCAGCGTTGGTGGGGCAACCCTTGCGATAACCATTTCGGAACTCGTTGCCCTTATCTATTTATACCTAAAATATAAAGGTTTTTCAGCAAGAAAACCTAGCCAAACAGCCTTAGAAAAAGGCACATTTATAAAAGACGCAAAAACTATTATTAAAACTACAATACCCATCACTTTGGTGGGCATTATGCTTCCACTATCTCATGTGATAGATAGTTTTGTTATTATCAACATATTAAAGGGGTACACTAGTAGTGCAACGGCACTTTATGGCTTATTGTCTGGGGTGGTTATGACGGTAATAAACTTGCCCGTTTCGGTGTGCTATGGCATCTCAACGGTGGCTGTGCCTTCAGTATCTAGTTGCAAAACCCAAAGCGAAATAAATTCTCGCTCTAAAAAAATAATTGTTTTAACAACTATTGTGGCATTGCCTTGTGCTATTTTCCTAAGTGCCTTTGCACCCTTTACTATAAATTTACTTTTTAATAACTTGCCCAATGTTCAAAAGGGTATTGCCATAAAACTACTCACCATATGCTCGCCTTGTGTGCTTTTATTATCATTAGTTCAGTCAAGTAATGCCGTGCTTATAGGCAGTGGCAAACTATACATGCCTGTTAAAACTTTAGGGATAGGTATAATTATAAAAACTGTTTTAAACTTAATTTTACTCAGCAATAAAAAATTAAATATTTATGGCTCGGCAATGGCTATAATTGCTTGCTATTTTAGTGTATGTTTGATAAACTTAATATTGATATCAAAAAAGGGAAGGCAAAATGAAAACGAAACAACTAAAAGTGGGCAATTTATATGTCAAAAATAATGTTTTTCTAGCACCGATGGCAGGCTACACTGACTACCCTTATAGAAAACTTCAGTTGGAGTGTGGGGTAGGCTTAACCTTTACCGAACTCGTAAGCGCTAAAGGACTTATGTATAAAAGTCAAGGCTCAAAAGAACTGCTTTATTGTGGTGATGACATTGATAATACTGCAGTTCAACTTTTTGGAAGCGAGCCATACTATATGCGTAGTGCCTGCGAAAGTGAATATTTATCTAATTTTAAGATTGTCGATATAAACATGGGTTGTCCTGTGCCAAAAGTATATAGAAACGGCGAAGGCAGTGCCCTTCTTAACGACCTAAAAAAAGCGAGTGAAATAATCTCTGAGTGCAAAAAAAGTGGCAAGATTATAACGGTAAAAACAAGGATAGGCTTAAATAAAGGGGATAACATTGCAAAAGAGTTTGCGCTTATGGCTGAAGATGCAGGTGCAAGCCTAGTTTCAATTCATGCAAGGGTAAGGGAAGATTATTATTCTGGCGAACCAAATTATGACGCTGTTTATGAAGCGAAAAAATCGGTAAATATTCCTATAATTGCAAACGGGGGCATTTTTTCGGTTGATGATGCTGATAAAATGATGGATAGAACGGGCGCTGATGGTGTAATGCTTGCTCGTGGCGCAATAATAGACCCATTTTTAGTTTGCAAGTTAACCGATACGCCTATAAAAAATACCTTAAAAGAATACATATTAAAGCACATATCACTTATGAAAAACTATTATGATGATAGAAGAGCCACAAACGAGTTTAGAAAGTTTTTGGCATATTACTTTAAGGGCATGGACGGCGTTAGAGAGTTAAAAAATCAAATATATAGTGCTACAACTACTGACCAGATTATCGAACTTATAGATAAAAATATTTAACAAAAAAATCTCCACTAAAATAGAATAATATGTATAGTCTATTTAGTGGGGTAAAAATATGCAGTTAAGTTTTATAACAAACGGCTCTCTCAACCAAGTTGTAGAGCAAAATTTATCACAAATAAGTGGCAGTGAGATAATCGTGTTTGGATTTAATGGTTTGGGGCTTGTCAGTTATAAAAAAGAACTTGATGGCGAGACCGAATATTTTCATGACTTAGCCTTAGCATCTAAACAATTATCTTCGGTTATTATTTGTGGTTGCGACACCGACACTTATGGACTATTTCGCCACTCGGCAGTAATTGCCGATAAGGGCAAAATTTTGGGTGTTTCTGACATGGCACACTCGATTGATGAAAGCGAGTTTGTAAGTGGTGGCAATTTTAGGGTGTATGACACAAGCGTTGGCAAAATAGGTTTAATCGTTGCAGAAGACCTATTCTTTCCAGAATCGGCAAGGGTTTTAACGCTTTGCGATGCAGATATAATAATATGTGTGTTTAAAAAACTCGATGGCTATATGCCACAGATTATGCTTAGGGCAGGTGCGTTTTCAAACGGCGTGCCTATGGCGCTATGTGCAAAAAACTATGCGTGCGTAAGCGATATTCGTGGCAAAATAGTTGTTGCAAGTAGTAATGAAATAGTAAAAACAAAGATAACCATTGAAAAAGATTATCACCTTATTAGTTCAAGAAGGCGTGGGCTTTATAGGGAATTTAATTCGGGATATTAAAGGAGAAGATTATGGCATTAAACATAGTTTTAGTTGAACCAGAAATACCACAAAATGCAGGTAATATTGCAAGGACTTGTGCCGTTACAGGCAGTAAATTACATATGGTAAGGCCACTCGGCTTTGAAGTTTCGGACAAGTATCTAAAAAGGGCAGGACTTGATTATTGGCACTTAGTAGATATCAGTTATTATGACAGCATTGAAGAAGTTATGGACAAGTTCTATAACGGAAACAACTTTTGGTTTTTCTCAACCAAGGCTAAACAAATCCACTCAGATGCAAAGTATAAAGACGGCGATTTTTTAGTATTTGGAAAGGAAACGAAGGGCTTGCCAGAAAGCCTTCTTGAAAAGCATTATGATGAGTGTGTTAGACTTCCAATGCTAAATGAAACACGCTCGCTTAACCTATCAAACTCAGTTTGTGTTGGCGTTTATGAAGCATTAAGGCAACTAGATTATTTGGGTTTACAAACAAAGGGTGAAATTCCAAAAAAATAAAACCATAAGCATAAAAAGATAAAATTGTCAAGCGAACAACAGAGTAAATGAAAAAAATAATTCAATTCAGCGACTTAAAATTTTATGCTAATTATATTTATTTGTTTGACACAAAAAGTCCCTTTATAGTAAAATTATTATGGACAAATAGAAAATTACAATAGGAGAAAAAATAAATATGATTTGGAACATATTCTTTATGTTCGGTGGCGTTGCAGTTATGATGTTCGGTATGAAGATAATGGGCAGTGCATTAGAGCAAGTTGCCGGTGGGGGAATGAAAAAGATGCTCGGCAAAATAACCACCAACAGGTTTGCAGGCGTGGGCGTTGGTATTGCTGTAACAAGCATAATCCAAAGTTCAACGGCAACCACGGTTATGCTTGTAGGTTTTGTTAACGTTGGAATTTTAACGTTATCGCAAGCCCTAAATGTTATTATGGGTGCTAATATCGGTACAACTGTCACAGCGCATATCGTTTCGCTTTCAGGCGTTGGCTCTATCGATATCGGTGCAATCGCAGCAATGCTCGGCTGTATCGGCGTGCTTATGTCTATGCTCGTTAAAAACGAAAAGGTCGCTAATATCGGTAGTATTTTAGGTGGACTTGGTTTAATTTTCGTAGGCTTAGAATTTATTTCTTCTTATGCAAAAGAAATAATGTTCGTTAGTAAAGATGTGCCATACGATTGGGTTAAAACAATCTTCCAAGGCGACCACAATCCACTTTTACTTATTTTAATCGGTATCGTGCTAACGGCACTCGTACACAGTTCTTCAACTATTACGAGTTTAATGGTTGTTTTAGCAACGATTAAAGTTCTCACTTTTGATAACGCATTATTCCTAGCATTAGGTTCAAATATAGGAACTTGTATCACGGCGATATTATCATCGGCAGGAACTTGCACAAACGCAAAAAGAACGGCAGTTCTACACTTATTATTTAACACTATAGGTTGTTTAATTTTCTTAGCACCTATTTGGATATGGAAAACAGAAGTTACAAATCTTTTCGCAAGCATGAGTCCTGTTATAGGAACACAAGTTGCTATATTCCACACATTGTTTAACATTGTCGTAACAGCATTTTTAATGCCGTTTACAAAATATTTAGTAAGGCTCGTATGCCTTATCGTTCCAGAAAGTCAAAATAGTGAAGAAAGGTTTGGCTTTATGTACATTGACGACCGTTTGATGTCAACACCAGCAGTAGCCGTTGGTAACATAAGAAAAGAAATTGTTAGAATGGGCGAATTCGCAAAACAAAATGTTAACGAATCTATAGAAATGTTACTCGATAGCAGTGTTGATAATACAGAATCAATCAGCGACAGAGAAATAAAAATCAACGCACTAAATAAAAATTTAACTGCATATTTAACAAAGTTGATGGGCAAAGAACTCACCGATGAAGATGATAGAAAGGTCGGTTCGTATTACCACGTTGTTTCAGACATTGAAAGGGTGGGCGACTATGCAGAAAACGTTATGGAATACGCTAATCGTTTAAGAGAAGAAGACCTTGAACTATCAAGCGATGCTGTTAGCGAACTAAACGAATTTAAGCAAAAAGTTTTAAATTTATACGACCTAGCATTTAAGGCGTTTGATACAAGAGATATTTCAATTTTACCTGATGTAGAAGCCGTTGAAGAAGATATCGATACATATTGTCAAACACTTGAAAAACGCCACATAAATAGGGTTAAAAAAGGTGGTTGCAGTGCGCAAGCAGGCTCTGTATTCTTGCAAACAATTTCTAACTTAGAAAGGGTTGCAGACCACATCAACAACGTTGCAAAGAGTATTAAGGTTTACAAAGAAAAGGCGCAAAAACAAGAAATAGCATTATAATAACAAAAAAAACTTTGTTTATATTGCTTTATAGAACGAAAATCCACTGTTAAACGTTTGACAAACAGTGGATTTCTTTTATATAATAAAAATGGCCAAAAATGGCATAATTAACTATAAGTTAAAAACTATTAGGAGAATAAAGATGAATAAAAAGTCAATTAAAGATGTAAATGTCAAAGGCAAAAAGTGTCTTGTAAGAGTGGACTTTAACGTTCCTATGAAAGACGGCGTGATTACCGATGAAACAAGAATTAACGGTGCACTTCCAACAATTAAATATTTAATTGAACAAGGTGCAAAAGTTATTCTTTGTTCACACATGGGCAAACCACACAACATTTTTACACCAGGTTTTTCTTTAACTAAAAAGGAAAAGAAAGCAGTAGAAGCATTACCTGAAAATGAAAGAGAAAGCGCAAAGGCAGAATATTTAAAGAAAGCGCTAAAGGACAAGGAAAAATTCACTCTTCGTCCTGTTGCTGAAAAACTTTCAGAAAAACTCGGTCAAAAGGTTGTTTTTGCTGAAGACGTTGTTGGCGAAAGTGCAGATAAAGCAGTTGCAAACATTAAAGACGGCGAAGTTGTACTTTTAGAAAATACTCGTTTTGAACAAGGCGAAGAAAAGAGAGATGAGGCGCTTTGCAAAAAACTCGCTTCATATTGCGATATTTATGTAAACGATGCTTTCGGCACAGCACACCGTTCACACGCAACAACTGCTGCTATTGCTGAATATGGCTTTGTGGATACAGCCGTTTGTGGTTTCTTAATTGAAAAGGAACTTGCAGTTATGGCAAACGCACTTGAAAACCCAGTTAGACCATTTGTGGCAATCTTGGGTGGTGCAAAAGTTGCTGATAAATTAAAAGTTATTTCTAACTTATTAGAAAAGTGCGATACACTCGTTATCGGTGGTGGTATGGCTTATACTTTCTTAAAGGCTAAAGGCTATGAAGTTGGAACATCACTCGTTGATGATGAACAAATTGATTACTGCAAAGATATGATGCAAAAAGCAAAAGATTTAGGCAAGAGTTTACTTCTTCCTGTTGATGCAAGAACAACAAAAGATTTCCCAAATCCTATCGATGCTGAAGTTGAAACTGTTGTTCGTGATATTGACAAAATCCCAGCAGACATTATGGGTCTTGATATCGGTGACAAAACTGCTAAACTTTATGCTGATGCTGTTAAGTCTGCAAAAACAGTTATTTGGAACGGACCTATGGGCGTGTTCGAAAACCCAATTTTTGCTAAGGGCACAATCGCTGTAGCAAAAGCACTTGCTGAAGCAGATGGCACAACAATCATCGGTGGTGGCGATTCTGCTGCCGCTGTAACAACACTTGGTTTTGCAGATAAGATGACACACATTTCAACAGGTGGTGGTGCATCACTCGAACTCTTTGAAGGAAAGAAATTGCCAGGTATTGAATGTCTTAATGACAAATAAATAAAAAACAAAATTACTAAAAAGGAAAAGACTAACATGAGAAAACCTATTATTGCAGGAAACTGGAAGATGAATAAAACTGCTGCCGAAGCAGTGGCTTTAATTAACGAACTTAAACCATTTGTTGCTAAATCTAAACCTGAAGTTGTAATATGCGTTCCATACACAGATTTATGGGTAGCAAAAGAAGCGATTAAAGGTTCTAAAATAAAACTTGGTGCAGAAAATGTTGCATGGGCAGACAGTGGTGCATTCACAGGTGAAATTTCAGCAGCAATGCTTAAAGAAATTGGTGTTGAATATGTTATAATCGGTCACAGCGAAAGAAGACAATACTTTGGCGAAACAGATGCTACAGTAAACATGCGCTTACAACAAGCATTGAAAAACGACCTTAAACCTATCGTTTGCGTTGGCGAAACACTTGAAGAAAGAGAAAAGAATAAGACAAAGAAGGTTTTGAAAAAGCAAATTTTAGAAGGCTTAAAGGATGTTAGCGATTTTACAAATATAGTTATCGCTTATGAACCTGTTTGGGCTATTGGCACAGGAAAAACAGCGACTGCTGAAGATGCAAATAAGACAATCGGTTTTATTAGAAGCCTTGTTAAAAAGACGTGGGGCAGTGAAGTTGCAAAATCACTTCGTATTCAATATGGTGGAAGCATGAAACCATCAAATGCAAAAGAACTCATGGCAATGCGCCATATCGATGGTGGTCTTATCGGTGGTGCAGCATTAAAGGCAGAAGATTTTGCTAGCATAGTTAACTACAAAGGTTAATTAAAAAATAACACAAAAACAAAAAGCAACTCAAAAAAATGGGTTGCTTTTTCATTTTTATTAAGAAAATGTGCGAAAATGTAGAATAAAGGCTTTACAAAATGCTCTTTTGTAGTTATAATTAGAAAGATATATTTTAAATATTTATAATACTTTTACGGAGACTTGTATGTATAAAAAAGTTGACACAACCCTTAATTTTTTAGACAGGGAAAAAGAAGTTTTAAAGTTTTGGAAAGAAAATAAAATTTTTGAGCAAAATATTGCCGAAAACGAAGGTAGCAAAGAGTTTACCTTTTACGATGGTCCACCAACAGCAAATGGTAAGCCACACATTGGTCATATTTTAACTCGTGTAATTAAAGATATTATTCCACGCTACCATGTTATGAAGGGTGAACACTGCTTAAGAAAGGCAGGTTGGGACACTCATGGTCTTCCTGTTGAACTTGAAGTTGAAAAACTTTTAGGTATTGACGGCAAACAAGAAATAGAAAAATATGGTATCGAACCATTTATTAAAAAATGTAAAGAAAGCGTTTGGAAATATAAGGGCGAATGGGAAAAAATGAGTGACCGTGTTGGCTATTGGGCTGATATGGAAAACCCTTATGTTACTTACGATGATAACTATATCGAATCGGTATGGTGGGCTATTAAGACAATCGCCGAAAAAGGACTTTTATATAAAGGCCACAAAATCGTTCCATATTGCCCACGTTGTGGAACAGCACTTTCTTCACACGAAGTAGCACAAGGCTATAAAGACGTTAAAGATGTGTCTGTATTTGTTCGTTTTAAGATTAAGGATAGAGAAAACGCATATTTCCTTGCTTGGACAACAACACCTTGGACACTTCCATCAAACGTTGCGCTCTGTATGAATCCAAAAGAAGACTATGCTGAAATTATCGCTGAAGATGGCTCAACTTATATTCTAGCAAACGCACTCGTTCCATCACTTTTTGAAAACTATCAAACTGTTAGCATCAAAAAGGGTATCGAATATGAATATGCAGAATATATTCCACTCTTTGATTATGCTAAAGGCACATTTAAGGAAAAGGCATATTATGTAGTTTGCGATGGTTATGTAACACTCACTGATGGTAGTGGTATCGTTCACATTGCACCTGCATTTGGTGAAGATGACGCAAACGTTGGAAGAAAATATAACCTTCCATTTGTTAAACTTGTTGACGATAGGGGCAATATGCTAGAATCAACAGGTATTTTAGCAGGCAAGTTTGTTAAAGATGCAGATAAGATTATTATAAAAATGCTCAAAGAAGATGGTTTGCTCTTTAAGGAACTTCCATTTGAACATAGTTATCCTTTCTGTTGGCGTTGTGACACGCCACTTCTATACTATGCAAGGTCAAGTTGGTTCATCAAAATGACAGCAGTTAAAGATAAACTTATCGAAGCAAACAATTCAATCAATTGGATGCCAGAAACAATCAAGAACGGCAGAATGGGTAACTTTCTTGAAAACGTTATTGATTGGGGATTATCAAGAGAACGTTATTGGGGTACACCACTTCCTGTATGGGTATGTAACAAGTGTGGCAAAATCCACGTTATCGGTAGCAAAAAGGAATTAAAAGACCTATGTGGTATCAGTGGGGATATCGAACTTCACCGTCCATATATCGATGGTTGCGAATTCGCATGCGAATGTGGTGGTACTTTCGTTAGAGAAAAAGAAGTTATAGACTGCTGGTTTGACTCTGGCTCAATGCCATTTGCTCAATATCACTATCCATTTGAAAATAAAGAACTCTTCGAATCACATTTCCCAGCAGACTTCATTAGTGAAGCAATTGACCAAACTCGTGGTTGGTTCTATACGCTTCTTGCTATTTCAACATTACTCTTTGAAAAAGCACCATTTAAGAATTGTATCGTTTTAGGTCACGTAAACGATAAAAACGGCATAAAAATGAGTAAGCACAAGGGCAATGTCGTTGACCCTTGGACAATCTTAGATAAGCAAGGCGCAGATGCTATTAGATGGTATTTCTACACAGGTTCAGCACCATGGCTTCCATCAAGATTCTATGAAGAAGCCGTTTCAGAAGCACAAAGAAAGTTCATGGGAACGCTTTGGAACACTTATGCCTTCTTTGTTCTTTATGCTGATATCGATAAATATAATCCAAAAGATTATTCGCTTAAAGATTGCAAACTCACTCTTATGGATAAGTGGGTGCTTTCAAAACTTAACACACTTATTAAGACTGTTGACCAAGGTTTAAGTTCATATAACATTTTTGATAGTGCAAGGGCACTTCAAAGTTTTACAGATGACCTATCAAATTGGTATGTTCGCCGTGGCAGAGAAAGATATTGGGGCGCTGATATGAACGATGATAAAATCGCTGCATACACAACACTTTATACAGTTCTTGTAACAATGGCAAAACTTTCAGCACCATTTACACCATTTATGGCTGAAAGTATTTACCAAAACTTAGTTCCAAACTTCTTTGAGGACGCTCCTAAGTCAGTTCACTTATGTGCTTTTCCACAAGTTGATGAAAGCGCTATTGATAAAAACTTAGAAGACGGCATGCAAAACGTTTTAGATATCGTTGTTTTAGGTAGAGCATGTAGAAATACTGCAAATATCAAAAATAGACAACCACTCAGAAAAATTTTCGTATGTTCTGAAAGAAGAACAGACCTTTCTGAAGGCTTACTTGAAATTGCAAAAGATGAACTTAATATTAAAGAAGTTGAACATCTTGTAGATGCTACAAAGTTTGTTAACTACAAAATTAAACCACAACTCAAGACATTAGGTCCTAAGTATGGTGCAAAACTTGGCAAGGTTAGAAAGTTCTTTGACACATGTAATGCTAACGAAGTTGTTTCAATCGTTAAAAAGGGCGAGGTATATGCCGTTGACTTTGAAGGTGACCATTTCGAGTTCGCTATCGATGATCTTTTAATTTCAACCGAAAGTGCGCAAGGCTTTATCGCAGCAAGTGACAATGGTATCACAGTTGTTATGGATACTGTTGTAACTGATGAATTAAGAGCAGAAGGCGTTGAAAGAGAATTGATTTCTAAAATTCAATCGATGAGAAAAGAAGCAGGCTTTGAAGTTGTTGATAGAATTACCGTAAACTTTATTGCAAGCGATGAAAGCATTGTAAATGCAATAAATGGCGCAGACCTTAAAGCAGTTGTTCTTGCCGATGCAATTATCGAAGGCGATGCTGAAGGATTTAAAAAGCAACTTGATATTAACGGTGTAGAGTGCACGGTTATTATCAATAAGGTTAATAAATAATGAAAGTTGCTAACTGGAAAGATTATTCGGTTATAGCCACAGGAAATGGATATAAACTAGAAGATTGGGCAGGCATAGTTCTACTTAGACCAGACCCACAAGTTATTTGGGATAGCACCATCGACATGCAATCGTATAAAGGCTTAGTTGCCAAGTATGTGCGCAGTGAAACGGGTGGTGGCAAATGGCAATTTAAGGGCAAAATGCCTGAGCAATGGACGGTTAAATATAAAGACCTAAAATTTTTAGTTAAACCTATGGGATTTAAGCATACAGGGCTTTTTCCTGAGCAAGCTGTTAATTGGGACTTAATGACCGATTTAATCAAAAAAGAAAATAGAGAAATAAATGTTCTAAACCTATTTGCATACACAGGTGGTGCAACCGTTGCTTGTGCAAAGGCAGGCGCTAAAGTTTGCCATGTAGACGCTGCAAAGGGAATGGTTGAGCGTGCTGGTGAAAATGTAAGGCTTTCTAAGTTAGAAGAAGGCAAGGTTAGATACATTATCGATGACTGCAAAAAGTTTGTAGAAAGAGAAATTCGCCGTGGCAGAAAATACGATGCTATCATTATGGACCCACCAAGTTATGGCAGAGGCCCTAATGGCGAAATGTGGAAACTAGAAAACGAACTATACGGCTTTGTTAAACTTTGCACGGGCGTGTTAAGTGATAACCCACTTTTCGTGCTTATAAATAGTTACACAACGGGACTTCAACCACAAGTATTAAAAAACATACTTTCGCTCACAATCGCAAACGAGCGTGGTGGCAAGGTAGAAGCCTATGAAGTAGGACTTCCAACAAGAGAAGAAGGGGTAATACTTCCTTGTGGAAATAGTGGTATTTGGATAAACCAAAAATAGCATTTATATAAAAAGTAAACTAAAAATAGTAGGAAAAACTATGGAAGAACTTATAATTTTACACGAAGATAATCATATAATTGTTGCATTAAAGCCTCAAAATGTTCCATCTTGCGAAGATGAGAGCAAAGATAAGGATATGCTAACGATGTTAAAAGAGTATATCAAGGAAAAGTATAATAAACCGGGTAATGTATATTTAGGCTTAGTGCATAGACTCGATAGGCCAACAGGTGGCATTATGGTGTTTGCAAAGAGTTCTAAGGCTGCATCAAGACTATCAGAGCAACTTAAAGATGGTGACTTTGAAAAGAGATATTATGCCGTTCTTTGTGGTGTGCCAAAAGAAGAAAAGGCAACGCTAACGCATTATATGAAAAAGAACGCAATAAATAATATGGTGTATGTATGTCCACCAACTGTTGCAGGTGCAAAGTTTGCTGAACTTGAATATAATTTATTAGAAAAAGACGATGCGCTTTCGCTTGTAGATGTAAGGCTTCATACAGGCAGAAGTCACCAAATTCGTGTTCAAATGAATGCTATAGGCACGCCTATATATGGCGATATGAGATATGGTGGAGAAAAGGCAAAGAAAGGAAATCTTGCATTATGGGCATATTACCTATCGTTTACACACCCTGTAAGCAAAGAAAGGATGGTGTTTAGGGTTCAACCACCAAAAGATTTAAATCCTTGGAATAAATTCAACACAGACCGAGCAGTAACAATTATCAAGCCAAGCATTTAATAAAAATATTAAAAATCAAACAAAAGCGATGGAAAAATCCATCGCTTTTTATATAAATAAACCGAGTAACTTTTCCATACCTAAAAAGATTAAAATTAGTGGTGGGAAAAACTCGATTTTTGCAAATTTTTTGGCGAGTTTCGTTTGGGATAAAAGTATTCCAAGCCATATCATAATTGCGTGCATAAAGGCAATTAAGATAGGAACGTAAAACTCATTTATTTTCATTAAAGAAAGTGATAAATTAGCAAGCGCCCCGTCCATACCAACAGCAATGCCTGTAAGTAATATTTGACCACGGCTATTTGTCGTTTTTGGTTTGGTAGTTTTTGAAAAACTTTTAACAAAATTATATGTGCCAATTAAAACAAGAATAATTCCACCTATTATAGTGGTGTTTTCGGTTAGATATTGACTAAAGAAAACGGGCGCATAATTAGTAATTAAACACATAAGAAAAACTGTTAAAGCAATGGTTAAAATTATGGGCAATTTCTTTCTAGAAATAAATGAAAGTGAAAACCCACAAACAAAAGAATCAATGCTTACAGTTAGTGCCGTTAAAACCAAAAAATAAATCATTTGTAAAACCGAAAAATGTTAATTTAATACATATTATTCAAAATTGTATATTTTGGTGTTATAAAAGTTGAAAAATATAGAAAATATAAATAAATATAATAATATTTAAAAAAAGTGCAAAAAGTAAATTGACAAGAAAGGCTTTTTCGTGTAAAATATATTAAGTATTATTATAAACTATAAGTATAAGGAGTTTTAGGCTTATATGAAAGTGGCTAAATCCTATAAAATTGTTTTTTTAATCGTTGCATTTATAATGTCAACAATGCTTGCTTTGGGGATGATGAAATCACCAAGTGTTTATGCCGATTCAAAAGTTTCGGCTTCATCTTATTTTACTTTAAATGGCGCTACAGCAACATTTGAACAAGAAGGCCTTAAAGTAGAAGCCAAAGACAATGTTGAATTTAATTTTAAGAATAATTTAATCGTAAACGACATGTCTATGAAAATGAAACTTCCAGAAGGTTTTGTTACTTCAATCGACATCAGTTTATCATCATTTTATGTAAACGGCAACCCAAAAGAGTGGTCTAAATATTCAAACGAAGGCACTACTTTTGAAAAGACCATTGTAAACAAATTAAAACTTCAATACAAAGATGGTTCAACAACTCTTGCAAGCGTTTCGTTAAACGGTCAAGCAATGAACGATATTCAAGTTGAAAACGGCTATGCTGTAATCGACTTTGCTATTGAAAATGCTTACCTTACAGTTGTTGGTAATGATATATCAGCAAAATATAATGCTGATGAAAAGATTTTTTACAAAGTTAAAAACATTGATAACAGGGCTGTTTCAAGCAAAATAACAATTGGTCTTGATACATTAGTTGATGGTGACAGCACTGTTGGGGAATTTATTCTCGAATATGTTGACCAAATGAGAAGCGATGCAAACGGCGACTATAAACAATCGTTAATACTTGCAGATGGCGAGACAAAACTTACACCAGCAAAGAAGAAGAGAGCATATTTAAGTGAAGCATTTTATTTAAGGCAAGATAATGGTGGCTATACATCAATTAAACTTGCAGGCGAACTATATTCAATGAGTTACAAAGCTTGTTCACTAATGGGCGATGCGACGACATTATTCTTGGTTAACCCTAACGGACAATATAATGTAGTATTAGAAGATTCTACATCTATACCAGATACAATTCGTTTTAACAAAGGAACAAACGTTAAGTTTGGTGTGGGCGCAAAAGTAGATGGCGAAGTTGTGCTTTTTGAAGAGTTTGCTGTTGCCGAAGTTAAAGTAACAAACCACCTTGTTGATGCAAACTTTGTTGATGACATAGCACCAAAATATGTATATGATGAAGTTGCGTATGCAAGTTTCCTAAACGCTTTAGAAAGCGAATATACAGACACAAATTCTCAAGGCGAAAAAACATCTGCAGGGCTTGGCACAGAACTTAACGTGCCATCAATGAAGGACTTAGTGTTTGACAATTTCTATCCTTATGAAGATTTAAGTAAGGAAGTGCATTATAGAAATCAAATTGAAACTATAACTGCTCAATATATGTCATTTAACTTGAATCAACTTGGCGAATACATGTTCTATGTTGTTTTTGGCGATGATGCTGACAACACAATGAAAGATGAAGATTTTATCACTGAAAAAGACAATGTTGTAACCAATGGTGTTTATGGTGAAGATAGCACTGTTAATAACTATGTAGGCAATTTTATATTCAGGTTTGAAATTGATGACAATGCTGACATAATTGTAAAAGCACCTGAAAAACAAGGCAATGGCTATAAGGGTGTTGAATATAAAGCATCTAAGTTCATAATCGATGCTGAAGGTTGCAGAAAAACATATAAACTTTTCTATAACAAAAACATAAATGCAGATATCGATGATGAAAATTGGATAGAAATTCCACAAGCATCAACAATTTCAAAAGAAGATTATGTATCAAACGGCTTTAGTTATGACGAAGCTAAAAAGGTTAACTTTGATGGCGAACTTAAGTTTGTTCCAACAAGAATTGGTGCATATAAAATCGAGTGTACAGCAACGTCTTCTGTATCAGAAAGAAATGCAACAAACAGCACTATCATTAAGGTAGCAAGCGAACCTAACATTGTAGAAGTTCCATCTAAATGGTTAGAAAATAATATATGGTCGGTTGTATTCTTATCTATCGGCACATTATCACTTATCGGCATTATCGTTTTACTTTGCATTAAACCAAAGGAACAAACCGATAACGACTAATTGAATTATAACAAGGGACTTTGATTTTTTTCGAAGTCCCTTATTTTTAATATACCTTATTTATAATATAAATGTTAAAAAGTTTTATTGCAGACAAAAATCGCAAGTTAAGTAAACTTGCCTTATATCACATAAGTGATTTAACATTTGCAAATTTAATGAAAGCACTTAGAAAAAAAGATGTTAAAGTTAATGGCAAACGCATAAGTCAAGACATAAATCTATCTGTGGGAGACAAGGTGGACATTTTTTATGATGCAAAAATCACAAAGATGTACGATGTAATATATCAAGACCAAAATGTGCTTGTTGTAAATAAGCAAAGTGGTTTTGCTTCCGAAAGTGTCTTTGAAGAAATTAGTGGTGAGTATGAAAATGCTAGTTTTATTCATAGACTAGATAGAAACACTAGTGGAATTATGATATTTTCGCTTTCTAGCCTTGCCGAAAAAGAACTTCTTAAAGGCTTTAAGGATAGAACCTTTGACAAAGAATATACAGCCACAGTTGTTGGTAAGATGCCAAAAGAGCAAGACACGCTAACAGCCTATCTTACAAAAGATGAAGAAAATGCTTTGGTTAAGATTTATAACAGCAAAGTTAAGGGCAGTGTTATGATAAAAACAGGATATAAAGTGATTGAGCAAAAGGAAGACCTTTCTATAGTCTCGGTCACATTATATACGGGAAAAACCCATCAAATAAGGGCACACCTTGCCCATATAGGCAATCCGATTTTAGGTGACGGCAAGTATGGCGACTTTGAAATGAACAAAAAGTATAATGCAAAATCGCAACACTTAATCGCAACAAAATTAACCCTTCATTTTGATAAAAATAGTCCTTTATATTATTTAGACAATAAGAGTTTTAGCATAAAAGGAGAATAATGCCACAAGATGCTTACACTTTGCGATATTTATGCAAAGAACTAAACTTAATACTTAAAGGTGGAAAGGTAAATCGCATTACTCAGCCATCTAACGATGTGTTATACCTAACCGTTTATACAGGTAAACGCACCGAGAAATTGCTACTTAATGTAAACCCTTCAAACCCAAGAATTGGCATTGTAGAAAAAGAAGAGCAAAGCCCTTTAACAGCGCCAAATTTTTGCATGCTTATGCGAAAGCATTTGCTTTCGGCTAGCGTAGAAAGCGTTGAACTAGTTGGTTTTGATAGAATTGTCAAGATTGATTTTAGGCTTTCGGGGGAGTTTTTTGATAATATAAAAAAGACGCTATACGTTGAACTTATGGGCAGATATAGTAACATAATTTTAACCGAAGACGGCAAGGTTTTAGGGGGGAACCGTGGTATCAATATGTTCGATGATGGCGTGCGCCCACTAATCGTTTCAAAGCCCTATGTGTTTCCACCGGTTGGCAACAAAAAACTTCCAGCAGACCAAAGTTTGATTGAAATTTTTGATAAACAAAGCATAGAAACATTAAATAGTATAATAACAGCAAATGTGCAAGGTATAGCCGATATTACAGCAAAAGAAATTGTAAAAACTTTTGTCGATAAAGGTCATGTTGAAGTAAATGGACAGGAATTTTTTGACCACTTAAATGAGTTCTTGTATAATAGTAGTTTTTCACCTTGTGTACTTATAAATAACGAGCAAATTGCTGATGTTTTTGTATATCCATATGCAAATGTAAAAGGCGAATTTATAAGGTTTGAAAAGTTATATCTTGCTGAAGAATTTTACTTTGAAAATAAAGAAAAAATCAAAAACTTTAAGGCAAAAAGAGATAGGCTTGTTGCAATTTTAAATAGTGCAATTAAGAAGGTTAAAAAGCGTTTAACAGCAATAAAAGCAAAAGAAAAAGATGCCCTTTCAGCCGAAGAAAATAGAATTAAAGGCGAGTTAATTTTTGCAAACATTTATCAGTTAAAACAAGGGCAAAAGAAATGCGTTTTGCAAAATTATTACGATGGAAGCGAGATGGAAATTGAACTAAACGAATTTTTATCTCCATCAAAAAATGCTGAAAATTATTATAAGAAATACAACAAGCAAAAACGAACATTAAGCGCCGTTGCTATTCAAAAAGAAATGGCTGAAAGCGAGTTAAGTTATTATAATAGCGTGCTAGATGAAATTGGACTTTCGGAAGATATTGATGAACTTAAAATAATAGAAAAAGAACTTACTATAAGTGGTTTAATAAAAGAACAAAATCAAACTAAGGGCAGACAAGTGGAGCAAAAACCATATAGAAGTTACAAAGTAAAAGGCTTTTTGTTAAAGGTTGGCAGAAACAATATTGAAAATGACAAGTTAACTTCTTCTGCAAGGTCAAACGACCTTTGGATTCATGCAAAAGATTACCACTCATCACACGCAATTTTAGAGCAAAATGGACAAGAAGCACCAAAAGACGTAATTAAAATTAGTTGTGAAATATGTGCATATTACTCTAAGGGTAGAGATGGTGGAAAAACCGAAATTGTTTATACTCAAAAGAAAAATGTTAAAAAACCAAAGGGTGCTAAACCGGGTTTTGTAAAATATGATAATTATGAGTCTATTATGGTAGAGCCAGATAGCCATAAAGAGTGCTTGCAAGACAAATAACTACTAAAAATGATTAAAAAATCAAAAAATATATATTTTTAATATATAAATGTGTTAAAAATGCAATTAAATCGGCTAAAAAACCTTGCCTTTTGTTTTGCATTGTGATAAAATACTTTAGTAATTCAACTATTAGGAGATTGATATGAAATATACTTTTGAAAAAGGTAAGAAAAGTACAGTAAAAATTACCATTGATTTAACAGCAACCGAATGGAACAAAGCAATTGATGAAGCTTATGAAAAAACAAAGGGCAGATATAGCATGGCAGGTTTTAGAAAGGGCAAAGTTCCAAAGAAGGTTTTAGAATCTGCTTATGGTGAAGGTGTTTTCTATGAAGAAGCAATCAACCAAGCATTCCCAAAATACTATTCAGAAATTTTAGAAAAGGAAACTTCTATAGAAGCAGTTGCAGCACCTGAACTTGACATCAAAAAGATTAGCGCTAAAGGTATCACAATGGTTGCTATCGTTGCAGTTAAGCCAGAAGTTGTAATTGGTGAATATAAAGGTATAACTTACAAGAAAAATGTATATAATGTAAAAGACGAAGATGTAGAAGAAGATATCAAACGTTTACAAGAACGCAACTCTCGTCTTGTAGAAGTTACTGATAGAGCAGTTGCAGATGGCGACACAGTTATTATCGACTACTCTGGCAGTGTTGACGGCGTTAAGTTTGACGGTGGCACAGCTGAAAAACAAACACTCGTTATTGGAAGCAAAACATTTATTCCAGGATTTGAAGAACAACTTATCGGTATGAATATCTGTGATGAAAAGGATATCAACGTTAAATTCCCAGAAGAATATCACGCAGAAAATCTTAAGGGTAAAGATGCTGTTTTCGCTATTAAACTACACGAAATCAAGAAAAAAGAACTTCCAGAAATCAACGATGAATTCATTAAAGATGCAGTTGGCGTAGAAACATTAGATGCATATAAAGCACAAACAAAAGAAAAGTTTGAAAAGCAAAACGCTGACAGAGCAGAAAGAGAACTTGAAGATGAAATCATCAAGAAAATTACAGAAACAAGCGATGTTGAAATTCCAGACGCTATGATTGAAAACCAAATCGACAGAATGGTTCAAGAAATGGAATATCGTCTTCAATATCAAGGTTTAAGACTTGCTGATTACTTAAAATACATGAACAAGTCAATGGAAGACTTTAGAAAAGATTATGCTGAGCAAGCAGCTGAATATGTTAAATCACAACTCGTAATTGAAGCAATTATCGAAAAAGAAGAAATTTCAGCAACTGATGAAGAAGTTGAAAAGAGAGTTGAAGAAATGGCAAAATCACAAGGCAAAGAAGTTCCAGACATCAAAAAGAACATGGGTGCTCGCCAACTTGATTATATCAAAAATGATATCATTATCAAGAAGTTCTTTGACCTTCTTAAATCTTCAAACACTATCGAATAATAGATAGTTTAAAATCCCTTTTTAAGGGTAAAATAATTTTGTTATAATAACATTTTTTAGGTATCGTTCGGCTTTTGCCGGACGATACTCAAATAATAAAGAATATTTTAACGGGGGTATGTATATGGATATAAAGGGTGCTGTTGTTCCTTATGTTGTTGAACAAACGGGGAAAGGTGAAAGAAGTTACGATATTTATTCAAGGCTTTTAGAAGATAGGGTTATATTTTTAACGGGCGAAATCAACGATGCTGTTGCAGACACCGTTGTTGCTCAGCTCATTTTTCTTGAAGCAAAAGACCCAAATAAAGACATTTGTCTATATATAAACAGCCCAGGTGGAAGTGTTACTGCTGGTCTTGCTATTTATGATACGATGAACTACATCAAGTGTGATGTAAGCACAATTTGTATCGGTCTTGCCGCAAGCATGGGTGCGTTTTTACTTTCAAGTGGCGCTAAAGGCAAAAGATATGCTCTTCCAAACAGCGAAATCATGATTCATCAACCATTAGGTGGTGCTCAAGGTCAAGCAAGTGATATTAAAATTCAAGCAGAACATATCATTAAAACAAAGAATCGCCTAAACAAAATTCTTTCTGAAAATAGTGGCAAACCTATCGAACAAGTAGAAAAAGATACCGATAGAGATAATTATTTATCAGCAAACGAGGCAAAAGAATACGGGCTCATCGATGAAATTTTAGTAAAACGCCCATAAAAATTAACGGAGATATATGAAAGATACTGAACATTTGCATTGCTCTTTTTGTGGCAAACCTGAAGAAATGACAAAACGCTTAATCGCTGGCCCAAACGGTGTGTATATTTGCGATGAGTGTATTGAAATTTGCAGAGACGTGTTAAAAGAAGAGTCAGACAAAACAAATGATGTTGAATGCGTAAGACTATTAAAACCTGCTGAAATTAAAGACAAACTCGATGAATTTATCGTTGGTCAAGAACAAGCAAAAAAGGTTTTATCAGTTGCCGTATATAATCATTACAAGCGCATCAATGCCTGCGCCGATAACAGTGGTTTAGAAATTGATAAAAGCAATATATTGGTGCTCGGTCCAACAGGTAGTGGTAAAACTTTGCTCGCAAGAACGCTTGCAAAGATTTTAGATGTGCCATTTGCCGTTGCAGATGCTACAACGCTCACCGAAGCAGGTTATGTTGGTGAAGACGTTGAAAATATCTTATTAAAACTTATTCAAAGTGCAGATTTT
This sequence comes from Clostridiales bacterium, assembly GCA_015069465.1. Lineage (GTDB taxonomy): Bacteria > Bacillota > Clostridia > Christensenellales > Borkfalkiaceae > UBA1259. Next base: position 67,903 of record SVIO01000006.1, on the reverse strand, counting down.
GATATTGAAAGGGCACAAAAGGGTATAGTTTACATCGATGAAATCGATAAGATAGCGCGTAAAGGTGAAAATGTTTCTATTACTCGTGATGTTTCTGGCGAAGGCGTGCAACAAGCACTCTTAAAAATTATTGAAGGAACTGTTGCATCGGTTCCACCACAAGGTGGCAGAAAACACCCACAACAAGAATGCATTAGAATTGATACTACAAATATATTGTTTATCTGTGGTGGTGCATTTGTTGGTCTTGATGATATCATCAGCAAGAGAAAAGGTTCAACGTCTTTAGGTTTTATCGGTAATGTAGAAAAACCAAAGGATAAAACTGCCGATATCATCAAAGAAGTTCAACCACAAGATTTAATAAAGTTCGGTTTAATTCCAGAGTTTGTTGGAAGAATTCCTATAACTGTAGGTTTAAGCCCACTTGATGAAAATGCTTTGGTTAACATTTTAACTAAGCCAAAAAATGCTTTGGTAAAACAATATAAAAAGTTAATTGGTTTAGATAATGTAGAACTCGAAATAACCGATGATGCAGTTTTAGCAATCGCAAAAAAGGCTATTGCATTAAAAACAGGTGCAAGGGGACTTAGAACAATTTTTGAAAATCTTATGATTGAAACAATGTATGACCTTCCTTCACAAACGGATATTAAAAAAGTCATAGTAGATGAAGGGGTTGTTAGTGGCACTTCAAAACCTGTTCTCATTAAAAAAGAGATAGCATAAGCAAAAAAACACTGCAAAAATTGTAGAAAAATTATATTAAAAAAATAATAAAAAAATTCTAAAAACCTTATAAAAATGATTGACAAGCCTAAATAAATTTTGTATAATATGTAGGCTGTGTAATCTGGGATGATACGGGAAGTTACTTAATTCGTGCAAATCGAAAGATAATTTCCGTTGACAAGTGTGGGGGCAAGACCCCTGCGATTAACTTAAAAGTAGAATTAATCAGAGTCATTCGCAGCGACTTAAATATAAGTATCGGCGAATGATTTTTTTATTATCAAAAAATGACACACACGGCAGAGTTTACAGCACACAAAAAAATTAAGTTAAGAAGAGGAAAAAATTATGGCAAGTCAAAAAATCAGAATCAAATTGATGTCTTATGACACAGAAATGCTCGACCAAGCAGCAACAAGAATTGTTGAAACAATGAAAAAGTCTGGCGCAAAGATTAGTGGACCTATTCCACTACCAACAGAAAAAGAAGTTGTAACAATTCTTCGCTCACCACACAAATATAAAGATTCACGTGAGCAATTCGAAATCAGAACACATAAAAGACTTATCGATATCTATTCACCAAACGTAAAACTATTAGATAGCATCCACTTACCAGCAGGTGTTGATATCAAAATCAAATTGTAATTTATAAACATTATATAATATATATGGAGGTGAACTTTATCTATGAATAAAGCAATCATTGGAAGAAAGTTGGGAATGACACAATTATTTTCCCAAGACGGTAAAGTTATTCCTGTAACAGTAATCGAGGCAGGTCCATGCCCAGTTGTTCAGGTAAAAACTTTAGAAAGAGACGGCTATTCAGCTGTAAAACTAGGTTTTAGTGAAACAGATGAAAAAGGCGTGAACAAACCACAACTTGGTCAGTTCAAAAAGGCAGGCATCAAACCATGCAAAGTTATGAAGGAATTCAAACTTGACGGTGCAGATGCGATGACAGTAGGTTCAGTTATTACATGCGACACTTTCGTTGCAGGTGACAGAATTGACGTATCAGGCGTATCAAAAGGTCACGGATTTACTGGCGTTATCAAGAGATGGAATCAACATAGATTGAAAGAAACTCACGGTGTTGGCCCTGTACACAGAGAACCAGGTTCTATGGGTGCTATCAGTAATCCATCAAGAGTATTTAAGGGCAAGAACTTACCAGGACATTGGGGACATGAAAATGTCACAATATTAAACCTTGAAGTCGTAAAGGTAGATAAGGAAAGAAACGCAATCTTAGTTAAGGGTGCAGTTCCAGGTCCTATCAAGGGAATCGTTACATTAAGAAACAGCGTTAAAGCGTAAGGAGAATAGTTATGCCAAATGTTAAATTGTATGATATGAAAGCAAAGGAAATCGGCACTCTTGAATTATCTGACGCTTTGTTCAATGCAGAATATAATGAAGCTGTAATCCATCAAGCAGTAGTTGCAAGACTTGCAAACGAAAGACAAGGCACAAAAAGCACATTAACACGCAGTGAAGTTCGTGGTGGTGGTGCAAAACCTTGGAGACAAAAGGGAACAGGTAGAGCAAGACAAGGTTCTATCAGAAGCCCACAATGGATAAAGGGTGGCGTTGTATTCGCACCTAAGTCAAGAGATTTCTCTAAGAAGATGAACAGCAAAGCAAAAGCAGTAGCGCTTTTATCAGCACTTTCACAAAAGATAAGAGATGATGAAGTAATCTTTGTTGACCAAATTCAAGTTGCTCAACCAAAGACAAAAGAAATGGCTGCGTTCCTCAAAGCGTTCAACTTAGAAAAAACAGTATTACTTGTTATGGATAACAATGATGAAAGCGTTTTAAGAGCAAGTGCAAACATCGCAAAGATTTCAACACTTCCTGTTGACCAAATCAACACATACGATGTAGTAAAAAATGCTAAAATCGTTATTTCTAAACAGGCCGTACAACAAATCGAGGAGGTCTATGGTAAATAATGGCTGCACGTGATATTATAATTAAACCGCTTCTTTCAGAAAAGAGTTATGCGGGCATTAAAGATAAGAAATATAGTTTTGTAGTTGCAAAAAATGCAAACAAAACAGAAATTAAACTCGCTATTGAAGAAATTTTCGGCGTAAGCGTTGAAAAGGTAAACACAGCAATCGTTAGTGGCAAGTTGAAAAGACAAGGCAAATACGAAGGTTATACACCAGACTATAAGAAAGCCATTGTTCAACTTAAACAAGACAGTAAGTCGATAGAGTTCTTCGATTCATTGTCATAATTATTCGGAGGGTAGATAAATGGCTATTAAAAGATATAAACCGACTTCATCAGCTCGTCGTTTTATGACAGTAAGTGCTTTTGATGAAATTACGGCTAAGAAACCAGAAAAATCTCTTTTGGAAGACCAAAGAAAGAGTGGTGGTAGAAACTCTCAAGGTAAAATAACTGTTCGCCATATTGGTGGTGGTAATAGAAGAAAATATCGTATCATCGATTTCAAGAGAATGAAAGATGGTATCCCAGCAACAGTTAAGAGTGTTGAATACGACCCAAACCGTAGTGCAAACATCGCTTTACTTTACTATGCAGATGGTTCAAAGACATATATCCTTGCACCAGTAGGCTTAAAAGTAGGTGACAAAGTTATGAGTGGTCCAACTGCTGATATTAAAGCAGGTAACGCACTTGCACTTAAAGATATTCCTGTAGGTACAATGGTACACAACATTGAAATGCAACCTGGTAAGGGTGGCCAAATTGCAAGAGCAGCTGGTATGAGCGCTCAAATCATGGCAAGAGATGAAAAATATGTAACACTCAAGATGCCAAGTGGCGAAATGAGATACATTCTTGCAACATGTAAAGCAACAATCGGTCAAGTAGGCAATGTTGAACATGAAATTATTAGGATTGGTAAGGCAGGTAAAACAAGATACTTAGGTATTCGTCCTTCAGTTCGTGGTGTTGTAATGAACCCATGTGACCACCCACATGGTGGTGGTGAAGGTAAGTCACCTGTTGGTATGCCTGGTCCTGTTACTCCTTGGGGCAAACCTGCTCTTGGTTATAAGACAAGAAAGCATAAAAAAGCCTCTAACAAACTTATTATTACAAGGATAAATTAAGGAGAGCGACATGAGTAGAAGTGTTAAAAAAGGTCCTTATGTAGAACCTAAACTCTTAAAGAGAATTGAAGAATTAAACGAAAAGAACGAAAAGAAAGTTTTGAAGACTTGGTCAAGGTCATCAACAATATTCCCACAAATGGTAGGACATACTGTTGCTGTCTATGACGGAAGAAAACACGTTCCAGTATATATGACTGAAGATATGGTAGGATGCAAACTCGGTGAGTTCGCACCAACAAGAACCTTCAAGGGACATGCTGGTACAGAAAAGTCATCTGGTGGCAGATAGGAGGCGTAAAATGGCTAAGAATATGAGAGAAAAAACTGCACGTATTGCAGAAAATAAAGATAGACGCCCAAGGGCTGTTGCAAAGCACATTAGAATTTCACCATACAAGGTAAGAGTAGTGCTTGACATCATCAGAGGCAAGAGTTATACACAAGCAGTTGCAATTTTGGAAAACACACCAAAGTCAGCATCAGAACCAATTAAAAAGGTTTTAATGTCTGCTGCTGCAAATGCTGAAAACAATCTCGGTATGAGCAAAGACAACTTGTTTGTTGCTGCTTGTTTCGCAGACCAAGGCCCAACGCTCAAGAGAGTTATGCCAAGAGCACAAGGTAGAGCGTTTAGAATTTTGAAGCGTACAAGTCACATCACAGTGATTTTGGATGCTAAGGCTTAGGAGGAACAACAATGGGACAAAAAGTTAATCCACACGGTTTAAGAGTTGGCGTTATCAAAGATTGGGATTCTCAATGGTTTGTTGAAAAGAAAGATTTTGCTGCAAACATTAAAGAAGATAACGAAATTCGCAATGTGTTAAAAAAGAAATATTACCAAGCAGCAATCAGTAAGATTGTAATCGAAAAGGCTGCAACAAAAATTACAATAACAATTTTTACAGCACGTCCAGGCGTTCTTATTGGTAAGCAAGGTAGTGAAATTGAAGTAATTAAAAAGACAGTATCAAAAATCTGCGCAGGCAAACAAATTTCTGTAAACATTTCAGAAGTTAAGAAAGCCGATGCAGACGCTCAACTCGTTGCTGAAGGAATTGCAACACAACTTGAAAAGCGTGTATCATTCAGAAGAGCAATGAAGCAAGCAATTGGCAGGTCAATGAGAAGTGGCATCAAGGGTGTAAAGGTAATGGTAAGTGGTAGACTTGACGGTGCAGAAATTGCAAGAAGTGAAAGTTATCACGAAGGTTCAATTCCTCTACAAACATTGAGAGCAGACATTGACTATGGCTTTGCAGAAGCACATACAACTTTCGGTGTAATCGGTATTAAATGCTGGATATATAAAGGCGAAGTAATCGGCGCACCTAAGAAGAAAAATGAAGGAGGCGAAGCTTAATTATGTTAATGCCTAAAAGAGTAAAAAGAAGAAGAGTACATCGTGGCAGAATGACTGGCAAATGTACTAAAGGTAATAAAATAGCATACGGCGAATACGGTTTAGTAGCAACAGAACCAGGTTGGATTAAATCAAATCAAATCGAAGCAGCCCGTGTTGCTATGACAAGATTTATTAAGCGTGGTGGTAAGGTATGGATTGACATATTCCCACACAAGCCAGTAACAAAGAAACCTGCTGACAGCCGTATGGGTAGTGGTAAAGGTTCAGTTGAATTCTGGGTAGCAGTAGTAAAACCAGGTAGAGTATTGTTCGAAATGGCAGGCGTACCTGAAGATATTGCAAAAGAAGCTATGCGTCTTGCTGGACACAAACTTCCTGTTAAAACAAAGTTTGTGAAAAAGGAAGCTGAAGTAGCACAAGAAATAAAAGAAGAAGGCGGTGAAGGTTAATGAGAACGAAAGAACTTCACGAATTAACAGTTGACGAATTGAATGTAAAACTAAAGGAACTCTCAGAAGAGTTGTTTAACCTTCGTTTCCGTCACGCAATAGGACAGTTAGAAAACCCTGCATCTCTTAAAACATGCAAGAAAGACATTGCAAAAGTTAAAACACTTTTAAGAGAAAGAGAACTTGGTGCTAAGGCGTAGGAGTAAGAGAATATGGAAAGAAATTTAAGAAAAGAAAGAGTAGGTATAGTTGTTTCCGACAAGATGGATAAGACAGTAGTTGTTGCCATCGAAGAAAGGGCAAAACATCCTTTATACAAGAAAACTATTAAGAAAACTCATAAATTCAAAGCACACGACGAAATCAACCAATGCGGTATTGGCGATAAGGTTTTAATCGCTGAAACAAGAAAATTGTCAAAAGACAAGAACTGGCGCGTTGTTGAAATTATCGAAAAGGCTAAGTAAGGAGGCAGGCAATGATACAACCACAATCAAGATTAAAAGCAGCTGACAACTCAGGCGCAAAAGAATTGATGTGCATTAGAGTGTTAGGTGGCTCATTTAGAAGAACCGGTAACATCGGTGATGTAATCGTTGCAAGCGTAAAAACTGCTACACCTGGTGGCGCAGTTAAGAAGGGCGACGTTGTAAAGGCAGTTATTGTTAGGTCAACAAGTGGCGTTAGAAGAAAAGATGGCACATACGTTCGTTTTGATGAAAACGCAGCAGTAATTATTGACAACCAAAAGCAACCAAGAGGTACACGTATCTTTGGGCCTATCGCAAGAGAACTTAGAGATAAAGACTACATGAGAATTATCTCACTTGCACCTGAAGTGTTATAAGGAGAACAAAAATGAAAGTTAAAAAGAACGATACAGTTTTAGTTATAACAGGTAAAGATGCTGGCAAAACTGCAAAAGTTTTAACAGCACTTCCTAAGTCAAATAAAGTAATCGTTGATGGCATCAATGTTCAAAAGAAACACAAGAAGGCAAGAAGTGCACAAGAAGTTAGTGCAATTCAAAACCAAGCAGGTCCAATTGATGTATCAAACGTAATGGTAGTTTGTCCAGTTTGCAACAAGGCAACAAGAATTTCTTATGCTATTGAAGGCGACAAGAAAGCACGTATTTGTAAAAAATGTGGCGCTGTAGTTGACTTTAGTAAGGAAGCAAAAGAAGTTAAAAAGGCAACAAAAAGAAAAACAAAGAAAGCTGCAGCAGAAACTGCAGATGCACAATAATGTAGGGAGGTAAACAATAATGGCAGAAGCAAACAGAATTAAAGCATTATATGACCAAACAGTTATCCCTGCAATGGTTAAAAAGTTTAGTTATGGCAACATTAACCAAGTTCCAAAACTTGTAAAGATAACAATCAACTCAGGTTTAGGTGACATAAAAGATAACTCCAAGAGCATTCAAATTGCGCAAAAAGAGTTAGAACAAATCGCTGGACAAAAGCCAATTTTGACAGTTGCAAAGAAATCAGTTGCAAACTTCAAAGTTAGAGAAGGACAAAGCGTAGGTATGAAAGTAACACTTCGTGGAACAAGAATGTATGAATTCTTTGATAAATTCATTTCAATCGCACTTCCAAGAGTAAGAGACTTCCGTGGCGTTTCAACAAAGTCTTTTGACGGTAGAGGAAACTACTCAATGGGCGTAAAAGAACAATTGATTTTCCCTGAAATTTCATATGACCAAATTGAAAAGGTAAGGGGATTCGATATTTGTATTACTACGACGGCTAACACCGATGAAGAAGCAAGAGAATTGCTTTCAATGCTCGGTATGCCTTTCGCAAACAAGTAAGGTAAAAGGAGTTAAAAAATGGCTAAAAAAGCAATGATTAACAAGCAGCAAAAGCCTGCTAAATTTTCCACCAGAGCCTACACAAGATGTAGCATTTGTGGTCGTCCACACGCTGTACTAAGGAAATATGGTATTTGCCGTATTTGTTTTAGGAACTTGGCTTACAAAGGTCAAATTCCTGGTGTTAAGAAGGCAAGTTGGTAAAGGAGGATAAAAGAAATGACAGACGTTATTGCAGATATGCTTACAAGAGTTAGAAATGCTCTTAATGCAAAGCATGAAACAGTTGAAATTCCTGCATCCAATACAAAGAAAGCAATTGCAGATATACTTCTCAAAGAAGGTTATATCTCTAATGTAGAAATTATTGAAGGTGTACAGGGCACAATTAAAATTACCCTTAAATATGAAGGTAATAAGAAAGTTATTACAGGTCTTAAGAGAGTTAGTAAGCCAGGTCTTAGAGTATATGTTGGCGCTGATGAAATCCCACAAGTACTCGGTGGCTTAGGTATTGCAATTCTTTCAACAAGCAAAGGTATAATGACAGGTAAGCAAGCAAAACTTGCTCGCCAAGGCGGGGAAGTTCTCGCTTATGTTTGGTAGGAGGTATTAAGTTATGTCAAGAATAGGAAATGCGCATATTACTATCCCTGCTGGTGTAACAGTAGTTGCACAAGACAACATTTTAACAGTTAAGGGTCCAAAAGGCACATTGTCGCAAGCTTACGACCCAATCATTACACCAAACGTTGAAAACAACGAAATCGTTTTCACAAGAGCAAACGATTTAGGCCCAACAAAAGCAAAACACGGTTTATATAGAGCACTTTGCGCTAACATGGTAAAAGGTGTTACAGAAGGTTTCAAAAAGAGCCTTATCGTAAATGGTGTAGGTTGGAAGGTTGCTAAACAAGGCAAGAAAATCGTAATGAACATCGGCTTCAGCCACCCAGTTGAAGTTGAAGAAATTGACGGCATCACACTTGATTGTCCATCACAAACTGAAATTACAGTAAGTGGTATCGACAAAGAAAAAGTTGGTCAATTCGCAGCAATTATCAGAGGTTATAGAGAACCAGAACCATATCACGGATACGGAATTCGTTACAGCGATGAAGTAATCGAAAGAAAGGTTGGTAAAGCTGCTGGTGCAAAAGGCTAAGATTTAAAGGGCTTTTAGTGGACGCACTTGAAGTTTAGTGCGTCTGCTGAGTGCGTTTTAATAAACGCGAAAAGTTATTAAACAGGAGTAAAACTATGATTACAAAAATCAATAAAAACAAAGACAGATTAAAAAGACATAAGAGAGTTAGAGCAAAAGTTAAGGGCACAGCAGAAGCACCAAGACTTTCAGTATATAGAAGTTTAACAAACATCTATGCTCAACTTATCGATGATGTAAACGGAAAAACCTTAGTCACAGCTTCAACACTTGACAAGGAAATCAAAGGAACTTTTGAAGGCAAAGACAAGAAGGCTCAAGCATATGCTGTTGGTGAACTTCTTGCAAAGAAGGCAAAGTCAAAGAAGATAAGCGCAGTTGTTTTTGACAGAGGTGGTTATCTTTATACCGGTCGTGTAGCTAGCTTAGCAGATGGCGCAAGAAACGGTGGCTTAGAATTCTAATAAAACAAGGAGAAAACAAAATGGCAAGAGAAAATAGTAGAGCACCAAGAAAAGCAGAAGAAAATGACGGATTAGTTAAAAAGTTAATTTGCGTTAATCGTGTCACAAAAACTGTTAAAGGTGGTAGAAATATGAGATTTGCTGCACTCGTTGTCGTTGGAGACGGCGCAGGCAAAGTTGGTTGCGCAATGGGTAAAGCAAAGGAAGTTCCAGAAGCAATAGATAAGGCAACAGCAAGAGCAAAGAAAAACATGTTCAAAGTTGCACTTAAAAACACAAGTATTCCACACGAAGTACTTGGAAGATTTGGCAGTGGTTTAGTTCTTATGATGCCAGCTGAAGAAGGTACTGGTGTTATCGCTGGTGGTCCTGTTCGTGCAGTTATGGAAGCAGTAGGTATTACAAACATTAGAACAAAGTCACACGGCACAAACAACAAAATCAATTGCGTTAAGGCAGCACTTGCTGGTCTTAAGTCATTGAGAACAGCAGAAGAAATTGCAGCAATTCGCGGTAAGTCCGTTGAAGAAGTTAACGGTTAAGGAGGGTACTTTTATGGCAAAAGCAAAGAAAGCAGAATATGCACAAATAAAAGTGACACTTGTTAAAAGCACAATTGCGTGTTTACCTCAACACAAAAAAGTTGTAGAGGCATTAGGACTTAAAAAGATTAATTCTTTCCGTATTCACGAAGAAAACCCATGCATACTTGGTATGATTAAGAAAGTTGGTTATCTTTTGAAAGTAGAAAAGATTTAAGCATAATTTAAGTTTACTAAATAAGGAGTAATAAAATGAGATTAGGTGAATTAAGTCCAGCCATTGGTTCAACAAGAGAAACAAAGAGACTCGGTAGAGGTATTGGTTCAGGTCTCGGCAAGACAAGTGGTAAAGGACATAAAGGACAATGGGCAAGAAGTGGTGGTGGCGTACGTCCAGGATTTGAAGGTGGTCAAATGCCTTTAATCAGAAGAGTACCAAAGCGTGGCTTCAACAACCATTTCAGCAAAGTATATAGTATTGTAAATCTTTCAGTATTAGAAGGATTTGAAGCAAACTCAGTAGTGGATATGGAAGTTCTTAACGAAAAAGGACTTATCAAAGTTATCAAGGGCAGTATCGGCTTAAAAGTTTTAGGCAATGGTACATTAACAAAGGCTCTTACAGTTAAAGCAGCAAGTTTTTCAGCATCAGCAAAAGATGCAATTGAAAAAGCTGGTGGAACAGTTGAACAAATCTAATACCCACTATTATTAAGGAGGGCAAAATGTTTCAAACAATAATAAATGCGTTTAAGATAAAAGAAGTAAGAAACAAGATTTTAATAACAATCGCATTGATATTCGTTTATAGATTAGGTTGTTATATTCCAGTACCTGGTGTTAAAGCATTTTCTGGATTAGAAAATTATTCTTTCTTACAAATCATGAACGCCGTATCAGGAAGTGCACTTCAATATGGTACATTTTTTGCTATGGGTATCGGACCTTATATTAACGCATCAATTATAATTCAACTTTTATCTGTTGGTATTCCAGCACTTGAAAGATTGAGTAAACAAGGCGAAGAAGGTAGAAGAAGGTTAAACACATATACAAGACTTTTAACACTTTTCCTCGCAATTGCACAAGCGATTGGTATTCTTGTCACCTTTGGTGAAGAAGGTATCAAATTTGAACAATTATTTGGTGTTGATGAATTTTCAAAATTCTTAGGTTATGCATTTTTAGTAGTTGTTTATACAGCAGGTGCTGCATTAACAATGTGGATAGGCGAAAGAATCACTGATTATGGTGTTTCAAACGGTATTTCACTCTTAATTTTTGCAGGTATCTTATCATCAGCTGGTACATCAATTTACACAATGATAACTGGTTTATTTGTTGAAGCAACAGCGCTCACATCAATGTGGCAACTTATTGGCTTTATACTCGTTGCAATCTTAATTTTCGGTGCAATCGTAACTGTTGATAGTGCTGAAAGGAAAATCCCTGTTCAGTATGCAAAGCAAGTTAAGGGCAGAAAGATGTATGGTGGTCAATCAACACATATTCCAATCAAAGTAAATGCATCAGGCGTTATGCCATTGATTTTCGCATTTTCTATCTTGAGTTTCCCAGATTTAATCGTTAACCTACTTGGTTGGCCAACATCTTGGTGGTCAAGAAATGTCGGAACTCAAAGCTGGCTCTATGTGGTATTGCTTTGCTTATTGATATTGTTCTTCTCTTATTTCTATAATCAAATTCAGTTTAACCCTGACGATATAAGTAAGAGTATTCAAGGCAATGGTGGTTTTATTCCAGGTACAAGACCTGGCAAGCCTACAGCAGACTACCTAAAGAGAGTTTCTAATAGAATTACACTTTTCGGTGCAATCTTCTTAGCGCTCTTAGCATTGATTCCAACAATTATCTTTAAGGCAATTGGTGGCATGGGCTTAGCAAATGTATTTACTGCAACAGGACTTTTAATTATTGTTTCAGTTGCTCTTGAATTTGAACAAGCGTTGCAATCACAAATAATGATGAAAAATTACAAAGGGTTTTTGAAATAATTAGTGTTATGAAAATAATATTACTTGGCGCACCTGGTAGTGGTAAAGGAACGCAAGCAAGCTTAATTACTGAAAAATATAATTTACCACACATATCAACAGGCGAAATCTTTAGAGAAAACATAAAAAATCAAACACCGCTTGGCGTTAAAGTAAAAGAAGTTATGGACTCTGGTAATTTGTGTCCAGATGACTTAACAATTGAAATTGTTAAAGATAGATTATCTAAAGAAGACTGCAAAGGTGGATATATGTTAGATGGCTTTCCAAGAAATCTAACTCAAGCCAAAGCACTTGATGAATTTTTAGCACCAGACATAGTTATTAACATTGATGTCGATATTAAAAAAATAGAACACAGAATCGTGGGCAGAAGAAGTTGCTCTAAATGTAAAGGTTCTTTCCATACAGATTTTATAGGAAATACTGAAATTTGCCCAGACTGTGGTGCTAAACTTGTCATAAGAAAAGACGATAATGCACAAACAGTTAGAGAAAGAATAAATGTTTATCAAAATCAAACATCTCCACTCATTGATTATTACACTGCACAAAACAAACTTTGTTCTGTAAATGGTAATCAAGAAATAGATGATGTTTTTAGCGAGATTGTAAAGGTTTTAGGTTAAATGATTACTATTAAAACTGATGCCGAACTTAATTGTATGCGAGAAAGTGGAAGGCTCACCAAAAATGTGCTTGAACTACTTGGCAAATCAATTAGAGTAGGCATGACTACAAAAGAACTCGATAAAATTGCTTTTGATTATATCAAGTCATGTGGAGCAACCCCTTCGTTTTTAGGGTATGGAGGATATCCAGCATCTATATGTGCTTCAATTGACGAGATGGTAGTACATGGCATACCGAGTGATGAAACAATAATTAAAGATGGACAACTTGTGTCTATTGATGTTGGTGTCATTTACAATGGTTGGCATGGTGATGCCGCAAGAACATTTATGGTAGGAAACGTATCCGAAGAAAAGAAAAGGCTTGTCAAAGTAACTGAAGAATGCTTTTTCAAAGCGATTGAACACTTAAGCGATGGTTCGCCACTAGGTAACATTGGATATAATGTTCAAACGCACGCAGAAAGCAACGGATATTCAGTGGTTAGAGCACTTGTAGGTCACGGTATCGGCAGAGAAATGCACGAAGACCCATCAGTGCCAAACTATGGCAAGAAAGGAACGGGTATTCGCCTTAAAAAAGGCATGACTATTGCGATAGAACCTATGATAAACATGGGGTCGTATCAAGTAGATTTCCTAAGAGATGGTTGGAGCGTTGTCACTCGTGATAGACTTCCATCTGCGCATTACGAAAACACTGTTGCAATAACAGACAATGGTGTTGAGATTTTAACACTTTAGGTAATACAATGAATAGACCTATTCAAGTTGGTGATTTGGTTATTTCATTAACAGGGCGAGATAAAGATAAATGTTTTTTGGTCATTGAGTCGTCAAAAACGAGAGTTAAGATAGTAGATGGCAAAACACATAAACAAAACAGCCCTAAAACCAAAAACATAAAACATGTTAAACAAATATTAACTACAGACTTAAATGAGTTTGTGGAAAATATAAAGCAAGGCAAATTAGTTTCAAACAGAAAAGTTTATAAACTGATAAATGCCAAAAAACAAAAATTACAGGAGGATTAAGTTTGTGTCAAAGGACGATGTTATAGAAACCGAAGGCGTGATAGTAGAAGCGTTACCAAATGCAACTTTCACGGTTAAATTATCTAACGGACACATTATAACGGCTTATATATCAGGAAAATTGCGTATGCACTATATAAAGATAATACCTGGTGACAGCGTAAAACTAGAAATGAGCCCTTATGATTTGACAAAGGGTAGAATAATTTGGCGAAGCAAAAACTAAAAACATAAACGAATTCCAAAGGAGATATCAAAATGAAAGTAAGACCATCTGTAAAGCCTATGTGCGACAAATGTAGAGTAATCAAAAGAAACGGAAAAGTAATGGTAATTTGTTCAAAGAACAAGAGCCATAAACAAAGACAAGGTTAATAACCTGATATAATTAGCCCTAACGGGTTAAACGAAAACTAAGCGAAAAAAGAAACGAGTAGCATCATTCCAAGCGAAAGTCTTTTTAGCATTGACATAGATAAAACAAAAATAACAAATAAGGAGAAATTGTTAATGGCACGTATAGCCGGCGTTGATTTGCCTAATAACAAAAGAGTTGAAATCGGTTTAACATACATTTATGGAATCGGACTCACAACGGCAAAGAAAATTATCAGTGAAACGGGTATTAACCCAGATACAAGAGTAAAAGATTTGAGCGAAAGCGATGTAGCTAAACTCAGAGAATATATCGAACACAACCTTCGTGTAGAAGGTGACCTTCGTAGCGAAGTAAGCCTAAATATCAAGAGATTGATAGAAATTGGTTGCTATCGTGGTGTTCGCCACAGAAAGAGCCTTCCAGTTCGTGGACAAAGCTCAAAGAGAAATGCGAGGACAAGAAAGGGTCCACGTCGTACCGTTGCTAAAAAGAAAACGGCAACTAGATAATGGAGGTGACGTAAAATGGCAGCAGTAAAGAAAGTAGTTAAAAAGCGTAAAGACGCTAGAAAAGTTGACAAAGGACAAGTACACATTCAAGCGTCATTCAATAACACATTAGTAACAATTACCGATATGCAAGGTAACACAGTATCTTGGTCAAGTGCAGGCAGTCTTGGATTTAAGGGTTCAAGAAAGAGCACACCATTTGCAGCACAAATGGCAGCAGAAGCAGCAGGAAAAGTTGCAAGAGACCAAGGAATGCGTTCTGTAGAAGTTTATGTAAAGGGTCCAGGTGCAGGCAGAGAATCTGCAATTCGTGCACTTGCAAACTGTGATATGGAAGTTACACTTATTCAAGATGTATCACCAATCCCACACAACGGATGCAGACCACCTAAAAAGCGTAGAGTATAATGGAGGAAAGATAAATGGCTAAATATACAGAATCTAAATGTCGTTTATGCAGACGTGAAGGTGCAAAATTATTCTTGAAAGGCGAAAGATGCTTTAAGGGTACATGTGCATTTGAAAAGAGACCAGTAGCACCTGGTCAACACGGCATGGGCAGAAAGAAAATTTCTGAATACGGTTTACAACTTCGTGAAAAGCAAAAATGTAAGAGAATTTATGGCGTACTAGAAGGTCAATTCAGAACTTACTATGAAAAGGCTGATAGAATGAAGGGTATCACCGGTGAAAACATGCTTTCACTCTTAGAAAGAAGACTTGACAACGTTATCTACAGAATGGGTATCGGTTCATCAAGAGCACAAGCACGTCAACTCGTTACACACGCACACTTCACAGTAAATGGTAAAAACGTAAACGTTGCATCTTTCAGCGTTAAAGTTGGTGATGTAATTGCAGTTAAAGAAAGCAAGAAAGACAACAAGTATTTTGCAGAAATTAAGCAAATGAAAGTTGGCACAATGCCAAAATGGTTAGAATTCGACCCAGAAACTCTTACAGGTAAGATTTTAGCACTTCCAACAAGAGAAGATGTTGATGTTCAAATCGCTGAACACATGATTGTCGAATTATATTCTAAATAATTAAAAAATAAAAAAATAATAAATTTTCGATGGATTTTTGCAGGGGGAAAGTTAAGGTTTTCCACGCTTTGACAAGAATTCCTGCAATCATCTATATCGAAACTATTTTTTAGGAGGAATTTTCTTATGATGGAAATTGAAATGCCAAAAATAGCAGTGGAAGAAAGTGAAGATAGAAGCTACGCAAAAATCGTAGTAGAACCTTTAGAAAAGGGTTTTGGTCTAACTCTCGGCAATGCACTTAGAAGGATTTTATTGTCAGCACTACCAGGTGTAGCAATCAAAAACATTAAGTTTGCAGAAGAATTGGGAATTAAACACGAATTTTCTGCTGTACCAAATGTAAAAGAAGATGTGACAGAAATCATACTTAACCTTAAATGCGTTGCATTTAAATCCACAAGCATGGACAAAGATTATGTAACGACAATCAAACTCGTTAAAGAAGGTCCAGCAGTAGTTAAAGCAGGTGATATAATCTGTGATGCAGACTTAGAAGTATTAAATCCAGACCAATACATTTGCACTGTAGACGATGGTGGAAGAATTGAACTTGAATTAACAGTTGGCAGAGGTCGTGGCTATGAAGGCGCAGACGAACACAAAACTGATATTATTGACAACATTGCAATCGATAGTATCTATACACCTGTTAAGAAAGTAAGCTATAATGTATCAGCAACTCGTGTTGGACAAAGTGTTGACTTTGATAAATTAACACTTGAAGTAACAACAAACGGTGCTTTCTCAGGTAGAGACATCGTAAGCCTTGCTGCAAAGATTATGGAAGAACACATTAAAATGTTTGTTTCTTTATCAGAAATTGGAAATATTGGAATCTTGGTTCCACCAGAAGAAGATAAGAAAATCAAGATTTTAGAAAAGACTATCGAAGAAATGGATTTATCAGTTCGTTCATATAACTGCTTAAAGAGAGCAAATATTCACACGGTAGAAGATTTAACTAAAAAGACCGAAGAAGATATGCTTAAAGTCCGTAATTTAGGTAAGAAATCACTTGACGAAGTTATTTTCAAACTCGAAAGTTATGGCTTAAAATTACAGGACAAGGAGGACTAAACAATGGAAAGAAAATTGGGCGTTAATGCTACACAAAGACTTGCACTTATAAAGAATCAAGCATCTGCTTTATTATGGCATGGTAAAATTGAAACAACACTTGCAAGAGCAAAAGAAGTTGCAGCTTATGCTTCAAAGATTATAACACTTGCTGTTAACACTTATGAAGACATCGTTGAAACAGAAGTTAAAGTTACTGATGCTAAGGGTAAAGAAACAACAAAGACTCTTATTAAAGATGGCACAAAGAAACTCAATGCAAGAAGAAAGATTATGACATTAGTAAACGACTTGCAAGAAGTTAAGGGCTTTAAAGAAAGCAAACCTGAATTCAAAAAGAGAACAAAGGCTATCAAATATCCACTTATTGAAAAGATTTTTGACGAATATGCACCTAAGTATGCAACTCGTAAAGAAGAAAAAGGTCAAGGTGGTGGATACACAAGAATTTATAAACTTGGTGTTCGTAAGGGCGATGCTGCTGAAATGGCAATTCTTGAATTAGTTGACTAA
Source organism: Clostridiales bacterium (assembly GCA_015069465.1). GTDB lineage: Bacteria > Bacillota > Clostridia > Christensenellales > Borkfalkiaceae > UBA1259. Next base: position 51,051 of record SVIO01000006.1, on the reverse strand, counting down.
TTAAAAATAACAACCACGCAATTTGCGTGGTTGTTTTTTTATGCTTTTAAATGTAAATTAAAACCTAATTTTTTGTTATATCTTAAAAACGCAATAAATAAAATATAGTATGACATTATATAGTCTTTTAGATGGTCAAACTGCAAAAATAGTATTTCTAAACAACCACTTAAAAACAAAAAATAAACTTTTAAGACTTGGTGTTGTTGAAGGGGTAAGGGTTAAAGTTGTTAGAAAGGCTATTTTTAATGGACCAATACAAATAAAGGTAAGGGATTTTTGTTTGGCGATAAGAAAATGTGACGCCGATAAAATTATTGTAAGATATGACTGAAATTGCTTTAATAGGAAACCCAAATTGTGGCAAAACAACACTTTTTAACGCATTAACGGGCAGTTATCAAAAAACAGGTAATTGGACGGGCGTTACAACCGAGCAAAAATCGGGAGTTTATAAAAAAGATAAAACCATTAAAATTATTGACCTTCCGGGGCTTTACTCTCTCGATACAAACTCAGAAGATGAGCGTGTTGTTTTAAGATACTTAAATAAAAACAAACCAAGAGCCATAATAAATATAGTTGACGGCACAAATCTAGAGAGAAACCTATATTTAACCTGCGAACTTGCAAGCCTAGGTATTCCCACAGTAATTGCAGTTAATATGTACGATGAACTCTTAAGAAATGGCATCACTTTATCTATAGAAAGGCTAAAAAACCTTTTTGGCGTACCTGTAGTGCCGATTTCGGCGCTCAAAGGAACAAATATAGACAATCTTGTGCAAGTTGTAATCAAGGCAAGAAAACCCCTTAAAAGCCCAAATTTAAGCACTTATAACGCAAAAACACTTATAGAAAGCAGGTATAAGTTTTTGGAAGACAATATAAGTGGAATAATTTCAAAAAATAAAACAAAAACACATACTGCCACTGATAAAATCGATAAAATTATCTTAAATAAATATCTATGCTTGCCAATCTTCTTTTGTGTTCTTACAATTATATATTATCTATCAATAAAGATAGGTGGTTTAGTTGGTGAACAGGTGCTAAAATCATTTAATAATCTGGCAACTCACATAGAAGTTCAGTTTTTGTTAAAAGATGTGCCGATAGGGTTAACAAATTTTGTTTGCGATGCAATTATCATAAGTTTAGGCTCGATATTTTCCTTGTTACCACAAATATTGATTTTATTTATGTTACTTTGCATTTTAGAGCAAAGTGGATATTCGGCACGAATAGCCTTTGTTTTTGACAAAATATTTAGCATGTTTGGACTTAGTGGTAAATCTATTGTACCTATGCTTGTATCGTGTGGGTGCACGGTTGCAGGAATAAATGCAACGAGAACGATAGAGAGCACAAAAGAAAGGCGTGCAACCATATTTTTATCACCATTTATGCCTTGTGGTGCAAAAATGGCTGTTTTTGGTTATTTTTCTTATGCTTTTTTTAATGGCAATGCTTTTATTGCGTCATCAATGTATTTTGTTTCAATAATATGTGTTGCAATATTTGGGTTAATATTAAATAAACTTAAAATTTTGGGCAATGATAATGGTGGATTTATTTTAGAAATTCCAAGTTTAAGAATGCCAAGCATTAAAGATGTTTGGTGCGTGCTGATAGAAAAGACAAAAGATTTTTTACTAAAGGTGGGCACAACAATACTAATTTTGTCAATTTTACTTTGGCTATTAAAAAGTTTTGGCATAAGTGGTTATGTAAACGACAATGTCGAGAGCAGTTTTCTTTTCTCAATAGGTAATTTTGTCAAATTTATATTTTATCCTTTAGGTTTTTCAAGTTGGCAGGCAAGCGTTTCGATTATTTGTGGAATTTTTGCTAAGGAAGGAATAGTGGAAACCTTGCATTTAATAGCAGTTTCTCCAAAAAACCTATTTGGCAGTGGCTTTTCTGCATACGCCTTTATGTGTTTTATCTTGCTTTCGCCACCTTGTATTTCCACACTCATAACAGCAAAAAAAGAACTTGTCAGCAAAAAACTATTTGTGTTTATGCTAATTTTTCAGTTTATAAGTGCATATATTGTTGCATTTATTGTAAATTTAGTTGGTATAATAATAAATCACCTTAATATCTTGATTTTTTGCTTAATAATTGGTATAATTATATCAATAGTATTACTAATAAAAATAAAATCTAAGGAAGTTATAAATGTCACAAAATCAAAAAACAATGTATGATTATATGCGAGAGTGTGAAAATAAGGAAGAAGATGCCTTAATGCCAGAAGAGTGGCTTGATGAATATGAACTCACCGACAAGGAAAGGTATTTTGAATTTTATGACGATATAAAACTCACCCCAAAAGACGATTGGTGATAAAAAAGATGCAAAACAAAAAACGGCAACAAATTGTTGCCGTTTATTTTTATAATAAATTTTAAGTTAGTAATATAAAAAACATATATTTAATAATTATTAAAGACAAATAACAAGCACTCCAATTAAAAGGGAAAGTGTAATAGCACCAGCAAAAAGCGAATAACTAATAACAGGGTTTACAGTTTTATTCCATTTAATACTTTTAATTTTTGTCCAAATACATTTTGCAAACGAAAGTTTTTTAGGTTCTTTTTCAATTACGCTGTTTGGTTTTTTGAATCTAATTTCAGCAATTATAATTGAGCATATAGTCATAACTTCATTAACAAATCCAGCAATAGAGAAAACAACTAAATTATAAATAAGCCAGCACGAACAAGATGGGATATTGAGCATCCTAATAGTGTGTGGACTTTTTATGCTATAAGCAACGGTCGAAAGAAGTTTTGCAATAATAGATAAAATGCTTATAAACACCATTAAAATAGTTGCAAACTTAACGTTATCAGTCCACCTAATTTCGCTAACGTCCCAAGTTAAAACAATGGTTGTAATACCTAAAATTGCAGTGAGCAGTGAAAATACAATCACGGCATTACGATTTGAGCGATTATTTTTAACATTAGATGAAAAAATAATGTTTCTTATAGAGCCGATAATATCCATAATCATGCCTGTATAAGCACCCAAAAATATGTATTGCAATACAAATAATAACGAGCCTATAGTCTTAAACAAAATTATGGTGCTATATTTATTAAATTGAACTGCAATAAGATTTACACCGATAGCAATAAACCCAATTGCTTGAATTAAAATATCAAACCACATGTCTAATATTATATATAAAAAAGTATAAAAAATCAATCAATAATAATTGCCATTAAATAATTTTAAAAAATATATATAAAACAATTGACAGTATATAAAAAAATTTATATAATATATTCCGTTGTTGAGTTTAGTTTTATTAAACTTTTTGTTAAAAATGTCTAAACTCAAAGGAAGAAAATAGGTTATGGAAATCGGCGAAAAGATAAGAGATTTAAGGCTTTATTGCGATTTAACGCAAGAAGAACTTGCAGACAGGTGCGAACTGACAAAAGGGTATATTTCACAACTTGAAAATGACCTTACCAGTCCATCTATTGCAACGCTTATAGACATACTGTCGGCTCTTGGCACAGACTTAAAGGAGTTCTTTTCTGATATAGAAAAAGAAGAAAAATTATGCTTTAGTAAAAACGAGTTTATAGAAAAGAAAACTGATGAGTATGTTTTAAATTGGTTAGTTCCAAATGCACAAAAAAATACAATGGAACCAACGCACATAAAACTATTTGCAGGCAAAAGTACTGATGAAGACTTTCCACACGAAGGAGAAGAATTCGGCTTTGTTATAAAAGGCGAGATAACCTTGGTAGTAGGTAAACGCAAAATCAAGGTTAAAAAAGGTGAAAGTTTTTATTTTTCGGCTAATAAAGTGCACAAAATAATGAATAATGGCAAAGTAGATGCTGAATTTATATGGGTATCGTCTCCACCTTCATTTTAATAGGGGACAAGGAAAACATTTTATTTTCGAGGTGAAAATATGAAAGACAAAAGAGAAAAAATTATTGAACTTGTTGACATTACTCGTGAGTTTGAAGATGGTGTTGTTGCAGTTGACAACATTAACTTTTATGTTAGAAAAGGCGAATTTATCACATTTTTAGGGCCATCTGGCTGTGGTAAGACCACAACGCTTAGAATGATTGCTGGTTTTGACAAACCAACGAGTGGTAAAATTTTATTAAATGGTGAAGATATTTCTCATCTTGCACCAAATAAAAGACCTATCAATACAGTTTTCCAAAGGTACGCTTTATTTCCACATTTAAATGTTTTCGACAACATTGCTTTTGGCTTAAAACTTAAAAGATTTGATGTCGTTTATCAAGATAAAGATGGCAAGAAAATTAAAAAAATAGAAAAACTCAAAAAGTCAGAAATAGTTGCAAAAGTTGAAAAGGCACTTAAAATGGTTGACCTTGAAGGCTTTGAAAAGAGAAGCGTTTCAACACTTTCTGGTGGACAACAACAAAGGGTTGCTATTGCAAGGGCAATCGTTAACGAGCCAGAAATTCTTTTACTCGATGAACCACTTGGCGCTCTCGACCTTAAAATGAGAAAGGATATGCAACTAGAACTAAAAGAAATGCACAAAAAACTTGGCATTACTTTTATTTATGTTACACACGACCAAGAAGAAGCGCTCACTTTAAGCGATACAATCGTAGTAATGAAAGACGGCGTTATTCAACAAATAGGCACACCAACCGATATTTATAACGAGCCAAAGAACTCATTTGTTGCAGACTTTATAGGGGATAGCAATATCTTTAGTGGCACAATGGTTGGTGATAAAAAGGTTAGATTTATGGGTCATAACTTTGACTGCGTTGATGATTTTGTTAAAAACGAAAAGGTGGACGTTGTTGTTCGCCCAGAAGATGTATTTTTAATGGATGAAGGCAAAGGTCAAGTAAACGGTAAAATTATTAGTTCTATCTTTAAGGGCGTACATTATGAAATGGTAATGACGGTTGGTAAAACTGAAATTGTTATTCAAGACACAGTAGAGAGAAAGGTTGGCGAAAAGGTTAGCCTATTTATCAAGCCAAACGATATTCATATCATGGCAAAGAACTTCTCATCAAATAAATATGACGGTTATATCACCAAAAAGAATACAGTTTGCTTTGGTGACGGCGAGTTTGAGTGCGATGTAACGCAACTTTATCCAAACTCAATTTTAGATGAAGAAGGTTATTTAATTACAGAAAATGGCGAAAAGATAGATTTAACTGATGTTGACGTAAATGTAGAAGTTGGCTTAAAAGACATAGAAATTAGCGATGATGCTGACCTTGGTGGTGCAATCGGTAATATCATTTCTATTATCTATAAGGGCGACCACTATCAACTTATAGTTAGAACTGATGAAAATGAAGAAGATTTTGTTCTAGACACAGAAGACACTTGGAACGAAAACGATAGAGTTAGCGTTATTATTCCAAAAGAAAAAATTAAACTTTCACTTAAACAGGAGATTAAGAGATGAGTTTATCAAAAGAAAAACAAGGTGGAGTAAAAGCCGATAAATTTAAGCCTGCGTTTTCAAGAAAACAACTCTGTATCCCATATGCTATATTTTTAGCACTATTTGTTGTTTTGCCTTTGTTTATCGTTGTGTATTATGCTTTTACAGATGCTAACGGCATTTTTACTCTAAATAATTTTATATCATTTTTTACTGACGCTACTAAAGTTACAACCCTTTTAATAAGCATATTAGTTGCCTTTTTAGTGACAATTATTTGTATTTTAATAGCATATCCAGTTGCCTATATTCTTTCAAAAATGAACAAAAAGATAGCGTTTATATTGCTTCTTCTTTTTGTAATGCCAATGTGGATTAACTTTGTTCTTCGTGCAATGGCAATGAAAGAATTATTAAGTTTAATTGGAATTAAACTAGGCAGTTTCGCAAACATTATAGGCCTAACTTATGACTTTTTTCCATTTATGGTAATGCCACTATACTCTACGCTTATCAAAATGGACAAAAGCCTTGAAGAAGCAGCCCTTGACCTTGGTGCAAGCAAAACTAAGGTTTTTCTAAAGATAACACTTCCACTTTCTGTTCCAGGAATAATAAGTGGCGCAATGATGGTATTTTTACCTGTAATGAGTTGTTATGTTATCACCGATACTTTTAGTGGAAGCACGGGCTTTACTGTAATAGGCAAACTCATTGCTTGGTGCTTTATGGGCGAAAACGGAACAATGATTAACACAAATGGTGGCGCAACCATTTCACTTATTTTACTTGTGATTATGTTCGTAACAATGCTATTTACAGGTGGATTTAAGAGCGATGAAAACTTAAGGGGGACAAACCTATAATGAAAAAGTTTATAAAAGCATCTTATATTTTTATCGTTTTAGCATTTATTTATATCCCAATTTTCATCCTAATAATAGCAAGTTTTAACAGCGAAAGAGTTATGGGTGTTTGGGGAAACTTTTCACTCGTTTGGTATGCAGAACTTGGAAAAGTTAAAGATGTTATTTTTAACACTCTACTTCTTGCAATTGTTTCGGCAACTATTGCAACAATTATAGGCACGCTCGGTGCAATCGGTATATATTACAGCAAAGGTAGAGCAGGCAAGGTTGTTAAAGGCATGTCTCAAATCCCTGTAGTAAACTCAGAAGTAGTTACAGCATGTGCTTTAGTAATGCTATTTATAATTTTAGGGCTATCAAATCGTTCTATTTTTGGCTTATATGTAGGTCACATTATTTTATGTGCGCCATTTGTGGTGCTTTCGGTTATGCCAAAATTAAAACAAATGGACTCATCTTTATATGAAGCAGCCCTTGACCTTGGCGCAACGCCATTTCAAGCCTTATTTAAGGTAATTTTACCTGAAATATTGCCAGGCATTTTCACAGGCTTTATGCTCTCTATAACACTTTCTCTCGACGACTATATTATAACGGCAATGCTCGCTCCACTCGGCTATGATACAATTTCTACAGCCGTTTATAAGGCACTTGCACACGCAACCGAACAGTCTGGAAAAACAATCCCTATCTATAGGGCATTAACGACAATTATTTTTGTGATAACACTCATAGTTGTTTTAGCAATGAATTTTGTATCAAAGAAAAAAGATGCTGACGGCAAAAGGGAGGTGTAAGATGAAGAGTTTAACTAATAAATTTTGCATTTTTCTTTTTACAATAATGTTTATAGTAATTGCTTTTTCTAATGTGTTTATGGCAGACAATATTAAAGTTGTAAAAGCAGATAGTGGTGATAATGAAATTACTGTATTTAGTTGGGAAGATTATATAGACGAAGGGTATGACAGTGCTGATGATGCAAGCGAATACTTAAATTCTATCTTTACTAAAGATGAACTTGAATCAAGTGTTTTAGATATTTTTGAAGAGCAGACAGGCGTTAAGGTAAATTACCAAACCTTTGCAACTTGCGAGGAGATGTATAACGAACTTATCAAAAATCCAAATGCTTGCGACCTTCTTTGTCCTTCTGAATATATGATTTTGCAAATGAAAAGGGAAAATCTTATAAAGCCTTATCAAATCCCACAAAATTACAGTGATTATGCTTCTCCATACATAAAAACTGTGTTTGAAGATTTAGGCTTAAACATCACGGCAGGTGATGGCAGTAAAATGGCTTATGCAACGGGCTATATGTGGGGAACAATGGGATTGCTTTATAATGCTTCTAAAATCGATGCAGATGAACTTTCAATGTGGACAAATCTTTATGGAGCAAAGTTTTCAAATAAGATTACCATTAAAGATAGTCTTCGTGATACTTATATCATGGCAATCGCAATCGTTTATGAAGATGAACTTATTGACCTTAAAGATGACTATGCACAGGGCACTATTACAAAAACTGAGTATAAACAAGAATTGACACAAATTTTTAATAGAACAGATGAAGAAACTGTAAATAAGGTGCAAAGGGCTTTGATAGACCTTAAAGACAACTTATATAGTTTTGAAGTTGACGCAGGTAAAAACGACATTTTAACAGGTAAAATCGATATCAACTTTGCATGGAGTGGTGATGCTGCTTATGCTATTTATGAAGGCGAAGAAGCAGGCGTTGAACTAGGCTACGTTGTGCCAGAAACAGGTTCAAACCTTTGGTTTGATGGTTGGGTAATGGCTAAAAATGCAAATGTTGAAAATTCACTTAAGTTTTTAGATTTTATCGCTCAGCCAGAAATAGCAATAAGAAATATGGAATATATCGGTTACACAAGTTGTATTGGTGGCGATGAAGTGTTTAACTATGTTCAAGATGCTTATGATGATGGTGGCGCAAATCAAGTTGACCTTAAATACTTCTTTGACCCAGAAGGCACAAGTGGAAATAGTTATATAATTAACTCATCTGTTGTTGGTGGACAACTTTACGCACAATATGCTGATGAAGAAACTATTGCAAGATGTGTTGTTATGCAAGAATTCCAAAAGAAAGACCTAATTCGCATAAACGAAATGTGGTATAAAGTTAAACTTATCACTTGGCAGACTGAGGTTATTTGGTTAGTTGTTTTAGGTGTGGCTTTAGTAATTGCTGGCATCTTTGTTTATACATATAGAAGCAAAATCTTTGGCAAAATAACTCTTAAAGATGACAAAAAAACAAATAAAAACGGCTTAGTTGAAATTAGTAGAACTGAAATTAGATAGAATAGTAAATTTGCAAAAAATAGAAAAAGCGACCAAAATGGTCGCTTTTTTTGCGTTCATTAAAAAATGTAGACTAATAGTGTTTCTATAGTAAACATTATTTCTACAATAAAAATATCGTGTTAAAAATTTTCGTCTATACCTAAAAGTTCGTATAGCGAAACACAATAAATCTTTGAAAGTTGTATTAACTTTTCATATTCAGGCCTAGAAATATCATTTTCCCAATCGCTAATATTAGACTGACAAATATCAAGTTTTTTAGCGACATCTTTTTGAGACAAATTCGCTTCAAGCCTTAATTTCTTAAAATTTTCCCCAAATCTCATAAAAATATTTTAACAAACTATAAATTTTATTTGACAAATATGTGCAAAACACATATAATATGACTATACTAACAAATTGTTGATAAATCAACATTTTTAACATGGACAGAAAAATGGTAAAGAGTAATGTAAATAAAAGCGTTTTTGAAAAAATTCTTGCAATATTTGCTTGGCTGTTTTTTGTTATTGCAATAATAACTGCGTTGCTTTCAGTTTTTTCATCTTTAAGTAGTGAAAAAAATGGTAAGGAAGTATTTGGCGTTAAGTTTTTAATTGTTGCTAGTGATTCAATGAGTAAATCTGCATTAAGTAAAAATGAAACAATATATTTTGATGCAGGGGACTTAATCATTGTAAAAACAACTAAGGATAACACAAAATTTAAGGTTGGCGATGTAATAACTTTCGTTTCCTATAATCCTGATAGTTATGGCAAAACATTAACGCATAAAATTCGTGAAGTTAATTATTCAACCTCAGGAAAATTAATTGGATATACAACTTATGGCATAAATACTGGTGTCAGTGATAAAGCGTTAGTTTCACCTAACAGTATTATCGGTAAATACTTTGGAAAAATACCTAAACTCGGCAATCTGTTTTCATATTTAAAAACACCAGCAGGATATTATTTAAGTATTTTAACTCCGTCTGTACTACTTATCATATTTTTTAGTATAAACGTGGGTAAATATTTCGGTAGAAAAGAAGCGCTTGCAGAAATTTCTAACCCACAACAATTTAATGAGTTGCAAGAAAGGATTGCTATGTTAGAAGAAAAATATTCAAGTTTTTCTAATAATGCCGAAAATCTGCAAACACAAGCACAAGAAATAGAAGATATAGCCATCACAACTGATTATATTAAAAAGGTTTCATTTGCAGAAAAACTTTTAAGACTAGATGAGTATAAACAACAATTCTTTAATACCATACATAACCATTTAATTTCATATAAAAAAATAAATGATAGAGTTTCATTTAAATGTATTTCATATCGCATGGGTAGGAAGTTGATAGCAAAAATGACAGTGAGAGGAAAAACTTTGAAATTACATTTAGCACTTGATACAAAAGCGTTTAACAAAAATGTTTTTTTCCAAAAAGACATGTCAATGGTTAAAGCATATTCCGAAGTTCCTTTTACAGTAAAAGTAAAAAGTGGTAGAGCAGAGAAAAATGCGATTAAACTAGTTGAACAATTAATGAGCGAAATAGGTGCTATAAAAAACCCTAAATATAATGAAATCAACAAATTAGAAATATTAAAAAACAAATAAATATATAGGAGAAAGAACTATGAAAACAAAAAGCATTAAAACTTTAGTGGCAAGCTTAATGGCAATTGTAGTGTGTTTTGCAATGCTTTTAGGCACAACATTTGCGTGGTTTACTGATTCAATCGCGTCAAATAACAACATTATTTCAAGTGGTAATCTTGATGTAAATGCTTACTGGATGGAAGGCAATCAAGACCCAACTGACGAAAATAATTGGATAGAATTTGATGGTAGTCCAATTTTCAATTATTCTAATTGGGAACCAGGTTATGTCGAAGCAAAACACATTAAAATTTCAAACGAAGGTACGCTTGCATTTAAATATAACTTGGCTATCGTACCAAATGGACCTGTTGGTGAATTAGCAAATGTAATTGATGTATATTTTATAAATCAAGCACAAGCTATTACTCGTAATTCTATAACAAATGCAACAAAAGTTGGCACATTGGCAGATTTAATTTCAGACCCTGATGGAGCTGCATATGGTATATTATTACCAAAAAACACAACACCAAATAATGCTAAAATGGAAATCGTTGAAAGCGTTAGTGTTAGTATTGCGTTTAAAATGCAAGAAGATGCTGGTAATGATTATTTTGGTTTATCTATTGGCACAACCTTTGATATTGTAATTTCTGCAACTCAATATAATTTTGAAGAAGATACTTTTGGCAATCAATATGATGAAAATGTATTTGTAGCAGATTATTATGTTGCAAATGCAGATTCTCTTATTGAAGCAATTAAAAATTCAGGAAATAATGATGTAATTGGTTTAACAAGCGACATTAAAATTGACCCTGCAAGTATGAGTAATGCATATGGTACAACTGGTATAAACATAACCAATCTTCAAACAATTGATGGAAATGGAAACACTTTAGACATTAAAGGTGCAGGTGGCACTTGGGATAGTGGCATTAACACAACAGGTGGAACAATTAAAAATATTAAAATAACAGGTTCGTTCCGTGGTGTGTTTATCAACCATAACTCTAGTGTAAGTGGCCGTGTAGTGCTTGAAAATGTTATTATTGATGGCACAACATATACAATTAGTTGCGACCAAGGTATGTATCAAGGTTTAACAGCAAAAAACAGCACATTTATGGGTTGGACAAGTTATGCCGCAACTTTAGGCGATGCAGAATTTTATAACTGTATTTTTGGTGAAGGCAACGGATATGCTTACTGCCGTCCATACGCACCTACAAGATTTGTAAATTGTAACTTTGAAGAAGGTTTTCAGATTGATGCTCGTGCAAATGTTTCATTTGAAAATTGTACATTAAATGGGGTTAAACTCAATGCACAAAATATAAGCACATTAGTTACAAGCAATCTTTCTAATGTTGTAAAAGTTAAATAGGAGTTATAACTATGAAGAAAAAAGGAATAAAAACATTGTTAGCAAGTTTGGTTGCTATTGTAATTAGCTTTACAATGCTTTTAGGCACAACATTTGCTTGGTTTACAGATTCAAGTGTATCTAGCAACAACATCATTGCTAGTGGTACACTAGATGTAAACGCTTATTGGATGGAAGGTAGTAATGACCCTTCTGTTGATACAAATTGGATTGAATTCAATGGAGACCCTATCTTTAACTATTCTAATTGGGAACCGGGCTATGTTGAAGCAAAACATATTAAAATTGCGAACGAAGGCACTCTTGCATTTAAGTATAAAATAATTATATCACCAAATGGTCCAGTTTCAAAATTGGCAGATGTTATTGACGTATATTTTTTAAATGAAGCACAAACAATTACCAGTGAATCAATTACTAGCGCAACAAACGTTGGAACGCTAGCTGATTTGATTGCAGACCCAGATGGGGCTGCTTACGGCGTTTTGCTCCCATCTAGCACAACCATCCCTATCAACTCTAACAATGAAGCTGTTGGGAGCATAGCCGTTAGTATTGCATTTAAAATGCCAGAAAATGTAGGTAATGAATATAATAATTTATCTATAGGCACTGACTTTAACATTTCAGTTTATGCAACTCAATATGATTTTGAAGAAGATACTTTTGGTAACGATTATGACCAAAATGCAGAATATCCAGCACTTCCAGAAAAGTGGGATGGCACTGCAGACACTTCTTGGTATGACCCTTCAAACCCACAAACTCATTATGATATTGGCACTGCAGAGCAACTTGCTGGTCTTTCAGAACTTGTTTCTGGAGATGTTACTTTTAAGGATGTTACATTTACACTAACTAACGATATCGACCTTTACTGCGAGGATACAACCCCTAGCGCTGATGGAGACCCTTTAACTTTTAGACCAATTGGAGACAAATCTAAAGATGGTACTTTTGAAGGCGTGTTTGACGGCAATGGAAAAGTAATCTCTAATCTATATCAAAATGGTTGGGACCTTGGTTATGAATGGGGAGCATATGGTTCTTATGGTTTATTTGGCAATGTAAATAATGCAACTATTAAAAACTTAACGATTAAAGGTGCTGAGAGTTATATTGAAGGTGGTGATGTCGGGGGTATTACAGGTAGTGCAAGTGGTACTTGCGTATTTGAAAATATTACACTTGAAGACAGCCAATTTGCAACTTACAATAATGGAAATGGTGGCATAATCGGTTGGTCTGGTGCAGGCGACTATACATTTAAAAATATAGAAATCAAATCAGATGTTGTTCTTGCTGGTCTTTGGGGTTCTTTTGATAGCAGTGTAGGTGGTGTTGTTGGTCAAGCTGAGCCAGGTGCAACATATAATTTTGAAAATGTTAATATTGCTTGTCGTTTAGACGTTTATAACGATTGTACAGCTTCTTATGATTATTATAACTATCGTATGTGTGGTATGTTAATAGGTCGTTGCGCAAAAACAACTACAATTGACGGCACAAACTATCCTGATATGACTCAGTATGAAGTTACTTGTAATAATGTAACCGTTACATATGGCGAATGGGCAAACTATCATTACTGTGAACCAACGCCAGGTCTAAATAATGGACGTGGTATGCGTGTTGAAGCAGGATATTCATATGACGGACTTCCAGCAGATTACGACCATTCACAATGTGTAGATAATCATATGCTTTTAATTCCTTTCGACCAAATAATAGGTGGTGACCAAATAGCAGTTAAAGGACTAAAATCATACGAAGGCGTAACGGTTATTTATAACAATAAATAAACATAAATAATTTTATTACTAAAAAAGGGTTATCAAATATTTGATAACCCCTTTTTGTTATATTTTATTTATTGCCCTTAAAAAAGTTGCAGAAAAAGTCGGTGCTGTTAGCAGTATAAGGCACTCTACCAACGCTAGTGTTGTCTAAAGTTCTATTTCTAAGTTCTTTTATAGGGTTAGGTGCAACTTCAAAGCGATAGTCTTTGCCAAAACCCCTAATGTGAGCATCGATAACTAAATGGCTTGGCACGATTTCAATGCTTGGGTTAATAATTTTTTGGTATTGGAAAAAGTTTGCATCACTTGGGAGTTCGTTTACATTTACATAATCTTCTAGTAGACCTGTATATTGAACTGTAGTGTCAAGAATATTTCTAACATACTCAATATTTTCGTGCAAAGATATAGGTGCAGGGAATTCGCCATCAGGGATAACTTCTTGCCAATGTTTGCCACCATATTTTTCTAAAAGTTCGGCTGCTTTATGTAAATGTGAAATTTCTATTTCAAGGTTTTCTTCCCAAAGTGCTTTTATATAGGCATCGGTTTCGGTAACAAAACATGACCAGTATAGATAACATTCGCAATACTCGTGCCATAAAAGCATTTCAAGCCACGATGCGCTTGAATCCATAAGCGACTCGTATTGAGTTACGTGTTCTTCTTCAACTTGAGCAATTTCCATATAGAGTTTTCTTGATAAATCGTTAGTTGCAAGGTTGGTTATATTCATATAATAGTTCATCGTTTGTTGCTCTGCTGCAGTTATAATCATAGTGTTTAAAACAGTTTGTTTATCAGCAACCTTAGAATCAATATTACGCTTAACATTATCTTTATTAAAGCGATGATGAGATATGGTTGGGCGTGCAGGCATAATCTCGGTATATCTGCCAACTAATCTTTCAGCCTGTAAGCCTTGTTCCATCTCTAATAGGTTAGAATATCTATAAAGGTGGTCAAAGTCTTCTAAAAGAGCAAAATCAAGTGCCTTTTTAACATAGCAGTCGCTTTCTCTTTTGGCAAGTTCTGCCGTTAAGTCAACTGCCAACTGCTCATATGATATAGTGTGTTCTAACGCACTTTCATTGCTAGGCTTTAGAAGTGAAATTTTTATTTGTTGCTGTTTTTCAATAGAGCGAGTGACCGAGAGTTCTCTTCTTAGGTCATTGTCAGTAATATGCCTAGCAAAATTATGCGAAAACCAGTTTGCTTCAAACTCTGTGCCGTTCATAAGTATAATTCTAGTCTTGGTATAAGGGTCAACTTCTTGCTTGTCATAAGACTTTGGATAAAGCCCCTTCCAATTTTGAAAACTACCTAATAAATTTATGCTTTTTTGTTCAAACGGATTCATAAACCCCTCCTTAAAATTTGTGCAATTATCTATATGAAAAATATAGAAAAAAAGGTGCAAAGTGCAAAATGCGAAAAAACAAAAAAGTAAAAAAAAGAACGCAAAAGAAAAAGCGTTCTTTTAGGTGTAATATTAAATTAAAAATCCCAAGATGGAATATAGTCGGTGCTTGCACTTTTTTGGTCTTGATAAAACATATTATCAATAGATAAACTCATCGCATAGTCAAGCACGCTTTCATATTCTCTTTTGGTTAGTTTTCTTTGTAATTCAGGGAAAGAGTCAATCTCGCCAAAAGGCGTATATTGACTCATAATATTTATATATGCTTTGTCCTTTATATTAGAAAACCAATCTAATATTTTTTTGCTGTCGGAAATTGCTTGTGGAAGCACTAAATGGCGAACAACAACGCCACTTTTAAGCATATTGTCGTCTCCCATGACAAAGGGTTTAGAACTTGCCATAAATTCTATCGCCTTGCTTGCAAAATCAAAATAGTCTGTCTTTTTTGTGTACCTTTTAGATAGGGTAGGAGAAAAGAATTTAATGTCAGGCAGATATATGTCAATATAATCGTTCAACTTTTCTAAAATCTCAACGTTTTCATAGCCGTGTGTGTTATATACGATAGGGATATTTGGTCTATAAATATCAAGAGCCTTAATAATCTGGTCGGAGTAGTGGGTAGGGTTTACAAGGTTTATATTGTGCGCCCCCATATCTTCTAACTCCTTAAAAATGCTTGCTAATTCTTTAACGGAAATGGTTTTGCCACGCATAGAGCGAGAAAGTTCATAATTTTGGCAAAACACACACTTAAGCGAGCAACCACAAAAGAAAATCGTGCCAGAGCCGTTTTTTCCACTTATAATAGGTTCTTCAAACTTGTGAAGATAATATTTGGCAATAACAATATTATTATCGGTGCCACAAACACCTTTATTTTTAGTTTTGTCTAGTTTGCACTTATTAGGGCAAAGCAAACACATATTACTCAAGTTCAAATGCTCCTGTGTATAATTGATAATATTTACCTTTTTTATCAATAAGTTCTTGGTGAGAACCACGCTCTATTATGTGTCCGTTTTCAAGCACCATGATAACATCGGAGTTTTGAACGGTTGAAAGTCTATGTGCAATAACAAAAACAGTTCTGCCTTGCATAAGCATATCCGTGCCTTTTTGAACGAGTGCTTCAGTTCTAGTATCGATAGAAGAAGTTGCTTCGTCAAGAATCATAACAGGTGCATCTTTAACGGCAGCACGGGCAATAGATAAAAGTTGCCTTTGACCTTGAGAAAGGTTAGAGCCATCGGTGGTTAGCATAGTGTTATATCCATCTGGAAGTTTAGATATAAAGTCATCAGCATAAGCGAGTTTTGCCGCCTTTATACATTCTTCGTCAGTAGCATCTAATCTACCATATCTAATGTTATCCATAACTGTGCCTGTGAATAGGTTTGTATCTTGCAAAACAATGCCTAAAGAGCGTCTTAAATCGGCTTTTTTAATCTTGTTAATATTTATGCCGTCATATCTAATTTTGCCGTCTGCAATGTCATAAAAACGGTTCAAAAGGTTTGTGATAGTTGTTTTTCCTGCACCTGTTGAACCAACGAAAGCAATTTTTTGACCTGGGTGAGCATAAAGACTGATATTATGCAAAACAATTTTATCTGTGTTGTAACCAAAATCAACATCAAATAGTTGAATATCGCCCTTGAGTTGGGTATAAGTGATAGAGCCGTCTGCCTTGTGTGGGTGTTTCCACGCCCAATGTCCCGTTCTTTCGGTGCACTCGGTTATATTGCCATTATCATCGATTTTGCAAGGTACAAGGGTTACATAGCCTTCATCGGTTTCTGGCTCTTGGTCTAAAAGGTCAAATAATCTAGACGCACCAGCAAGCCCCATAACAATGCTGTTTATTTGTTGAGAGCATTGGTTAACGTTGCCTGTAAATTGTTTGCTTATTGGCAAAAATGAAATGATTATAATAAGGAATTTTGTCGCATCTCTTTCAATGCCAGAAAGTGAAATGTTTGGCACATTTAGGGCAACTAAAAGTCCACCTATAAATGCAAGTAAAACATATAAAATATTGCCGATATTACCCATAATAGGCATTAAAATATTGGCAAACTTGTGTGCGTTTGTAGCATCCGAGCATAATTGGTCGTTCTTCTTGTCAAAATCTACTTTTGCTTGTTCTTCGTGGCAGAAAACTTTAACTACTTTTTGACCTTGAATCATTTCTTGAATAAAGCCTTCTTCTTCGCCTAAAGAAATTTGTTGTTTGATAAAATATTTAGCGCTATTGCCACCTATAATCTTTGTTACAAAAGTCATTGCGATAACGCCCATAAAAATTACAAGAGTAAGCCATAAACTTTTGCTAAACATAATAACAAGAAGTGTAATTATGCTTATTGCAGATGTGAATAGGTGGGGGATACTTTGCGAAACTAGTTGCCTTAAAGCATCGGTATCGTTAGTATAAGAACTCATAATGTCACCTGTAAGGTGGGTGTCAAAATATCTTATAGGTAAAGATTGCATCTTGTCAAAAACACTAGTTCTCATTTGGTGTAAGAATTTTTGTGTTACAACAGCCATAAGTCTCGTTTGTAGATAGTTACAAATAATGCAAGTTGAATAAACAACACCCATTGTAATAAATATGGTAACAAGTCCCGTCCAAACTTCACCTAAACTTGTTGCAATACCCCTTTCGATAAGCAACAGAATCTCTTGTAAAAATATAGAGTTTGCAACGCCTGTAATACCTGCTAA
The DNA here is from genome assembly GCA_015069465.1 of Clostridiales bacterium. Taxonomy (GTDB): domain Bacteria; phylum Bacillota; class Clostridia; order Christensenellales; family Borkfalkiaceae; genus UBA1259. The sequence continues at coordinate 33,469 of SVIO01000006.1, read as the reverse complement.
AAGAAGGCATATTCCCACACCGATTAGGTGTGCTTTATTTTTAGTAAATAATAGTGTTAATAATCTTTTAAGTGTGCCTTTTTTTGCTTTAGGTCTTGGTCCACCCTTGAGTTTGCCTCTGCCTCTTGGCATATTAAATCCTCTTGCCATAATTATTTACCTGCCTTTTCGTTTTGTACCATTTGTTTAACTTTGTTAGACTCGGCATTGTTTTGTGAGTAGTAAAGTTCTTGGTAAATTTCGTTATTTCTAATAAGTTCATCGTGCGAGCCACAAGCAATGATTCTTCCACCGTCAATGATAACTATCACGTCTGCTTCTTGTATTGATGCAATACGCTGAGCAATGATAATCTTTGTGGTTTCAGGGATATATTCTTTCAATGACTTTCTAATAAGAGCATCTGTCTTTGTGTCGACAGCACTTGTAGAGTCGTCAAGAATTAAGATTTTAGGCTTTTTAAGGAGTGCTCTTGCAATACAAAGTCTTTGTTTTTGTCCACCAGAAACGTTAGCGCCCCCTTGCTCGATATATTTATCAAGTTCAAAATTGCCTATTTGAGAAAGTTCTAACGCTTTTATAATTTCTTCATCAGTTGCATTGCTATCGCCCCATTTCATGTTGTCACGAATACTGCCTGAGAATAAAACGTTTTTTTGCAAAACAACAGAAACGGAATTTCTTAAACTTTCAATATCATAATCTCTAACGTCAACGCCACCTACTTTTACACATCCACTTTCCACGTCATATAATCTTGGGATAAGGCTGATAAGGGTGGTTTTACTGCTACCTGTAGAGCCGATAATACCAATCGTTTGACCACTTTCAATTTTTAAGTTTATATCGGTTAGGGCATAGTGAGAGTTGCCATTATATCTAAAGTTTACATTTTCAAAAGATATGCTTCCATCTTTAATCTCGGTTTTTGCATTTTCTTTTGATGTGATGGTGCTTTGCTCATTTAAAACTTCAGCAATACGCTTTGCACTTGCTGTAGAGATGATAAGGGTAACAAAAATCATCGAAAGCATCATCAAACTCATAAGCATTTGAAATGAATATGACATAAAACTTTGAAGTTCTGTCCATTTTAAGAGAGTGTTTTTCGAATTGATAATAAGCATAGAACCAACTATGTATATAGCAATTAAGCCACCATATACGCAAAAGTTCATAAGTGGGGTATTAAGAGCGATAATCTTTTCTGCTCTAGTAAAGTCGTTTTTAACATTGTTTGACGCCTTGTTAAATTTTTCTTTTTCGTAGTCTTCTCTAACGTAAGATTTAACAACGCGCATACCTTTAATGTTTTCTTCAACCGATTCGTTAAGTTTATCGTATTTTTTGAAAATCTTAGTAAAGAAAGGAATAGCCTTTCTCATAATGAGAGCAAGACCTACTGCTAAAATAGGTGTTGTACAAAGGAAAATGAGTGCCATTCTTGCATTGATAACAAAAGACATGACGAGTGAGAAAATAAGCATAAAAGGCGAGCGAACAGCAGTTCTAATAATCATCATATAACTCATTTCAACGTTGGTTACGTCGGTTGTCATTCTTGTTACTAAACTTGAAGATGAGAATTTATCTATATTAGAAAATGAAAAATCTTGTATCTTGTAATACATATCCTTTCTTAAATTCTTTGCAAAACCACTTGATGCAATTGCGCAAAATCTTCCTGATAAAAATCCACAAATTAGCGATAAAAAAGCACAAACGATTAAAATTGCGCCGAAAAACAAAATCGTTGAAAGAAGTTCTGGCTTTCCGTCACTTGACAAAAAGAATAAAATTTTCTTTACAAGCAATGATGGGTTTGCTCCATCAGGATTTCCAGAAATAAAGTTTATTGCTTCTAGCAAAAGGCTCATTATCCAAGGAATTAAGCACTCTAACACAACTTCCATTGCTACAAATAGTGGGGCGAGAAGTGATGGCTTTTTATACTCTCTAATAGAGCGAGACAATGTTTTTACTGCGCCAAAAAAACTATTGTTAGTTTTAGCCTTTTTTTGTTTTGTCATGTTATTTCTCCTTTTTAAATATATCGGTTATAATTTGGATTGATGGAAAGGTGAAAGACCTTTTTAATTCTTTAGGACACAAAATGAAACTAAGTGTTGCCCCTTGCACTATAGAATTATAGATTTTAGCGCAATCTTTTGGCGAATATCTATCGTGGAAATCGCCACTTTCTATTCCTTTTTCAAAGAACTCGCTCATTCTTAAGTGTGGGGGAACTTTATCTTTTGGTGGCATAATGTTGTTTTCTGCCTTTTCAAATATTCTAGAAACAAAAAAGTAATATCTATAAGCGAATATTTGGTCGTTTTTCATATTGTTAAAAGTATATTCTGTAAGGCGAACAAGTTTGTCAACAAAATTAGAGTCTTGTTCTAATACCTTGTCTAAAAAATACATCATATGTTTGCCACGAGTCTCGCACACGGCATCAAAAAGTTCTTTTTTATTCTTAAAATAATGATAAAAAAGTCCGTGACTACATTTTGCTTTCTTTACAATATCATTTATTGTTGTAGAGTGATAACCTTTTTTACAAAACATTTTCAATGCGCTGATAATAAGGTCGTTTTTTCGCATGTCTGCATGGCAGTTTAAAGCCTTTTCTTTTTGCATAAATTACCTTCGTTTTTTTACATAAAAATTGACACTAAAGTCAACAAGATTTATTATAATATTTTGCCAAAAACAAGTCAAGTAATATAGGGTAAAATTTTGAAAAAAATATTAAAAAATTGACACTAAAGTCAATAAAAATTTACCCTTTGAAAACAGGGCTAAAAGTTAACTAAAAATTGCAAAAAATATAAGGAATTTTGTCAAAAGAAAAGTGCCTTATTTAAAATAAATATAAATATAAAGTTGACACTAATATAAATTTTGTGTATAATAATCTAATAGTGAAAAATTGTACTTAACGGAAGAATATGATTATGAAAAATTTTTTTACAAGTGAAAGTGTAACAGCAGGACATCCAGATAAGGTTTGTGACAACATTTCAGATGCTATTTTAGATGCATACTTAAGTGGTGACCCAACTTCTCGTGTTGCGTGCGAATGTTCGGCAACAACTCAATTCGTTTTAATAATGGGCGAAATAACTTCTAACGCAACTGTAGATGTTAAAAAGGTTGCAAGAGATGTTATTGCTCGCATTGGCTATACTGATAAGTCAACAGGTTTTAGTGCTGATGACGTGGAAATACTGATAAAACTCAACAAACAAAGCCCAGACATTGCACTTGGCGTTGACAATTCTTTTGAAGCAAAGCAAGGTGGCGACGACTTTGATAAGTTAGGTGCAGGTGACCAAGGCATTATGTTCGGCTATGCTTGTTCAGAAACCGATGAACTTATGCCATTACCGATTAGCCTATCTCATAAACTTTGCCAAAAACTAGAACAAGTTAGAAAAGACGGCACATTAAAGTATTTAAGACCTGACGGAAAGGGACAAGTTACAGTTGAATATTTTAATGGCAAGGTTAAAAGAATAGACACTGTTGTATTATCTTCTCAACACGATGACACCATTTCAACAGAACAACTTAGAAAAGACTTAAAAGAATTTGTTATAGATAAAGTTTTGCCAAAAGAATATTTAGATGAAGACACAAAATACTTCATCAATCCAACGGGCAGATTTGAAGTTGGTGGCCCAACAGGTGACTCTGGACTTACAGGAAGAAAGATTATCGTTGACACCTATGGTGGAAAATGTCCACATGGTGGTGGGGCGTTTAGTGGTAAAGACCCAACTAAAGTTGACCGTTCTGCAACCTATATGGCAAGATATGTATGTAAAAACATAGTTGCATCTGGGCTTGCAAGTGAGTGTCAAATTCAACTTGCATATGCAATCGGTGTGGCAAAACCTGTTTCCGTTTTGGTTAATACATTTGGAACGGGCAAACTTTCAGACCAAGAACTTGCCGAAATAGTTCAAAAAGAGTTTGATTTAAGACCATCGGCGATTATAGAAAAACTAGATTTAAGAAAGCCTATATATTCGGCAACGGCAAGTTATGGACACTTTGGCAAAGAAGGGTTCAGTTGGGAAAAGACCGACAAGGCTTGCGACTTAAAGAAATACTTATAGTTTTTATGAGTATCAAGCAGTTTTTTAAGAATTTTTTTAACAAATACTTTTATAATCCACACTGGAAATGTTTGGTTTGTGGAAAAGAAGTGTTTGAAAAAGGACAAGACTTTTGCGATGAGTGTAAAAAGTCACTTCCTTATAATGACGGTCCAATTTGTGCGCATTGTGGAAGAAAGGTTATAGCCTTTGAAAATTATTGTTCAACTTGTAAAAATGTTTTGGTAGATTTAGATATGTGCAGAAGTGCTTTCAGTTATGACTATCCAATAAGCAAGTTGATAAAAGATGCTAAATACAATAGAGCAATATACATTATTGACTATTTTGCAAAACAATTATCTTTAGTTTACTTTCAAAACTACTTTAATGCTGATTACTTAGTGTATATTCCTATGACCGAAAAGGCGTTAGAAAAGCGTGGCTATAATCAGTCTAAAATGCTAGCCGAAAAGTTATCCGAAAGAATAAATGTTAGGGTATTAGATTGTTTGAAGAAAGTTAAAGACACCGAAAGGCAAGCAACTTTAGGAAGGGCCGAAAGATTAAAGAACTTAGATGGTGCTTTTAGAGTTGTGGACAAGAAATCGGTGGTTGATAAAAATATTTTAATTGTAGATGACGTTTCAACTACTGGTGCAACGGCACAAGCAGTGGCTAGCAGGCTCAAAAAGGCTGGCGCTAAAATAGTAAATTTAATAACGGTGGCAAGCACGCCACCAATAGATAAATATTAATTTTGTTTAGGAGAAATGTATGGGATTATTTAGATATATCCTCGGTGGTGAAGGTCGCCGAAACTTAAAAAAATTAGATAGGCTTGCTGATAAGGTTATCGAATTAGAACCAAAATATGCAAAGTTTACGGATGAAGAATTAAAAGAGCAAACAGAATTTTTGCGTGGTAGATTAAAAGCAGGCGAAACCTTAGATGACATTTTGTGCGATGCTTTTGCTGTGGTTAGAGAAGCAGCGTTCCGTGTTCTTCATATGAAACACTATAAAGTTCAAATTATCGGTGGTATTTGCTTGCACCAAGGCAGAGTTGCTGAAATGAGAACGGGTGAAGGTAAAACTTTGGTGGCAACATTACCAGCATATCTAAATGCCTTAACAGGTGACGGCGTTCATATCGTAACAGTCAACGACTATCTTGCAAGCCGTGACGCTGAGTGGATGGGTAAAGTATATAAATTCTTAGGCTTAACCGTTGGCGTTGCTGTAACAGGTATGGAAGATGAAGATAAGAAAAAGGCTTATGCTTGCGATATTACTTATGGTACAAACAACGAAATGGGCTTTGACTATTTGAGAGATAATCTTAAAACTAGAACAGAGCAAATGGTTCAAAGAGTATTAAACTTTGCAATTGTCGATGAAGTTGACTCAATTCTAATTGATGAAGCAAGAACTCCACTTATTATTTCTGGTAAAGGTCAAGAATCAAGCGACAAATATATCACGGCAAACAGATTTGTTAAAACTCTCGTTTTAGACAAAGACTTTACTATAGACATAAAGGAAAAGAGCGTTCAAATAACCGAATCTGGTGCAACAAAAGCCGAAAGTTTCTTTGGACTTAACAGTTTTTCGGATATAGAAAACGCTAGCCTATCTCATCATATTCAACAGGCATTAAAGGCTAACTATATCTTTAAGCGTGATAACGACTATGTTGTTTCTGACGGCGAAGTTATTATCGTTGACGAATTTACAGGTCGTCTTATGATAGGCAGAAGATATTCTGATGGCTTACACCAAGCAATTGAAGCAAAAGAAAGTGTTAAAATTAGAAACGAAAATAAAACTTATGCAACAATTACCTTCCAAAACTATTTCCGTCTTTACAAAAAGTTATCTGGTATGACAGGTACTGCTAAGAGCGAAGAAGAAGAGTTTAGAGCAATTTATGGTTTAGATGTTTTGGAAATACCAACAAACAAACCTGTTGCAAGAATTGACATGCCAGATGTAATTTACAAAACTACAAACGGCAAAAATAGGGCGATTATAAAAGAAATTATATTGCGCCACAAAAAAGGCCAACCTGTTCTTGTTGGTACTGTTACCGTTGAAAAATCAGAAGAAATTTCTAAACTTTTAGTTAGAAATGGCATAAAGCACAATGTATTAAATGCTAAAAACCATGCAAGAGAAGCAGATATCGTAGCGCAAGCAGGTAGGCTTGGTGCTGTTACCATTGCAACCAACATGGCTGGTCGTGGTACGGATATTTTGCTTGGTGGTAACCCAGAGTTCTTGGCAAAGAGAAAACTAAGAGAAGAAGGCGTTAAAGAAGATGTAATTGAACTTGCAACTTCATTTATCACAAATATTCCAGAAGATGTAAAGGCTGTTAGAGACCATTACAACGAAATTTATCAAAACCTTAAGGCTCAAACTGATGAAGAAAAGATTAAGGTAGTAGAAGCAGGTGGTTTGCACATTTTAGGTACAGAACGCCACGAATCTCGCCGTATCGATAACCAACTTCGTGGTAGAAGTGGTCGTCAAGGCGATGCTGGTTCTTCAATTTTCTTTATTTCTTTAGAAGATGATTTGGCAAAGCGTTTCGGTGGGGATAGGTTGCAAAGAATTTACGAATTCTTTAAGGTTGATGAAAACCAACCAATGCAATCAAAAATTCTTTCAAGAAGTATTGAAAACGCACAAAGAACTATTGAAGGCAAAAACTTTGGCATAAGAAAACACGTGTTAGAATACGATGACGTTATGAACAAACAGCGTGAAGTTATGTATGCTGAAAGGATGAAAGTTATTAAAGATGATGATATCCATAAAGATATTCTAAACCTTATCCCAGACTTTGTAAGGTATGTTGTTGGTTCGGTTATCAATAACGAAAACAAGCCTGAAACTTGGGATTTAGAAGCATTAAACAATGCTATCGAGATGAAATTGTTGCCAAAAGATAGTGGCTTTGTAACAAAGGACCGTGCTAATAACTGGGATTATGAATATTTACTTTCTAAAATTACAGAAGAAACAATCAATGTGTACGAAGATAAAATTGCAAGATACAAAGAACAAGGTATCGAGTTTACAGAGATTGAAAGAATGGTATTGCTTCGCAACATAGACACAAAATGGATAGACCATATCGACTCTATGGACCAACTTAGAAAGGGTATAAGCCTAAGAAGTTATGGCAATGTTGACCCTGTTGTTGAATACAAGAAAGAAGGCTTTGAAATGTTTGAAGACTTAACTGCATCTATCCAAGATGACACAGTAACCTTGCTATTAAAGGCTGAACTTCAAAGAATGCCACAAAGACAAGAAAATAAAGAGAATTTACAAACAAATCAAGCATCAGGCCCTGTAATGCCTAAAAAGACTGCTAAACAAGACATTGGTAGAAATGACCCATGTCCTTGTGGCTCTGGCAAAAAATATAAAAACTGCTGTGGTCAAAACAAATAATTCTTAACAAAATTAAAAAAACATCATAAAGGGTTTATTATGTTAAAAGCAGAAGAATATATAGCAAGAATTAAAGATTTAAAAGGTATCCTTTTGGAAACGGGACACTCTCTTTGACTTAGATAGTTTAAGAAAAGAACTTGAAGAAAAGACAAGACTTTCTGAACTTCCAGAAGTTTATACCGACCTAGTGAAATCTCAGCAAATATCTAAGGATATTGCAAGTTTAACAAATAAAGTTTCGGTTTTTGATAAGGCTGAAAAAACTATAAACGATGCGCTTGAAATTATCGAACTTGCAAATGAAGAAAACGATGAAAGTCTTTTAGAAGAGTTAGAAGACGAACTTTCTTCAGTGGAAAAAACTATTGAAGAAATGCGCCTTGCTTCACTTCTTAGGGGCAAGTATGACAAACTTAATGCACTTTTGACATTGCATGCTGGTGCTGGTGGCACAGAAGCATGCGACTGGACGGAAATGCTTTATAGAATGTATATGTACTATGCTGAAAAAAGTGGCTATAAACTAACCGAACTTGACCGTTTAGAAGGCGATGGCGCTGGCATAAAATCGGTTTCGTTTAAGATTGAAGGTGACTGTGCTTATGGATACTTAAAGGCTGAAAAAGGCGTGCATAGGTTAGTAAGAATTTCGCCATTTGATGCAAATAAAAGAAGGCATACTTCATTTGCTTCGCTAGAGGTTATGCCAGAAATTGAAGATGAAGGGGAAATCAAAGTTAGCCCTGAAGAACTAAAAATTGACACCTATCGTGCATCGGGCGCAGGGGGGCAACACGTTAATAAAACCGATTCGGCAATAAGAATTACCCACTTGCCAACAGGTATTGTCGTTGCTTGTCAAAACGAGCGTAGCCAAACCCAAAATAAAGAAATGGCAATGCGCATGCTTATTAGTAAACTCATTGAAAAAAGAGAAGCAGAACGCCTAGAGCGTGACCAAGATATTAAGGGCGAGATTAAAAAGATAGAGTGGGGTAGTCAAATCCGTAGTTATGTATTTTGCCCATATACACTCGTAAAAGACCATCGTACAGGCTTTGAAAATAGCGATGTGGGGTCGGTTATGAACGGCAATATACAAGCATTTATTAACGATTATTTGAAGAAATCACAATGACATATTTTGAAAAGATAAACGAAATACAAATAAAAGAAAACCCAATAATAATGGGTATAGAAACATCTTGTGATGAAACGGCTGTTGCTATTGTAAAAAATGGCAGAGAAATCCTTGCAGAAAAGATAATTAGTTCGGCACCTGAACACGCTAAATTCGGTGGTGTGGTGCCAGAGATTGCTTCAAGGATGCATACAACGGCTATTTTATCGGCAACTAAAGAAGCCTTAGAAAGTGCAAACTTAACGCTTAATGACATAGATGCTTTCGCTGTTACAAAGGGTGCAGGGCTTTTAGGAGCATTGCTCGTTGGAGTGTCTTTTGCAAAGGCGCTCGCTTTTTCTTGCAATAAGCCACTCGTTCCCGTAAGTCATATAAGGGGGCATATTGCAGCGTCTTATATCGCTGATAAGGAGTTGAAGCCACCATTTATCACAATACTTGCAAGTGGGGGACACACTGCAATCGTAGCCGTTAAAGACTACTATAATATGACGGTTCTAGGCAGTACGCTAGATGATGCTGTGGGCGAAGCATTTGATAAAGTCGCAAGGGTGCTTGGCTTAAGTTACCCAGGTGGACCAAACATCGAAAGGCTTGCAAAAGAAGGAAAGAACACAATTAAACTTCCTAAAATGCTTAAAAATTATGAAGGTGGAGAGTTTGACTTTTCGTATAGTGGGCTTAAAACTGCCGTTATAAATTATGTTCATAATGAAACAGAAAGGGGCAAAGAAATAAATAAAGCAGATGTTGCCAATAGTTTTCAATGCTCTGCCATAGATGTGCTTGTTGAAAAGGCACTGTCGGCATCTAAAAAGTTTGGATATAACACTATTTGCGTGTCGGGTGGTGTTGGCGCAAATGGTTATTTAAGAGAAAAACTTGCTAGTGCTGTAAAAGGTGAAAATATTAAACTTGTTATACCTGAAAAGAAATATTGCACGGATAATGGTGCAATGATAGGCGCTGAAGGGTATTTGCAATACAAAAAAAGAAATTTTGCAGACCTTGACTTAAATGCTAGGGCAGTTGTGCCATTTGAAACGGATAAGTTTTAATCATATTGAGACATTTGATTTTTAAGAAATTTTTATAAAATTTGTATTGGTAATAAAGAAAAAGAACGGACTTTGATTTTTAAAAGTTCGTTCTTTTTGTTTGTATAAAAACAAATGGGCATTGGTTATAGTGAAACAATTCTAACAAATGCAAAAAATATCAAAAAATGGCAAAAAATTAACAAAAAAGCACCAAAATAACAACTATTTTTAAAATAACTATTGACAGAGAATGCCTTTAGTGGTACAATAAGTCAGGGCATAATATATTATATAATAATTTATATAATTATTATGGGCAAAAAAGGAAAAGTTTTTTATCTTTTTCAAAGACAAATAATTTAAGGGTTTTTGTATGTATAAGTATTTTTTGAAAAGGTTTTTTGATATTTTTGTTTCTTTGATTGCGCTAATTATCATTTTTCTTCCAATGCTAATAGTTGCATTGCTTATAAAAATAGACTCAAAAGGGCCTGTTATTTTTAAGCAACAACGCATAGGCAAAAAGGGTAAAGTTTTTAATATTTATAAATTTCGTTCAATGTGCGTAGGTGCAGAAAAAACAGGTAGTGGCGTTTATTCTGGTAAAGGCGATAAGCGTGTTACTAAAATAGGCAAAATCCTTCGCGCAACAAGTATAGATGAGTTGCCACAACTACTTAATATCCTTAAAGGCGATATGAGTTTTATCGGCCCTCGTCCACCACTAACTTATCACCCTTGGACAATCGATAAGTATAGAGAAGAACAATTAAAGATGTTTAATCTTAGACCTGGTATCACAGGTTGGGCACAAGTAAACGGCAGAAAGGAAGTTGAGTGGAATAAAAGAATTGAACTTAATGTTTGGTATGTTGAACATGTTTCCTTATGGCTCGATATAAAAATACTTTTTATGACAGTATTTAAAGTTTTTTCGAACGCAAATAACGAAAATAAGGGCGCAACGGTTGTAGATAATGCAAACAAAAATAATACTAATATAACTCAAGAGCCTTTGTTGGTAGAAAACCCTGTAATAGAGGCTGAAGATAATAACCAAGAAAATTTACATGAATTTGAAAGTAAGGTAGCAGAGAAATAAAATGTTAAAGTTAATGTATATTACAAACAAGCCAGAAGTTGCGCTTATTGCTGAAAAAAATGGCGTTCAAAGAATTTTCGTTGACATGGAATATATTGGCAAAAGTGATAGGCAAGGTGGCATGGACACAGTTCAATCATTTCATACAGTAGATGATGTTAGAAAAATCAAAAAATGCCTAACAAGTGCGTCGCTTATGGCTAGATGTAATCCTATCCATGAAAAAACCGACAAATATTCATCTTCTAAAGAAGAAATAGATGGTGTAATTGATGCTGGTGCAGACATTATAATGCTTCCTTTTTTTAAGACTAAAGATGAAGTTCAAAAGTTTATAAGTTTTGTTGATGGCAGAGCAAAAACTTTACTTTTGATAGAAACTCCAGAGGCTGTTGAAAACATCGATGAAATTTTAGAAGTTAAAGGCATTGACGAAGTTTTTGTGGGGCTTAACGATTTAAGTCTAGGTTATGGCATGAAATTCATGTTCGAACTTCTTGCTGATGGCACAGTTGAAAGGCTTTGCACTAAGTTTGTTAAAAAAGGACTCCCTTATGGCTTTGGTGGAATCGCTGCTTTAGGCAAAGGTTCACTTCCTGCAGAAAGGGTTATTGCAGAGCATTATAGACTTGGCTCAACTTGTGCGATTTTATCAAGAAGTTTTTGTAACACAAACATAATAACCGACCTAAATCAAGTTGATGAAATATTTACAAAAGGACTAAAAGAAATTCGTGATTGGGAAGTCGAGTGTGAAAACGGCAATGTTGATTTTATAGAAAACAAAAAACAAATTCGAGATGCAGTTGTGCAAATTTTAAATAGTATCGGATAAAATTTATGAAATTGCTTGTAACAGGTGCTTGGAAATGCACTGATGAACAACTTAATAATTTAGCAAAATTAGGGCATGAAATTGTTTTTATGCAAAATGAAAGCGACAAACTACCTTGCGACTATAAGGAAGTTGAAGGTGCGATTTGTAACGGACTATTTTTGCATCATGATATAGAAAAGTTTTCAAACCTAAAATATATTCAGCTTACAAGCGTTGGTTTTGACCGTGTTCCTATGGATTATGTTAAAGCAAAGGGAATAACCATAAATAATGCTCGTGGCGTTTATAGCGTGCCAATGGCTGAGTTTGCGATTAGTGGAGTTTTGCAACTTTATAAAAAATGCCAATTCTTCTATGAAAAACAAAAAAATAATATTTGGGAAAAACATCGTGGCGTTTTAGAACTATATGACAAGTCAGTTTGCATTATCGGTTGTGGAAATGTCGGCACAGAGTGTGCAAAGCGTTTTAATGCGTTTGGTTCTAATGTGTTCGGTGTTGACTTATTTCCAAGAGAAGATAGTGCATATGAAAAAATTTATCCACTTTCAGATATTGATAATTGCTTATCAAAAGCAGATATTGTTGTTTTAACATTGCCACTAACAGAAGAAACAAGGCACATGATGAATGATGAGCGATTTAATTTGATGAAAGATAAAAGCGTTTTAGTTAATATTGCTCGTGGCGCAGTTGTTGATGAAAAGGCATTATTAAAATCGCTAGATAATAAACTTCTCGGCGCAGTGTTGGATGTGTTTGAGCAAGAGCCACTTGAAGAAAATAGTCCACTTTGGGATAAAGAAAATGTAATAATCACCCCACACAATTCATTTGTGGGCGATGGCAACTCAAAAAGATTAGAAAAAGTTATATTTGCAAATTTGGGGAAATAATGATGAAGAAAGATGTAATGCTAATTGTAAATTATTGGCATTTTGAGCAAGAAAAAGCAAGTAGTAGATATCGTACTTTTGCTAACATATTATGTGAAAAATATGATTTAGAAGTTGTTACATCAACTTTTTGTCATTTAACAAAAAAGCAAAGAGAAGTACAAACGCTATCGTTAGATAAACTGCCTTATAAAATGACCTTGCAATATGAAAAAGGGTACAAAAAGAATATCGGTTTTGATAGAATTTCTAGTTATAAACAATTTGGCAAAAATGTTAAAAAATATTTAGAAACAAGAAAAAAACCAGATTTAATTATTGTGTCGGTTCCATCACTTAGAGTTGCTGATGAAGTGACAAAATACGCAAATAAAAACAATATTCCTGTAATAGTTGATATCCAAGATTTGTGGCCAGAAGCATTTAAGATGGCACTATCAATACCTATTATTTCAGACATATTGTTTTATCCAATGAAAAAGCAGGCTGATAGAATTTATTCCCGTGCAGATAAAATTATGGCAGTATCTGACACTTATGTTGTTCGTGGATTAAAATGTAATAAAAAAGATTCAAAGGGGCTAAGCATTTATATTGGTTCAGACTCTGAACTTATCAAGCAAAAAACCGCTAATATCGAAATAGACAAGCCTAATAATGAATTTTGGATAGGATATGTTGGTGCATTAGGGCACAGTTATGATATAGAAAGTGTTATTAAAGCAATAAAAATATTGAATAACGAAGGAATTGAAAATATCAAATTCCTTGTTATGGGCGAAGGTGTCTTAAAAGAACATTTTAAACAAGTTGCAATAGAAAATGAAGTTAATGTAGATTTTACAGGCTTATTAGAATATGGAACAATGATGAAGACGTTGATGGCTTGCGATGTTGCAGTTAATCCTATTATCGGAAAATCAGTATCTTCAATAATAAACAAAGTTGCAGATTATTCAGCGGCAGGTGTTCCTGTAATAAACACTCAAAATAGCCTAGAATATAGAAAACTTCTTGAAGATAATAACGCAGGATTAAGTGTGGAAAATGGAAATATTTTTGCTTTGGCTGAGGCAATTAAAGCACTATATACAGATGACCTTTTAAGAAAAACAATGTCTGAAAATTCAACAAAAATGTATGATAAGTATTTTGATAGACAAAAAAGTTATCCAAGACTTATAGATGAAATAGAAAAATTATTAGAAAATGAAAAAGAATAAAATTAAAGATATTATAAAAGAGATTTGGAGATTCCCTTATAGGTTTGTATTAAGTAAAAAACTAAGAAATCATAGTTTTTCAATTATTTCTGCAAACTGCATAGGTGGAATTTTATATCATGATTTAAGAGAGCAGTTCCGTTCGCCTACAATAAACTTGATTATTCCTGAATTTATTAAATTTGTTGAGAAGCTTGACTATTATCTAGACACTGAGCCAATCATTGGCCCTAATACAGAAAAGGGTGAACCGACTATTATGGTTGATGATATTATCGTCATAGGTGTTCATTATAGAAATGGTGAGCATTTGCTTTCAGATTGGAACAGAAGAAAGCAAAGAGTTAATAGACAAAATATTTATGTTATGGCAAATGACCATTTTGTAAAAACAGAAGAGGATTTTGAAAGATATCATCGCTTGCCATATAAAAAAGTATGCTTTGTTTCAAATGAAAGGTGTAATTCTTTAGGTAAAGTATACGAATGGCAAGTTGTGTGCCCTGAATTTAAGAATATGAAAACAGTCGGTGATGTTTTAAGATATAAAGGTCTTTTTGGACAGAGAATTTTTGAAAAGCATTTTGATTGCGTTCGCTGGTTAAACCAAAAATAAAAGAAAAGAATTAATCTTACTTGGAGATAAATATATGAATTTACAAATTCTAGTTGCCACAATGAATCAAAACAATTTAGACCTTGTAAAAAAAATGAATATTAAGTCAAATGTTTTAATTGCAAATCAAACAGATATGTATAATTATCTAAAAGAAGATGGCGATTTTTTAATTGAAATGTTGTCAACGCACACAAAAGGACTTAGTATCAATAGAAACTTGGCGATTAGTTGTTCTTCTGTAGATGCTGAATACATTATGTTTTTAGATGATGATGTTGTGCTAAGTGACGACTATTTAGATGTGATAAAGAAAGAATTTGAAGAGCATCCGTATGCTAAAGCTATAAAATTTTCATTATATGCAACGGCCGGCAATCGTCATAGGGCAAAAAAATCTTTCAAGTTCTGCAAGGCAAACAGAAAACTTATAGGACCTGTCGGTGTAGTTGGTTTGGTAATAAGAAAAGATGTACTAGAAAAAAACAATTTGTTCTTCAATCAAATGTTTGGTGCTGGTACTGAAAATTATAGTGGAGAAGATACATTGTTTTTGAGCGAAATGCTTAAAAAGAAAATTAAGTTTTATTTTTCGCCATGTGAAATAGGTACCATCAATTCAGAAAATTCATCTTGGTACGAGGGGTTTACCGAAAAATTCTTTTACGTTAAAGGAAAGGTTCTTTGTGCAGAGTTTGGTAAATTCAAGTCTAAAATTTTATCTTATTATTTTGCATTTAGGAATAGCAGAAGAAAGGGTTGTGAACTAAGCTATAGAAAAATTTTGAAATTATATAGAAAAGGAATTAAAGATTATAATAAGTTATGAAGAAAGTTTTAATTATTTCAAATGGTGCATTATCTGATTCCGATTCTAATGGAAGAACGGTTGCTAATTTATTTGGCACGTATGATAAAGATAAGTTGGCACAATTTTGTGTTTATGGAAATCCAGACTTTTCTAAGTGCGATAATTACTATAAGGTGACAGATAAAGATGCCTTAAAATCTTTATTAACACTTAAGCAATGTGGTGGAAAGGTAGAGAAAAGACAGAGCGAAGAGAATATAGCCAGCACTAATTTGCCTAAAAAAAGAAAAACCCCATTAAAAATACTGTTAAGAGAGTTTGCTTGGAAATTCGGTAGGTGGAAGGGTAAAAAATTAAATAAGTGGATTCATGATTTTAATCCAGAAGTTGTATTTATAAACCTTGCAGATAATTGTTTTACAATAAATCTTGCAATAAAGGTTGCAAAAAAATATAAAATTCCAGTTGTTGCTTTTTCAACAGAAGATTATTATTTTAAGAAAGAAAATTATTTAACAAATAAACCATCGTTGCTCTATAAAATTTTAAGTCACAATTTAAGAAAAGCATATAAAAGATTAGAAAAATATTGTGTGAAGTGTTTCTTAAATACATCTTTGCTTAAAGATTTGTATGCTAATGAATTTGCCTTTGAATGTGATTGTTCGTATTGTAAATCATCTATGGAATATAAGCCAAAATTCAAGGTAAAAGAAAATGGAGATATAAAAGTCTCATATCTTGGAAACTTGGGGCTTAATAGACATAAAGCATTAATAGAAATTGGCGAGGCGTTAAATCAAATTAACAGCAACATCAAACTTGATATCTATGGGAAGACAAATAATGCGTCTATAGAAGAAGAGTTAAACAATTGTAATGGAATAAACTACAAAGGCTTTGTTTCTTATGAACAAGTTACAAAAATAATATATGAAAGTGATTTGTTGATTCATGCAGAATATTCTACAGTTGAAAATAATCACGATTTGAAATATGCTTTTTCAACAAAAATAGCAGATAGTGTTTGCAGTGGCACGCCACTATTTGCATATGCAAATGAAAGTTTGGCACTATCTAAGTTTTTAATTGATAATGGCTGTGCTTTTTTTGAGAGCAATAAAGAAGAATTAGAAAACGCATTAAGAAAAGCATTATTTAGCGAAGATGATAGAAGAAAAGTTTTAGAAAATTCAAAAGCTGTTTCGGAAAGATATTTCAAAAACAATTCCGAAGTGGAAGAATTTATAAAAGTTTATTAAAACAATATTTTGCCAATGATTAAAATTTTAGGCAAGATTATTAATTAAGGAAATATATGAAAGTACTTCAAGTAAATTGTGTTTACAATAAAGGTAGCACAGGAAAAATTGTAGCAGATATTCATAACGGACTTATCGAAAGGGGAATCGAGTCTGTAGTTTGTTATGGTAGGGGCGAACAAACAACACTTCCTAATGTCTATAAAGTATGTGGGGAATTCTATTCTAAACTTCAAAATTTGCGTTCTAGAATTACTGGGTTAATGTATGGTGGTTGTACTTTATCTACAAGAAGATTAATTAAAGTAATTGAAAAAGAAAGACCAGACATTGTGCATTTGCATTGTATAAATGGATATTTTGTTAATATTTATAAAATAGTTCAGTGGTTAAAAAATAATAACATCAGAACGGTTTTAACATTGCACGCTGAATTTATACACACTGCAAACTGTGGACATGCTTTTGATTGCGAGGAGTGGAAAACAGGTTGTCGCAATTGTACGCAGTTCAAGTCACAGACTAAATCTATTTTTTTTAACAGAACACATACATCTTGGCAAAAAATGAAAAAGGCTTTTGATGGGTTTGATAATTTAATTGTAGCGTCTGTATCACCATGGCTTATGGAAAGGGCTAAGCAATCTCCGATACTCGCCGATAAAGAACATTGTGTGGTTCTTAACGGTTTAGATACGGAAATATTTAAATTTTATCAAACAGAGAATCTTCGCAAAGCAATGGGTATCGAAGGTAAAAAAGTAATTTTTCACGCTACTCCATTTTTTCACTCGAACCAACAAGATATAAAAGGTGGATATTATATAATAGAACTTGCTAAAAGACTTTTAGAAAAACAAGAATATCAAATTGTTATTGCTGGAAATTACGATAAAAATATAAGTGTGCCAAGTAACGTCACTTTCTTAGGCAGAGTTTCAGACCAAGAACAACTTGCTAAGCTTTATTCAATGGCAGATTTAACAGTTTTAACAAGCAAAAGAGAAACTTTTTCAATGGTGGTTTCAGAAAGTTTAACGTGTGGAACTCCTGTTGTTGGATTTAATGCTGGTGCTCCAGAACAAATTGCTATAAATGAATTTAGTAGTTTTATTGAATATGGGGATATAGATACTTTAGAAGAAAAAGTTATAAAGTTTACAAATACTGATTTTGACAAGAAAGTTATAGCAGAAAAAGCAAAACAAAAATATAACAGAGATAAATTTGTAGAAGAAAATATTAAACTTTATAAAAAAACTTAAACTCGCTTATTATAAATTTACAAATCAATTAATATATTTAAGTGCTTTTTAGAGGATAAATTATGCAAAAAAATTGCTTTGTTCAAAATGAATATAATAACCTAAAAAATAAAGAAGGTAATAAATTTTTTATTTGCTATCTTGTTTTAACTATTATTGTATATGTGCTTCCAGCTATGAAGTTAAGGGTGCCTTATATTTTGGCGGCTTTATTGATGTGTTCATCATTACTTTATTTGGTATACAAGGAAAGTAGTATTGTTAAATATATAGTTTTATTATTGTTTTTATCATCATTTTTCTTTTTTAGATATGCTTTTTTTTCATCATATAGTTTAATAGATGCAATAAATGAAACAATAAGAAATATTCGTTTTTTTATTCCAGTTTTATGGGGTGTATACGCTCTTAAAAATTTTGACATAAAATCATTACGAATGATTTTAGTTATTTTCTTAGTTATCGTTGGATACATATTAATTAACACGCTCATAGAGTTAGAAAAAAATCCAGAAATTGCACGTTTGTTGGCACAAGGAACGGCAAGTAGCACTGGTGCTAAACTAAACTCATATCGATTATCTAATATAGGTGGATTTGAGTTTTCATATATGATGGGTATTATTGCGTTATGCCTAATGTGGTTATTTACAGTTCAAAAAAAGCCATTGATTAAAATTGGTGTCCTAATTTTATATTGCATATCATTTTACTATATTTTGCAAAGTCAATATACAACGTTACTCCTACTTACTTTTTTAGGTTCTGCAATATTACTATTTGTACAGACAAAAAGTATATTCATTCGTGTGCTGATTGCTTTATTAAGTTTATTGTTGATAATTTATATTGTTGACATTTTTTATTATCTAAGCGATGTTTTTAGTGGAAGCGTGCTACAAAGTAAATTTATAAAAATAGCAAATTCAATAACTCAAAAAGACACTGGCGAATTGGGTAGTAGACCAGAATTGCTCAGAGATGCATTGTTTGTATGGGCTGAAAATCCTATTTTTGGGTCGTTTGATAAAAATCTTAATGCTCACTCTTTAATAATGGCGACATTAGCAAATACTGGTGTTGTTGGGCTTTGCATCCTTATTTATCTAGCAGTCAAATCATTTAAACTTCAAAAAAATTTACTAAATGACTACAAAATAGGTTTGCCTTTATATTATTGTGTAACGGGATTTATTGTTTTACTTTCCTTTTTTAATCCTATAGGTTATGTTTTTGAAATAACCATCGCTGGTTATTTTATTGTCCCAATATTTATTGTTGCTTTTAGTAAAAAAAGAAGTTAAGAGGTTTTTAGATGAAAAAAATATACCAATTTTTATTTAAAAAAATAATTCGTCACACACCTGAAAAATGGGGGGGGGGTAAGGTCTTTTTTTGTTCGTAAATATATAAAAAGCGCTGGTGCTAACCTAAGTATAGGCAGAAAGTGTTTTATTCATAAAAATACAATAATAGGTGACCGTTCTGGCGTAGGATATGCGTGTGAAATAAATAATGGAGTAACCATTGGAAAAAATGTTATGATGGGCCCTTATGTTATATTTTATGCCCAAAACCATTGCACGAGTAATCCTGATATACCAATGAGAGAACAAGGTATGGCTGAAATTAAACCTATAACCATCGAAGATGATGTTTGGATTGGAGCAAGAGTCGTTGTTTTGCCAGGAGTAACCATTGGAAAAGGCTCAGTTATAGGTGCTTGTGCTGTTGTTTCCAAAGATGTTCCACCATATTCAGTATTTGTAGGAAATCCAGGCAGAGTTGTTAAAAATAGGAAAAATAAACAGGAGTAATTATATGGAAAAGTGGAAAATTGATGTCGCAGTTTTATGTATATTCTTTGCTCGCCCAGAGCAGTTTGAAAAATCCTTTGAAACTGTAAGAAAAGCAAAACCAAGAGTTTTACTTTTATGGCAAGATGGACCAAGAGAAGGTCGCCCTGATGACATTGAAAATATAAAAAAGTGCCAAGAAATTGCTGATAAAATTGATTGGGAATGCGAAGTGCATAAAAATTATCACGATAAAAATATGGGCTGTGACCCTTCTACTCATTTATCACATAAATGGGCATTTTCAATCGTTGATAAATGCATTATATTAGAAGATGACGTTGTGCCATCTCAAAGTTTTTTTCCATTTTGTAAAGAACTTCTTGATAAATATGAAAATGATACCAGGGTTGACCGAATTTGTGGACAAACTCTTTATGGTGGCATAGAAGATAAAAGGTATAGCTACTTTTTCAGCCGAATTGGTAGTTCAATTGGTTGGGCAAGCTGGAGAAGGGTTGCTGAAACTTGGGAAAGTGAGTATCAATTCTTAAATGATGACTATTTTTTGAGTTTAGCAAAAAAACGCTATGGGCATAAAAGTATAAAAAGCAGTATAGTAAGAGCAAACAAGAGAAAAGCAGAAGGCGTGCCTTATTGGGAACCTATTGTTGGATATAGAACGCTTTTGAACTCTGGTTTAGTTATCTATCCAACTGTTAATATGATAGAAAACGTTGGAACATCTGTTAACGCAACTCACGCACCAAAAAACATTAAACAGTTGCCAAAAGACATTCAACAAGTGTTTATTACTAAGGCAGAAGAAATCAGTTTTCCATTAAATCATCCACCATATATAATAGAAGATTATAATTATTTTGATAAAAGAATAAAGTATTTACATCCTTCCTTCTTTAGAAAGTTAGGACGTAAAATAGAAAGACTATTTAGAATTATATTTGTAAGGTAAAAAATGCTAAAATATTTGATTATTGGCGATGCCAATTCAATGCATATCTATAATTTTATTAAAAATGTTTTAAGTGATGGAAAGTTTGAAGTTTCTGTTATGACTTTGTCAACAAAAAGGGTAAGAGAAGAATATAGAACTTTTTATAAGGAAAACAACGTAAGGCTTTATTCTATTGCCGAAAAATATGGAAAAGGCAAAGACCTTGAAAATAGAACGATAATTCAAAGATTAAAAAACTTTATAAGAAAATATATAATGGCAAAAAGTTTGCCAAAATTTGATATTTGTAATATTCAGTCAGTATATAAAACTAGCCTTTTATTTTATTTAAAGAACAAAAGGAAGTTTAAGCATTTAATCACATCGTATTGGGGTGGTGATATTGAAGACACAACGCCAATAGTAATGAAACTTAGAAAAAGAAGTTTTGATAAGGCAGATGCTATCACTGTAACAACACAAAAGGTTTTTGAAGACTTTAAGACCATTTATGGCGATATATATAATGATAAACTCAAGATTTGCCGTTTTGCGACTGCAGGAATAGAGTGCGTTAAGCAAGTTTTTGAAAAGGAAGGCATTGAGGGAAGCAAAAAAATAATGAATTTCCCACTTGAAAAACTTTGCATCACAGTTGGCTATAGTGCTTATGAAGACCAACATCAAGATTTGATTATCGATAAAATTGCAACATTGCCACAAGAAATAAAGGACAAGTTGTTTATCTCTGTTCCAATGCAATATGGGGCTTGTTCTAAGGAGTTTAGAGATTTAGTTAAAGAAAAAGCAAAAAATAGTGGTTGTGAGAGTGTGATATTGGAAGAATATGCTCCTTTTGAAATGAAGGCAGCAGAAGCAATAGCAACCGATTTATATTTTAATATGCGTGACACTGATGCATTTTCTAATTCGCTAAAAGAACAAGTTTGTGCAGGCAGTTCAGTAGTTATTGGTTCTTGGCTAAAATATTATGAACTTGAACAAATGAATGCAAATTTTGTTTATGTGGATAGTTTTGATAAGATTCCCGAAATTGTTTTAAGTAATTTAGAAAATAAAAAAGAAAAACAATTTTTTAGACCTATATATGATATGTATTCGTTCGAAGCAGTAAAAAAACAATGGGACCATATATTTGACAAGGTGTTAAAGGAAAGGACAAATTAATATGAAAGCTGAAAAACAAATAAAATTTGGCGCAATATTATCATACATTTCTATCGCAGTAAATATAGTTGCAGGCTTAATCTATACGCCTTGGATGATAAGGCAAATTGGTCAAAGTCAATATGGTTTATATACTTTGGCAAATTCGCTTATTGCATTGTTTTTAGTTGACTTTGGTTTAAGTTCTGCAACAGCAAGATATGTTTCTAAATATAAAGCAGAAGGTGACCAACAAAAAGTTGATAACTTTTTAGGGGTAATTTATAAACTATATTTAATTATTGATGCCGTTATATTTATTGTACTACTCGTCGTATTTTTACTCATAGAACAAATTTATGTTAATTTAACCCCATCTGAACTTGAGCAATTTAAGGTAGTATATGTAATAGCAGCGTTTTTTGCAATATTTAACTTTCCGTTTGTAACGCAAAATGGTATTTTAACGGCATACGAAAAGTTTATTCCATTAAAACTTGCTGACTTAATATATCGATTTTTGCTTGTGGGATTGACAATAGTTGCTCTATTATTAGGTTATGGGTTATATGCGCTTGTAACCGTTCATGCTTTTGCTGGACTTATAATTATTGCATTTAAGTTTATTGTTATTAAAAAAGACCTTCCTGTAAAAGCGAATTTTAAGTATAAAGATAAAAGTTTATATAAAGAAATATTTAAGTTTTCGCTTTGGTCAACTATAGCACTTTTTGCACAAAGGCTTGTTTTTAATATAACACCAACTGTTTTAGGGGTTACAGCAAGTGCTGCTGCAATCGGTGTGTTTGGCGTTGTAGTTGCAATTGAAGGATATTCTTATACAATAACAACGGCAATTAATGGCTTGTTTATGCCAAAGATATCAAGAGTTTATGCCCAAATGGAAAAAAATGGCGAAGATGAAATTACTGCTAGTAAAAATTTAGAGCCACTATTATTAGGTGTTGGTAAATTCCAGTTCGCACTTAATGGCTTAATTTTTGTTGGATTTGCTGTTGTAGGGCAATTATTCATTAATCTTTGGGTTGGTGCAGATTATGCAGATGCATATTATGGCATATTGTTAGTAATTGTTCCAGGAATGTTCTTTAATTCATTGCAAATTGCGAACACTACAATGGTTGTTAGAAATAAGGTAAAATTACAAGCAATTATAAATGTTGCAACAGGTATTACAAATATAGTTTTATCTTTTATATTCTCTTATTTGTGGGGAGTTGTTGGTGCTTGTATATCAATATCAGTGGCATATTTCTTGCGTGCGATACTAACGAATATAGTTTCGCAAAAATGCTTAAAGTTTAACATCGTTAAGTTTGCAAAAAATTGTTATTTAATAATGTCTATTCCAATATTAATTTCTTTAGGATTAGGTGTTTTAATAAATTACTTAGTCACTGGCAGTGGATACCTAACATTAGTTATAAGAGGTGTTTTAGTGGCAGGTTGCTATTTATTATGCGTGTTTGCTTTCGGACTAAGTAAAAAAGAAAGAAAAAGTGTATTAAAAATGTTGAAAATTATTAAGAGGTAAATAGAATGAGTATATTCAAAGGAAAAACTTTGTTAATTACAGGGGGAACGGGGTCGTTTGGTAATGCTGTTCTTAATAGATTTTTAAGAACGGATATCGGTGAAATTCGCATTTTTTCTCGTGATGAGAAAAAGCAAGACGATATGCGCCACGAATTTCAGGCAAAAATGCCAGAAGTGGCAGAAAAAATCAAGTTCTATATCGGCGACGTGCGTGACTTAGCATCGGTTAAAAACGCAATGCACGGCGTTGATTTTATATTCCATGCTGCAGCATTAAAACAGGTTCCATCTTGTGAATTTTTCCCAATAGAAGCAGTTAAAACAAACGTTTTAGGCACTGAAAATGTTTTAACAGCAGCAATAGATGCAGGGGTTAAAAATATCGTTTGTCTTTCAACGGATAAAGCAGCATATCCTGTAAATGCTATGGGAACATCAAAGGCAATGATGGAAAAGGTTATCGTTGCTAAATCAAGAACAGTTTCACCAGAAAAGACAAAGATTTGTTGCACTCGTTATGGCAACGTTATGTGTTCTCGTGGTAGCGTTATTCCACTATGGATAGAACAAATTCGTTTAGGAAAACCAATAACTATCACAGACCCAACGATGACTCGTTTTATTATGTCACTTGATGAAGCCGTTGACCTTGTTTTATTTGCTTTTGAAAATGGCGAAAGTGGTGACATTTTAGTTCAAAAAGCACCTGCTTGTACAATTCAAACTCAAGCAGAAGCAGTTTGTGAACTTTTTGGTGGCGACAAAAATAATATTAAAGTTATCGGCATTCGCCATGGTGAAAAAATGTATGAAACACTTCTTACTAACGAAGAGTGTGCAAATGCTATCGACCTTGGTAATTTCTATCGTGTTCCTTGCGACAAGCGTGGGCTTAACTATGATAAATATTTTAACAAAGGCGATAAAGAGCGTAATACTTTAACAGAGTTCAACTCAAATAATACAGAACTTTTAACAGTTGAACAAACAAAAGCAAAAATTGCAAGTTTAGAGTATATTCAAGAAGAACTTGCTAAGGATATAAAGTAATGAAAATACTAGTTACAGGTGCAAAGGGTTTTGTTGGAAAAAATCTATGTAGTGCTTTGAAAAACATAAAAGATGGCAAAGATAAAACTCGCCCAAATCTTATTATAGAAGAAATCTTTGAATATGATATTGACAGCAGTTTAGAAGATTTAGATTTATATTGTGCTAAAGCAGATTTTGTGTTTAATCTTGCAGGGGTAAATCGCCCACAAACGCAAGAAGAATTTATGCAAGGAAACTTTGGCTTTGCTTCTACTTTGCTTCAAAAATTAAAAGATAATAACAATAAATGTCCTGTTATGCTTTCTTCATCAATTCAAGCAACGCTAATCGGTCGTTATGCTGATGGTGAATATGGCAAGAGTAAAAAGGCTGGCGAAGAACTATTTTTTGACTATGCTTTAGATACAGGCGCAAAGGTTTCAGTATATCGTTTTCCAAACCTTTTTGGCAAATGGTGTAGACCGAATTATAATAGTGCTGTTGCAACCTTTTGTAATAATATAGCAAACGATTTACCTATCACGGTAAATGATAGGGCTATAGAACTTGAACTTTTATATATTGATGATTTAGTTTGCGAAATGTTAGACCTTTTAGAAGGTAAAGGACATCGCTGTGATTACGATGGGCTTAATCCTATAGAAAAGGCTGAAGGCAGATATTATTTTGTGCCAATAACACACAAAGTTACACTAGGTGAGATAGTAGATTTACTTGGCACTTTCCATGACCAAAGCAAAAATCTCGTTATTCCTGAAATTCCAAACGGCAGTTTTGCTAAAAAATTATATTCAACATATTTAAGTTATTTACCTAAAGAAAAAGTTGCGTTTGACCTAAAGATGAATATTGATGATAGGGGTAGTTTTACTGAACTATTAAAAACACAAAAATGTGGACAAGTTTCTATCAATATTTCTAAACCGGGTATTACCAAAGGTCAGCATTGGCACAATACAAAGTGGGAATTTTTTATCGTTGTTGCAGGTAAAGGTTTAATTCAACAAAGAAAGATAGGTACGGATGAAGTATTAAACTTTGAAGTTAGTGGCGACAAAATTCAAGCAGTGCATATGCTCCCTGGCTATACACATAATATAATAAACTTATCTCAAACACAAGACTTGGTTACTGTTATGTGGGCAAACGAGCAGTTTGATTCAAGCCATCCAGATACTTTTTTTGAAAAGGTTTAATTTATGAGTCAAGTAAATATTGATTTAGTAAAATCATATTTTGTAAACTTAATAAGTAGTGCGATAAATCCTAGCGAAAACATGGGCATTAAGGAAAATCCTTTAACGATTGAAGAAGAAAAACTTTTGTTAAAGTTAGCACAAAAACAAGATTTGGCGCACATGATTGCTTATGCTATTACTGATGATGAAGTCTTAAATGATGATGAAGTTAAAAAACAGTTAAATCGTGCTAAATTTATTGCTGTTATGAGAAGAGAACAGCAAAATTATGAGTATAATGCTGTTGTTAAAACATTTAATGAGCAGAAGATACCTTTTATTCCACTAAAGGGTGCAATCCTTTGTAATTATTATAAGGAATCTTGGCTTAGGACAAGTTGTGATATAGATATATTAGTTAAAGAGCAAGACTTAAATCGTGCCGTTAAAGCACTTGTTGATATTAACGGATATAAAACTGATGGTAAACTTAATTATCATGATGTTTCCTTGTTTTCGCCTTCAAAAGTGCATTTAGAACTCCATTTTAATATTCTAGAAAATAAAGAAAATATTGATTCGGTTTTGGCTAAAGTCTGGGATTATGCTAGGCAAAGTGAAAATAGTGAGTTTGAACATAATTTAACTAATGAGTTTTTTGTTTTTCATATGCTCTCGCATATGATGTATCATTTCTTAAAGGGTGGATGTGGTGTTCGCACCATAATGGACGTATACATTGCTCATCAAAAGTTAGATATAAATAATGATGAACTTTATAAACTTTTAGATGCTTGTAATATTTCTAAGTTTTACGAGTCGATAAAAGAACTTGCTAGCGTTTGGTTTGAAAATAAAAAGCACACCAAAAAAACTCTTAAACTTGAAAATTATATTATAAGTGGTGGCATCTATGGTACTCTCGAAAACAGAATGAAGGTTGATGGCACAAAGGTCGACAGTAAAACTAGCCATATAATAAAAAGGATATTTTGTCCATACAGCATTATGAAAAATAGATACCCTATTTTAATAAAACATAAGTGGCTTTTGCCATTTTATGAAGTGGTGCGTTGGATAGAAACAATATTTAGTGGCAAAGCAAAAAGACTTAAGAGAGAAGTAGAAGTGCTTGAAAAAACATCTGCTTCTGAAAAAGCAGAATTTAAACAATTTTTAGATGAAATTGGTTTATAAATCAAGGAGAAAATATGGGAATTAAAGTAGATTATTCAAATGTAAAATTTAAGGACAATGGTAAACTTAAACTACTTATCATTGTTGGAACACGCCCAGAAATAATTAGACTTGCAGCAGTTATCAATAAGTGTAGAAAATATTTCGACTGCATTTTGGCACACACTGGTCAAAATTATGACTATAACTTAAACGGAATATTCTTTAAGGACTTAAAACTTGCTGACCCAGAAGTTTATATGGATGCTGTTGGAGAAGATTTAGGTGAAACGGTTGGCAATATCATAAATTGTTCATATAAACTTATGAATGAAATAAAGCCAGATGCACTTTTGATTTTAGGCGACACAAATAGTTGTTTATCTGCGATATCAGCAAAGAGATTGCATATTCCTATTTTTCATATGGAAGCAGGAAATCGTTGTAAAGACGAGTGCTTACCAGAAGAAACAAATCGCCGTATAGTTGATATAATTTCTGATGTAAACTTAGCATATTCAGAACACGCAAGAAGATATCTTGCTGATTGTGGGCTTCCTAAAGAAAGAACTTATGTAACAGGTTCTCCTATGGCAGAAGTTTTGCATAATAATCTAAAGGAAATAGAAAAGAGCGATGTGCTTAAAAGACTAGGGTTAAAGCCAAAAAAATACATTTTACTTTCTGCTCATAGAGAAGAAAATATCGATACCGAAAAGAATTTTAATTCATTATTCACTGCCATAAATAAACTTGCAGAAAAATATGATATGCCAATTCTTTATAGTTGCCACCCAAGAAGTAAAAAGCGTTTAGAAATCAGTGGCTTTAAATTGGATAAGCGTGTTATTCAAAACCAACCATTAGGCTTCCACGATTATAACAACTTGCAGATGAACGCCTTTGCCGTTGTTTCAGATAGTGGCACGCTTCCTGAAGAAAGTTCGTTCTTTACAAGCATAGGAAAACCTTTCCCAGCCGTTTGCATCAGAACTAGCACAGAGCGTCCCGAAGCACTAGATAAAGCATGCTTTGTTATCGCTGGCATTGATGAAAATGGATTACTTCAAGCCGTTGAAACATCGGTTGAACTTTGCAATGATGGAAACAATGGAATTCCTGTCCCTGATTATGTGGAAGAAAATGTTTCAACAAAGGTAGTAAAACTAATTCAATCATACACAAGAATAGTTGACAAAATGGTTTGGAGAAAATTTTAATAAATAATTAAACATCAAACAAAATGCCCTTTATTCTAAAAAGGGCATTTTTAACTTAAATAAAACTATTGAAAAGAGTTTAAAAATAGTATAATATAAAAAAGGAGAAAAATCATGAGAAAGAACTTAAAACCAAAAGCATATATTTATCCTTTGCCTGTTTTAATTATTGGCACTTATGATGAAAATGGCGTGCCAAATGCAATGAATGCTGCTTGGGGAACGGTGTGCGATGAAAATAAGGTTTCTATATGTATTGATAAAGGACATAAAACGGTTAAAAACTTATTAAAAACCAAGGAATTTACGGTTGCTATTGCCGATATCAAAAATGTTGTACCTGCAGATTATGTAGGGGTGGTTTCTGGAAATAAAGAGCCAGATAAACTTGCCAAAACAGGCTGGACAATTATTAAAAGCGAGCATATAAACGCACCTATTATTGCCGAGCTTCCACTTGTGTTAGAGTGTAGATTAGTCAGTTATAATACTGAAACTGAAATCTGCATTGGCGAAGTTGTAAACGTTTCTGTCGATGAAAATATTTTAACTGAAAAAGAAAAAATTGACCTAAATAAGCTGAACCCTATTTGTTATGATACTTTTGCTCATGGCTATTATACTCTTGGCGAGAAAGTTGGCACGGCTTTTTTTGATGGATTAAAAATTAAATAAGCAGATATTTAGTTATGCAAAATATTAAAATTGAAACATGCACTATAAAAGACATAACGCTTTTACAAGAATTATCAATAAATACTTATGTTCAAACTTTTGAAAAATTTAATAGTAAATCTATAATGAATGCATATCTAAATGATGCTTTTAACCTAGAAAAACTAGAAAAAGAGTTGTTAAACAGCAATTCAGCATTTTATTTTTTATATAAAGATGAAAGGCTTGTTGGTTACTTAAAAGTCAATGACTTTCCTTCTCAAACAGATATCAATGATGAATCAAGTTTGGAAATTGAAAGATTTTATATATTAAGTGATTTTCAAGGTCAAGGTTTAGGCAAGTTTTTAATGAAAAAGGCGATTGACATCGCTAATGAAAAGAATAAGAAATATGTTTGGCTCGGCGTTTGGGAGCATAATGAAAAAGCAAAACGATTTTATAAAAAAGAAGGTTTTTATAAAATAGGTGAGCATTCCTTTTTTATGGGCGATGATGAACAAACCGATTACCTAATGCGAAAAGATTTAGAATAAAATCAGTGTCCCCATTGAGTTAGATATTTTTCACCCGAAAATCGTTCATTTTCGGGTGTTTTTTATTGTTTTTAATCATTTTTTGTAAAATGAATGTCCTAATTTTACAAACATTTTCCCAAAATTTTAAATAAAACTTTTTTTGGAAATCTTTAAAATTATTGACATATATATCTATTATTGCTATAATAAAACAAATGAATAGTGACTTAAGTGGTTGTTTTTAAAACAACTTAGCAGTGTACTTAGGAGATGACTGCCCAAAGGTACACGCAACGTTTATCGTTTTAGTTTTTGTCCGTAGATTTGTCAATAATTTTAATATATTTATGATTATTACGCCTACGGATGTTTGGTAGGCGTTTTTCTTTTGTCCTTTTCGTTAATAAGTCAAAGGAGGTAGTTCATAATGAGCAAAGGACATGGTGTTTCTTCTTGCACGCATTCACAAAGGCAGTTAGATGATTATGCAAATCAGCACAATCCAAATAATCATGCATATTGGGACAACATAAATAATCACTCTAATCAATGCAATCCTAATAATGATGCGTATTATGAAAGTCGTGAAGAAAACGAGAATGAAGAAGAATAAAAGGTAAGGGCGACACTAAATGTCGCCCTTATAATAAAGGAGAATCAAATGAAAAAAATTATAATTTCATTAAAGAAAATAAATTACAAACTATTTTTAGCACTTTTAGTGTTGGGTTTGTGCCCAACGATTTATACAACACTTCGAGTATTCTTTTTAGGGGAGTTGCCTGGGGAATATTCATTTTCAATTGCTGGGCAACTTTCTTGGGTAAATCTCTTATATGAGATTTTAAGCGAAGCAATCGTTTTACCGTTGTTTTTCTTTATCGGTAAAGTATTAACGGATAAACAAGAATTTTCTAACCGAATGCGCACAGGCTTAATCGTTTCTATGAGTGCTTATACGTTATTGTCAATCGTTATAATTGCACTTGCAAAGCCTTTATTAAAGCTTATGGCAACCGATTTAAGCATAATCGATGCGTCAGCAACCTACATAAGAATAGAAAGTGTAGCAAGTATATTCTCACTTGCATTTAACTTTATAATGGTTGGTATGGTAACGCTTGGTAAAGAAAAATACGTTTACATATTAACGGCTGTAAAACTCGTTTTATGTGTTCTTGTTGATACGTTTATGGTTTCAACTTTGCCTATATCATTAAATCTTGGCGTAAATGGTATTGCTTTTTCTAATATAATAGTAAACGTTATTCTTGTCATAACTGCAATAATTCTTTTAAGTAAAGAGGGGATAGTAATTTTCAAAAAAGAAAAACTAAACTTTGCTTGGATGAAAGACTTTGTAAAAGTTGGTGGAATATCTGGTTTAGAATCTTTCGTTAGAAATATTGCTTACATGCTAATGATTGCCAGAATGGTAAATATGGTAGGCGAGCAGGGAACGTATTGGGTTGCAAACAACTTTATTTGGGGTTGGTTGTTGCTTCCAATTTTACAACTCGGTGAACTTATAAAGAGAGAAACTGCAACTGATGAAAACGCTATAAAGAACAATTCGCTAGGCTATTTTGTAATAACTGCTATTGTTTGTGTGTTTTGGTGTATTACAATACCGATTTGGAAACCGTTTATGTCACACATACTTAACTTTAACGAGGTAGATAAACTATTTGAACTTGTTATGGTTTTACTAGGTTTTTATATGTTATACGCATTTCAAAACGTTTTCGATTCAACCTTTTACGGGCTCGGCAAAACGAATTATATGCTCTTTGAATCAGTAGTGACAAATACCATTTATTATGGTGGTGTATTTGTTCTTTATCTTTGTGGGGTGTGGGAACCAACACTTATCGGTATAGCATTATTATTTGGTATCGGCAACGCTTTTGATGCAATCGTTTCACTCATTGCCTACGCTTTCTTACTCAAAAAGAATAAAATAAATATATTGGATATTGACTAAATCTTTACTTATAAACTAACCAAACATCTAAAATCTTTACTTTTTGGTTAAAATCGGCTTTTAAAAGTAAAGATTTTTGTTTTTAAAGGCAATATCCAAAAACAATTGAAAAAAGTGGAAAAAAAGGGTATAATATAATTATCAAAAAATAAAGGAGACTCTATTATGAAAATTGCAGTAACTTATGACAATGAACAAATTTTTCAACATTTCGGGCATACCGAACAGTTTAAGATTTACGATGTAAAAAACGATAAAATAATTTCTAAAACCGTTATCAGTACTAACGGACAAGGTCACGGCGCGTTATCAAGTTTCTTAAAAGAAAACAACGTAGACGTTCTTATTTGTGGTGGCATAGGTGGTGGCGCTATAAGTGCGCTTAACGAACTCGGTATTAAATTATTCGGTGGCGTTAGTGGCGATTGCGACAGCGCAATAGAAGCATTTTTGAAAAACGAACTAGAATTTAATCCTAACGTTAGATGCTCTCACCACGACCATGAACACGGTGACGGTGCACACACCTGTGGCGAACACGGTTGTGGAAAGGGAAGTTGCCATCACAACTAAAAAAATTAAAACGCTTTTAACGGAGGGTAAAATGAAAATCGTAATTGTGGGTGGGGTTGCAGGTGGTGCAACTGTCGCAGCAAGAATAAGAAGACTCAACGAACACGCAGAAATTATTATTTTTGAGCGTTCAGGTTATATTTCATACGCAAATTGTGGTTTGCCGTATTATATCGGTGGCGTTATTGAAGATAAGGAAGATTTGACACTTCAAACTCCCAAAAGTTTCTTTCGCCGTTTTAGAATAATCGCTAAAGTTAATCACGAAGTAACCGATATTGACCTCAAAAATAAAACCGTCCACGTAACTGACCTAAAAACGGAAACGAGTTTTATGGAAACCTACGATAAACTCATTTTATCACCCGGTGCAAAACCGATTTTTCCAGATTTCTATACTGAAAATGAAAGGACTTTCACTCTTCGCACGGTAGAAGATACGCTTAAAATTCGTGCTTTTGTAGAGCAAAAAAAGCCATCAACGGCAGTTGTTATAGGTGGTGGCTTTATCGGTCTTGAAATGGCAGAAAACCTTGCTGTACTTGGCATTAAAACGACTATCGTGCAACGATCTAATCATCTTTTACCAACGGTTGACTGTGATATGGCGTCGTTTATTCACGCTAAAATGCGTCACCACGGCGTACAATTATTACTAAATACTAACACAAATAAAATGAGTATTACAGGCGACAAAGTTTCGCTTAACCTTGATAACGGCTCAAATATAAGCGCTGATATGGTTGTGCTTGCAGTTGGCGTTACGCCCGAAAACACACTTGCTAAAAAGATAGGTTTAGAACTTGGCGTTAAAGGTGCAATCAAAGTCAATGCCAAAATGGAAACTTCAATTCCCGATATCTATGCCGTAGGGGACGCAGTTCAAGTAAAACATTTTATAACCGATAAAGAATCAGTAATTTCACTTGCAGGTCCTGCTAACAAGCAAGGTCGTATTGTTGCTGATAACATTTGTGGGTTAAACAGCGAATATAAAGGTTCGCAAGGCTCTTCGGTTATTAAACTTTTTGATATGACGGTCGCTACAACTGGAATTAACGAACAGCAAGCTAAAGCAAACGGCATAGAATACGAAAAAGTTATTTTGACGCAAAACTCACACGCTGGCTATTATCCAAATGCTACTGCAATGACCGTTAAACTCATTTTTGAAAAGGCAACCTATAAGATTTTGGGTGCGCAAATTGTTGGCTATGACGGTGTTGATAAACGCATTGACGTTATTGCAACGTGGATTAGGGCAGGTATGAAAGCCGATGAACTAAAAGATTTAGACCTTGCTTACGCACCACCGTATTCTTCTGCGAAAGACCCAGTAAATATGGCAGGTTTTGTTGCTGAAAACATCAAAAACGGCATAGTTAAGCAGTTTTATTTTGAAGATATTCCGTCTTTAAGAGAAAGAAATGACGTGATTTTGCTTGATACTCGTACACCTTTTGAATATATGCGTGGACACGCTGAAGATTTTATTAATATTCCACTTGACGATTTAAGAGAGCGTTTGGGCGAACTTGAAAAAGATAAAAAAATCTACGTTATGTGCCAAAGTGGCTTGCGCAGTTATCTTGCAACACGAATTTTAATGCAAAACGGCTTTGACGCATATAACTTTGCAGGTGGTTTTAGGTTATATAACAGTATCAAAAACGAAGAAATGCTATCAAAACAATGCTACACATGCGGCATGGATAAGTGATTGATAAATAAGAATTTTATGAGGTGATAATATGAACATTGAATATAAAGATATCCATGAATTTGAAGCTAAAGAATTAGAAAGGCTATTTCTTTCTGTTGAATGGTCATCTGGGCATTTTCCTGACAA
>SVIO01000005.1 GCA_015069465.1 Clostridiales bacterium | reverse complement strand
ACCATTGCGGTGACGTTAGCGGTGAGGTCCCACCTGTTCTCATACCGAACACAGAAGTTAAGCTCACTAGCGCCGAAAATACTTTGCTGGAGACGGCACGGGAAGATAGGTTGTTGCTGCATCCAAAAAGAAAGCATTCATCAATAGATGAGTGCTTTTTCTTTTTTGTGCAACAACCGTGTCCCGTACCGCTAATCATAAATGATTAGTAAATGGCACGGGAAAAGGTCGCAGTTAATTTTGCATTCAATTTTTACAAACAGCCCTTTTTGAGATTAGTTATTAACAATATATAACTTGTTGCGACATATTGCTAGCGCAATGAATGCTTGTTGCTGCATCCATTAAAACAAAGCATCCATCGTTTGATGGGTGCTTTTGTTTTAGCGAGCGACAACCTTATAACAACCCACAAAAATTGTCGAAGACATTTGCATAACTGTATTAAATAAAAAACCAACGAATTGAGTTCGTTAGTATTTTACGTCATCTTAAATTTTTTACTAATTGCAATAAAGCGTTTTTATTTTCTTGCGAAAGAACTTTTACTCTTCTAACAAGCTCATCTTCATTTTCTTCTTCCTTAAAAAAGTCTGATAAAGAAATTCCAAAGGCACCACATATTGCCCTTAAGGTTGAAATTTTAGGCTCTGTTTTTCTTGAATATAAATTGTTAAGTGTTGATTGTGTTAAACCACTTTCCATAGCAAGGTAATTTATAGACCAACCTTTTTCTTTTCTTAAGGCTTCTATTTTTTCCAAAACTTTCATTTAATAAGTTTACCCCTTTTGTTTTTATTATATAACTAAAAAGAGTTAATTTAATAACCCAAAACGCTTGACAACCAAACTCAAATGAGTTAATATATAAGAAAAAGTGAGAGACACTTAAAAACAAAGGAGAAAGATATGCAGTTTACAAAAGTTTTTAGCGTAAAGAAAGAAGTTAGTGAGCAACAGTTTTTAAGAAATGTGTTAATAGGGATTACAAAAGATGAAAAAAGCCCTTCAAACATTATGAAAGCAAAATTTGGAAAAGTTGTTGAGTTTAATTCAGAAATACTTGTTCTTTCTGCAGATGTTGAAGTAAATTATTCTGGGTCTTGTGGTTATGATAGACAAGAGCAATATCAAACAACTGAATCAAAATATATAAAAGAGGGAGAATATTATACTTGTAATGGCGTAACAAAAAGAGCAAGTTATAGTGGAAGCGTTAAAGTTGATGTGGTAAAGACAAGAACGGTTACTGATTGGAGCCCCCATAACGGAACAATTAAAGCGACAAAGGCATCGTTTGCGTTAAACGAAGATAATGGCGATGAAGAATTGGCAAATTTATTTCCAAAAGCATTTGAAGAGGCAAAAGACGAAAGTGTTGTTGAAGAAGGCAATGCAACAATAAATCTATCAGCGTATGAATCTGCGATTGGTATTTGTGAGAGAAAAGCAACTTATGAAGTTCGTTGGCCTGGCGACCACCATAAGAATGAAAAATACAACTTTAAAACAGATGTAAATGGGGTAGAATGTTATATTGTTCCTTGTTATATGGTTGAGTTTGAATATAATGGGAAGAAATATAGGGCTCGTGGATTAGCCATTGGTAAGACAAATGAGGTTCATGAAATGCCCAAATCTGATGGTAAAGTTGAATCAATAGAAATAATTGAAAAAAGAAGAAAATTAAATGTTGCAAAAGCAGAAAAACCACTTAAAATTAAAAAACTATTTACAGTAATTTCTGTAATTATGGGTATTGTTGCAGTTTATGGAATAATTAATAGCGAATTGCCAAATAGTGGCGCAAAATTTTGCTTGCCTTTTGGTTTGATTGCAATGGCTATATCTATTATAATTTCTATAATTATAAAAATTAAAGTAAACAAAGCGGTTGAATGGGTTAATATCATTGCAAACAATGAAAAAAGAAAATTAAACACAATTAAAGCAGATAGCTTAAATGATTTGCTTAAAAAGTTAAATTTACCAACGCTTAGCGTAACGGAAAAAAACAGTTTAACCAATGTAAGTAAATAAAGATAAAATACATAATCAATAAAAACCAAGCATGTATATGATTGGTTTTTATTTTTACGTTTTTTGTTTGTGCTGAAAGGTGTTTTAATATTTAATTATTAATTTTAGCCAAAATTAAAATGTGGTGATTTTTGTCAAAATATGTCATAAAATGTTAGTATTTTGCTAATAAAAAAAGTTTTGAACAAGATTCGACAATTATTTTACAAAAATACTAAAAATCGCTTGTCTTTTATAAAAATTTATAGTAAAATGCATTTGTCAACAAAAAAAAGGAGAGATAAAATGCAAAAAAGAACAATATTTTTATTGCAAGGCACCAAAGAACAAAATCAAGAACTGATGAAAATACTTGGAGAAACTCAAGAATTTGAAGTGGTGGGTAGTGCTGAAGATGGAATTTCGGCAATACCTGCAATTGAAGAAAAGAAACCAAAGATTTTAATTACTGACCTTGTTCTTTCTGGATATGATGGTTTAAGCGTTATATCTAAGGTGCGTGAACTAAAAGTTGCAATAAAAATTGTTGTTCTAAGTGCGCTTATGAGTGAAGAAGTTGTTGCAAGAGCAATGAGTGCTGGCGCAGACTATTTTATGGCAAAACCTTATAATCCAAGCGTGTTGATTGAAAGACTGAAAAATCTTGATGATGTTAAAGAAAGTGCAAACAAGGATTTAACCGAAACTCTTCATGAAATGTCTATGGAAGAAAAGGTAAGTAAGATTTTTATTAACGTGGGTATTCCAGCACATATTAAAGGATATTCCTTTTTAAGAGAAGGTGTTTTAATGGCAATTCGTGAGCCTGAAATTATAAATAATATCACCAAAAAACTTTATCCTAAAATCGGTGAGAAATATGGGACAAGTGCATCTAAAGTTGAGCGTGCTATTCGCCATGCAATAGAAGTTGCTTGGAATAGGGGAAGGATAGAAAGCATAAATTCAATACTTGGCGTTCGTGCATACGTTGGTAGCGAAAAGCCAACAAATGGCGAATTTATTGCACTCATTGCAGACAAAATGTTACTTGAAAAGGCATAAACTAAGGAAAAACTAAAAAAAATTAAAAAAATATTAAAAATAATAAAAATTTTTATTAAAACAGTTTACAAATTTTCTATATGTATATATAATATAGCAAGCAAAGATATTAACTCTTTGAGCCAAAGAATAATATATATGATATATATGGAGAATTTACTATGCCAGGAGATTATATTAAGTGCCCAAGATGTGAACTAAATTACATCAAAAGGGGCGAAGAATATTGCGCTGTTTGTAAGGCTGAACTTAAAAAAGGCCCACAACTAATTTTTGCCGTTGATGACGAAGATGATAATGAACTTTTAGACCTTTGTCCTGTTTGTCATCAAAACCATATTAGACCGGGCGAAAAAATGTGCGCAAAGTGCTTAGAAGAAAAAGAATATAAAGACGGTAGGGAAGATGTGGACGATGATTCTTGGAAGGAATATCTCGACACCGAAGAAGAGGAAGAGGAAGAAGATGAAGAAATGCTTTCTCTAAACAAACTCGCTGAAGAAGAAGGCGACTTCGATGAAGAAGAGGAAGAAGAGGACATTATTGAAGAAGAAGACGATGATGACTTTGATATTCCAAACATCGACCAATCAGACTTTGAAGATACTGATGAAGAAGAATCTGAACAAGATGAGGATGAAGATTTTTAATTTTAAGGTATAAAAATTATTTATCAAGCAATAATTTATACATGATTAAAAGTTCTTTAACCTTATCGGAAGTAAAATCGAGCATAAAAAACATGCAAGAAAAGTCGGTTTCTGTGACTATAAACATGGGCAGAAACAAACTTGTTAGTTTTATTGGAAAGGTGCAGGGCGTGTATCCAGCACTATTCACCGTAAGCCCTATAGATAAATCGTTTAGGGGCAAAACATCTTATTCATATTCAGAATATATGTGTGGAAGAGTAAAACTAAAAGAAATAAATGTTGAAAACTATAACGCAACTCAAAACTAAAAAGGATGAGAAATTTTCTCATCCTTTTCTTTTTTTGTAAATTCTTTTTACTTGTGCTGGCAAAACTAAAACGGCAATATAAATATATAATGTTAAAAGAAAATAAATGCAAAATATATACAAAACAAAAAACACACAAGGTCAAAAATGTCATAATTTAATAAAACTTTTAATATACTTTAATACGATTATGAAAATATGTGGAGGGGGTTATGGTAGAACCTATTTTTGAAAAAATAAGTTATGAACAAAAATTGCCAGAAGTGGCACATCAGGTTAAGGTAGATTGCAAGTCTAACCTTGTTAGTGAAGAAATCGCAAGCATTTTGGTTGTTTCGCCATTTGTCAGTGTGGATAGTAGTGAAATATTAGACGCTAAGGCTAAAATTAACGGCAGGATAAACTTTTATATTACCTATATTGACAAGGAAGGCAACATCAAGAAAGGCGAGTGTGGTGCAGAGTTCGGTGGAGAAGCCGACTTAACCGATGGTTACGATGATGCCAAAGCAAAACTTTCTGTATGCGTGCAAAAGGTTGAATATGACTTAAACGGCATTTACCTTGTTGTAAGCGCAATTTTATCGGCAAGCATTAAGCTCACGAAACTAATAGAAAAAAGTGCGCTTGTCGGGGGGGAAGACCTATACACTAATCAGTGCGAGTTTTGTTCAATGCAAAACCTTGGCAAAAGAACAGGCGCTTATCCTATAGAAGAAGAATTTGACCTAAATTATCCTGTTGAAGAAGTGCTTTACCATAAAGCCCAAGCCGTTATAACAGCAACTCAATGTGGGGTTGGAAGCATTATTGTCGATGGCGAGGTGCTTTTATCACTCGTTTTGTTGCAAAAAAACGAAAAAAAGGATATAATAAAGGAAACAAGGCTTTTGCCTTTCCGTATGGAAATTGAGAGTGAAGAAGCAATGCCAAATATGCTTGCAACGGCATCGGTGAAGGAAAAATCTTTCAAAACCGACGTGGGCGTTGATGAAGACAACGGCTCTAGCGTTGTTGTGGCGCACGTGTCACTAATGTTTGAAGGCGAAGCATATAACGAAGTTAATAAAATGATTGTGCAAGATGTTTTCAGCACGCAAAGAGAGATTGAAATAATCAAAGAAGTTTGCGAGCAAACTTATCCACTAGAAAGCAGAAACTATAGTTTTGCAGTTAGTGGCATGGCAGGTATTGGCGAACTTCCTATCGGCGCAACAGCACCTGTGGTGTGCATGGAATCTATAAATATTTTAGAAAGCAGTGTCACTGCAAAAGGGCTTTTTGTGACGGCGACTTATGGTGGAAGCATTTATTTTAAGGACGGCGACAAGGTTATTTCAAGAAAGTTCGAAATGCCGTTTGAAAAAGAAATCGCAGGCGAATTTGATGAAAGCACTATTCTAGAGTGCGAAGCAAAGGCTTTTAAGGGTCAGGCAAAGATTGTTTCTAGCACAGAAGTGGATATTGATGGTGAAGTTTATTTATCTTTAAGCCTATTCAAAAAATGCCAAACAAAATTGGTTAGCGATATTAAGTTTCTTGAAGAAAAGCAAGAAAATGACTCGGCAATAAGCGTTTATCTTGCTATCAAAGATGAAGAACAATTTTCACTTGCAAAGCGCCTTAACGTTTGCCCAGAAAAACTAATTGAAACTAATAAGGATTTGCAATTTCCACTTTCGGGAAATGAAAGAATTGTGGTATATAGACAAAAGTAAAAACTAATAATAAAAGGGAATACTTATGAGAAAGACAACAATAAAAGCACCTGCTAAGGTAAATTTAACGCTAGATATTTTAGGCGAAGAAAAAAATTATCACGAAATAAAAACGCTTGTCTCTACAATTGATATCTATGATAAAATAACCATTAAGCCTAGAAAGGATAGCTGTATAAACCTAATTATGAAAGGGCTTGCCGTTGACTGTCCTATAACCGAAAACAATGCTTATAAGGCAGGCAAACTTTATATGGATAGAGTTTCTTCAACGGGGGCTGACATAATTATCGAAAAGAATATTCCTTGTGGTGCTGGGCTAGGTGGCTCAAGCGCAGATATTGCAGGCGTTTTAAACGGCATGCAAAAGGCTTATAAAAAGCATGCAGATTTACTTCCACTTGCAAACTCTTTGGGCAGTGATTCGGGGTATTTATTAAGTGGTGGGTATGCCGTGCTTTGTGGCCGTGGCGAAAAAATTATAAATAAAGACATTTCTAAAAAACTTTATTTAATCATAATAACAGAAAATCAACCTGTATCTTCAAGGGCAAGTTATAAAGGGTATGATAAACTTGGCAAAACCTATAAGCCATGCACGGCATCAGCCGAAAAAGCGCTTAAGGAAGACAATTTTGAAAAGTTTTGTGCTTGTATCAAAAACGATTTATACCCAGCATCTTGCCAAATTGTTGAAAATATAAAGATAAACTTAAAGAACTTAGAAATGGCAGGTGCGCCAGCACAGATAATGACAGGCAGTGGCTCTGCCGTTATCGGTATTTTTGATGACAAAAAGAAAAGAGACCTTGCTTATAAGAAACTCTTGCCACTCTATGAATCTAGGTTAATAAAAGCGCAAACAGTTTAGCGAGATGATTTATAAAAACAAAAAGTCAAAGTTAGAACTTTGGCTTTTTTATTTTGCACATTATCTGCTTTTTTGTAACACAGCCTTTATTTTAAAGTTTTTTATTAAAGTATGAAAATTAAAATATATGTCAATAAATATATCATTAAATAGATAAAGGAAATGTGATTATGAAAAAAGTGTGCATAAGTTTTTTAATTATCGGCATAATAGTTTTGTCGGGAATAGGTCTATGGTCTTATCAGGCTGAAACGCACAAAGAGTATCTTAGGATACATATTCGTGCCAACTCTAACCTTGAGTGCGACCAACAAGTTAAATATTTGGTAAAAGATGAAATTGTAAAATTTTTAACGCCATATATTGCAAATTGCAATACAAAGCAAAAAGCCCAAGATATGCTTGAAAAAAATTTAACTAATTTAGAAAAAGTGGGCGAAAAGGTGCTTAGAAAAAACGGCTTTAATTATTCGGTTAAGGCAAGCATAAAAAACGAGCAATTTCCCACTCGCAAATATGATGGGGTTAAACTAGATGGTGGTTTTTATGATGCTCTTATAATAGAACTTGGAAGCGCAAAGGGGGATAATTGGTGGTGCGTGGTATATCCACCATTATGTTTTACAGATGAAAGTCAAAGTTATCAATATAGAAGTAAGATTTTAGATATTATAAACGACTTTTTTAAAAAGGAGAAATGATATGAAAAAATTTTTTAAGGTAACGATGCTTGCGCTTATGATTTTGTCTATTGGAATTTTTGCTGGTGCAAGTTCGCCCACAAAAAGCGTAGAGCATGTTTCTTATGCAGCAGTAATCACGCAGGGAAGCACTGGCGCAACAGTAAAAACAATCCAACGCAAACTTAAAAATTGGGGCTATTATAAAGGTTCGGTAGACGGAATTTTTGGGGCTAAGACAAAAGAAGCAGTAAAATACTTTCAAAGGAAAAACGGACTTAAGGTTGACGGAATTGTTGGTAAAAACACTCTTAAAGCGCTTGGTATAAGTTCTACGGCGAGTGGAGAGAGTAGTTCTGGTTCTTATAGCGATTCAGACTTAATGCTTCTTGCAAGGCTTATTTATGGCGAAGCAAGGGGTGAAAGTTATGTAGGTCAAGTGGCTGTGGGGGCAGTGGTGCTTAATAGAATTAAAAGCGCCTCTTTCCCAAACACTATGGCTGGTGTAATTTATCAAAGATATGCCTTCACTGCTGTAGAAGACGGACAAATTAACTTAACGCCAAATGCAACGGCTAAAAAGGCAGCACAAGACGCTCTAAACGGATGGGACCCTTCTTATGGTTCATTATATTATTATAATCCATCAACGGCTACAAGCCAGTGGATTTTTTCTAGAAAAACCATAACGACAATCGGTAATCACGTTTTTGCAATTTAAGGGGGAATTATGGAAAAAAAGAAAAATAACGCAGTAGAAAAAGCAGAAAAAGCAAAACTAGTTAATAAAAGCCAAAAAAATAAAAAGGCTAACAAAAAAGATATGAGTAATTCACCAAGTCAAGAAAATAAAACTAATGAAAGACAACAAATGTCTAATAAAGAACAATTAAAGGCTCAAAAACATCAAAGAAAGATGGAACTTAAAAAACAAAAAGAGCAAAAAAGAAGAAAAAGACTTGAAATAAAAGAGCAAAAAAAGTTAGAGCGTGAGAAAGTTAGGGCAGAAAAACAAAAAGCAAATGCTCAAAAAAGAATTGAACTTGCCAAAATTAAAGCGCATAAAAAAGCCGAAAAACAAAAGGCTAAGATGACACTTTTAAGGGATAAACAAAGAAGAAAACAAGAAAGAAAGGAAAAAAGAGA
This sequence comes from Clostridiales bacterium, assembly GCA_015069465.1. Classification (GTDB taxonomy): domain Bacteria; phylum Bacillota; class Clostridia; order Christensenellales; family Borkfalkiaceae; genus UBA1259. The sequence goes on along the minus strand of SVIO01000005.1, from coordinate 100,885 downwards.
AGCCCTTAAAAAAGAAAGGCTTGAGAAAAGGCAAATGTTAAAAAGCCAAACTAAACAAGAAAAAAGGGAAAGAAAAGATGCCGAAAGAAAGGCAAGAAGGCAAGCAAAACTTCAAAAAACACAAGAAAGAAAACAAAGAAAAAGGGAAAGGCAAAAGAGAAGAGATGAAAACAAGGGATATGGTGGCTGGCTTGCTGCCGTTATCTCGCTCGGTGTGGCAACGCTCGTTTTGGCATCAGTTTTAACATTTTCACTTTTAATGCCAACTACAACTGATAATTTAATGGAACTTTCTTATCAAAAATCTTTCTACGACACGGTAGAGCAAGTTGATAATATAGACCTTAATTTATCAAAGGCGCTTGCAAGTAAAGATGCTATGGCTGTTGAACAATATCTAATTGACACTGCAATCAACAGCGAACTTGCTGAAAACGATATTCAGCAATTACCACTTCACGATGAAAGCAAGTATTATACAACAAAACTAATTAACCAAATAGGCGATTATTCTAAATATCTGGTTAATAAACTTATTAACGGCCAACCCTTGACTAGTGTTGACAAGCAAAACTTACAAAGTTTATACAGCGCTAACCTTGAACTTAAAAACGCCTTGCAACAAATGATGAAAGAAACAAACGGAAATTATTCTTTCTCTAGTTTAGCAAAGGCAAAAAGTGGGGATATTCTTATAGAAGGCTTTACAAAACTTCAAAACCTTTCGGTAGAGTATCCAGAACTTATTTATGACGGACCATTTTCTGACGGACAAGACCAAAGGGCTATAAAAGGCTTGTCAAAAGAACAAGTAACTTTTGATATTGCAAAAGAAAACTTTATTAAAATTTTCAAAGGTTACGACCTAAAGAACATTAAATCTAGTGGGCAAACTGACGGCGATATAGTTTGCTATAATATCCAAGCAGAAGTTGATGACAGCCTGCTTTATGCACAAATAAGTAAAAACGATGGCAAACTTATAATGTTTTCTATGGCAGGCAGTTGTGAAAGCGCCATAGTTGATGAAGACACGGCAATAGAAAATGCCGAACAGTTTTTGTCGAATATGGGGCTAACGGATATGCAAGAAGTGTGGATGAATATTTCGAACAACGTTTATACTTTTAACTTTGCAAAAACTCAAAACGGCATAATTTTATACCCAGACTTAGTTAAGGTTAGGGTGTGTGCTGAGACGGGCAAAGTTATAGGTATAGAAGCAAAAAGTTATTATACTAACCACACAACTAGAAGCCTTTCAAGTGCAAGTTTAAGCCAAAGCCAAGCAAAAAAGAGCGTGTTTGATGACATGCAAATCAAGGGTGCAAGGCTTGTGGTTGTTCCTGTTGGAAACACTAGCGAAAAATTATGTTATGAGTTTTTCGGCGAGTTCGATGGACAAACTTATTATGTCTATATTGATGCTAATAATGGTAGACAAGTTGAAATGTTTAAAGTCGTTGAAGGAACCGAAGGCGCATATTTAATGTAAGGCTCTGTCAAAGCAAAACGGCTGATAAAGTGCAAAATTAAAATATAAAAAAGGAGAAAAATTATGACAAATAACAATAATAATATGCTTACAACAAAAGAAGCAACGCTTATTTCTGACCTACTCACAATGGAAGAAAGTGCGTGCAAAAAAGCAAGACTTTATTCAAGAACACTAACAAACCAAAAGTTAGCAGAAGAATTTTCTAAGATTGCCGATAATCACGAAAAAAGATTTAACGCACTTTTTGATTTATTATAATAGGGGGAGAAAAAAATGAGCGAATATAAAGCAGATATCACACTTAACGAAAAAGATAGTCTTCAAGACATGCTTAACTTAGAAAAAAGTTTGGTTAAAATTTATTCTTTAGCCATCACGGAAGGTTGCTCTAAGGGTTTTAGAACACTTATTAAAGAGCATATGAAAACTTCTGCTGATGACCAAAACAAGGTGTTTTTAGAAATGACAGAACTCGGTTATTATCAAGTTGAGTCAGCACCACAAACTGTTCTATCAGAACACAAAAACAAATTTTCTAAGGTAAAATCACAACTTAGTTAGTTTATAAGCAAACCCCCCAAAGCCATTGGCTTTGGGGGGTTTATTTATAAGTTATTATTTTTTAGAATAAAATTTCTTTCTTTTAACAAGTTGATAAATTATTATTGAAAGGCAAAAAATAAATATGCTTGAGCCTATTAAAATGGCGCAGTTTAAGAAAAATTGCTCGGGAAGTGCCAAAATAATTTCCATTTCGTTAGGGTCAAAAACCCAATTGGTTTTGTTTGGGAAAAATATGTGATGAAAGGTGGTAAACGCCGATGAAAAATCAATCATAACAAAAATTGCAACAGCAAAAATTAGAAGAAAAATACTAACGGCTGAAATAAACGCCACGTTCATATTAAACGGACGGCAAAGTTTTATTTTTTTTAGTTTAATAAGTATAAAGGTGGCAATTATTGTAATGGTGCTAAGTATAAGTGCGATAAGGTTAATATTGAATAAAACCTTGCAGTCGGCAAAATGTTCAGCCCCACTTTTTGTAAAAGCAAAAACGCCCGTTCCAAACGGCATGTTTGGAAGGGTTAAATAGTTTAAAACTTCATCATAAGCACACTTTATTTGTTCATAAGAATATCCTATTTTTTGTGGCAAGGAAAGTCCGTTTATATGAAGATAATAAAAAAACCTTAAGTAAATTGGCAGAGCAATTGAAAAGGATAAAATAAAAAAGAAAACGGCAATGCCAAAAAGCGTGGTAAAAATTTTGTTTTTCATCAAAAACTTCCTTAAAGTTATTATAATTAGTTTATCACACCTAAAAAAATTTGTAAAGTAAAATAAAAATTATGCTTATGCCTTAAAAATTATTTGTCAAAACAAAAAAAGTTTTATATAATAAAATCAAGAAGGTTTTCGGACAACACTTCTATAAAACAACCGATTATGATAGAATATCTTTTTTATTAAGATGAACTCTCTTTTTTCGGTGGTAAAAACTTGTCCCAAAAAGGAGATTTTTTTATGCCAAATACTACAAAAATTATAGTTAGAGCAGGGCTTATCGCTGGGCTTTATGTAGTTTTATCACTCTTAACTTTGCCTGTTGCAAGTGGTGCAATTCAGTTTAGGCTAAGCGAAGCCTTAACCATTTTGCCACTATTTTTTATAGAAGCAGTGCCTGCATTATTTGTTGGGTGTATGCTTTCTAACCTAATTTCAGGCTGTATGTTGCTAGACATAATTTTAGGTAGCGTTATAACTTTGGTTAGTGCAATATTAACATATATTACAGGAAAACTTGTTAAAAGCACCTTGTTAAAAGTTTTAATCGGTGGCTTTTTCCCCGTTATCTTAAACGCCTTTTTCTTGCCGGTGCTTTGGATAGTTATTTATGGTGCTATAGAATACGTGTATATGATTCAAGTGTTGTTTTTGCTTATAAGTCAAAGCATAAGCATTTATGGTTTTGGAACGCCCTTATATTTGGCAGTAAAAAAGAATATGGAAAAAAACAATATTAAATAAAAAAAGTCAAATAAAATCCCCCTTGCAAACGAGCAAGGGGGAAATTTTTTAAGTTAGTCTAAATTTCTAAATGGGTTATAAGCAATCCAATAAAAGATTAGCCATAATCCTGAAATTCCAACCAAAGAATAGATAATGCGTGAAATAACAGCGCCTGCGCCACTACCGAAAATCATTGCAACTAAGTTAAAGTTAAATAATCCAATAAGTAGCCATACGAGAGCACCGATAATTACAAGCGTAAATGCTATAATTGTTGTAATCTTCATAAAATTTCCCCCTTTTACATAAAGTATATGCAAAAGGAAAAATTTTATACAAGAAATAGACTAAATAAGTGCGTTTTCTAAAACGAGTTTGTCAAAAGAAATTTGTTCAACAAAATCGCTTTGTGTGAAGCGAACGTTGTTGTATTTGGCAAAGTTAAATAGATGGTTTTTTATTAAAACGGGGGTAGCGATATCAAGATTTTCGCAAATCTCTTTTAAATAGTCAAAAAACTCAGAATAGTCTATATTTTCTTGCCTTTCAAACATATATTGACTTAAAATTTTGTCTTTTTTCATAACTTTTGCCCAAATTCTAACCATAACAACTCCTTAGCAAAATAATTGTAACATAATAAAAAAAGAAAATCAAACTTATTGTATTGACAAATGTTATAAAAATATGTAAAATAGAATAAATTATTATGTTTAAATTTAGGAGATATAAATGAAGGACTTAAAAAATCAACTTGTTGAACTATTAAGCGAGAACGCAAGATATACTTTCAGTCAACTTGCTTCAATCACAGGCGAAACTATAGCCCAAGTTGAAAAGGCTGTTTGTGAACTTGAAGAAAGTGGCGTTATCACTAAGTATTCTGCAATTATAAACACCGAAGCCATGGACCAAGAAAATAGAAAGGTTCAAGCGCTTATAGAAGTTAAGGTTGCGCCACAAAAGTTAAAGGGCTTTGATAGTTATGCCGAAGAAATTTATTCATTTAAAGAAGTTCAAAGTTTATATCTTATGAGTGGTGGATTTGACCTTGCAATTTTTGTAGAAGGTAAAAATATTACTGACATTGCAATGTTCGTTTCTGAAAAACTTTCAATTATCGATGGCATTGCAAGTGTGCAAACTCATTTTATTCTTAAAAAGTATAAAATCGAAGGGCACATAACTAATCCAAATAAGGAACATGAAAGACAGATAATTCAAGCATGAGAGATTTTTTAAGCGATAAAGCAAAAAAGTTAAAACCGTCGGGCATAAGAAAGTTTTTTGATATAGTCAGCGAAAGAAAGGACGTTATTTCTTTGGGCGTTGGCGAGCCTGACTTTATAACCCCTTGGGATATTAGAGAAGCAGGTATCCAAACTATTAAAAAGGGGTACACCCAATATACTTCTAACAAAGGTCTTGTTTCATTAAGGCAAGAAATTGTTGATTATTTAAGGTGTAATTATAAGGTTAATTATTCAGTTGACGACACCATGATAACGGTGGGAGCAAGCGAAGCGATTGACCTAGTTTTGCGTGCAACCATAAACTCTGGCGACGAAGTGCTTGTTCCAGACCCAAGTTACGTTTCTTATAAACCTTGCGTCGAAATAAATGGTGGCGTGGCTGTTTCTGTGCCTTGTGACGGCGAAAACGGTTTTAAATTAACTAAAGAAAACTTAGAAAAAGTTATAACAAAAAAGAGCAAAATTTTAATCTTTCCATACCCAAACAACCCAACGGGTGGCATTATGGAAAAAGAATTTATAGATAAAATCGTACCATTTATAATCGAACATGATTTATTAGTTGTAAGCGATGAAATTTATGCAGAACTTACTTATGGAAAAGAACATTTTTCTATTGCAAGCGTAGAAGAACTTAGGGGTAGAGTGGTGCTAATCAGTGGGTTTAGTAAGGCGTTTGCCATGACTGGCTGGAGAGTGGGATATACTTGCGCACCAAAGCCTATACTTGACACAATGCTAAAAATTCACCAATACGCAATAATATGTGCACCAATATTCTCGCAATACGCAGCACTTGAAGGGCTTAAAAAGGGCAAACTTAACGGATATAAAGACATAAAAGAAATGCGTAACGAGTATGACAGGCGAAGAAAGTTTATGCATAAAACCTTCTTGGATATGGGGCTAAAATGTTTTGAGCCAAAAGGTTCGTTCTACATATTCCCATCGGTCAAAGAAACAGGGCTTACAGGTGAGGAGTTTGCAACAAGACTTTTACAGCAAGAAAAGGTTGCAGTTGTTCCGGGCGATGCCTTTGGTGAGTTCGGTAAATATTATGTAAGATGTTCTTATGCTTATTCAATGAAAAACTTAGTTGAAGCGACCGAAAGAATTGCTCGATTTGTAAAAGGACTTAAAGGATAAAAATATGGAAAAAATAATAATAGTTGGCGCTGGTTTTTCTGGCGCAACAATCGCAAGATTATTTGCTGATAGTGGCAAAGACGTTATAGTAATGGACAAAAGGGACACCATAGGTGGAAACGCTTATGACTGTTACAATAAAAACGATATTCTTATTCAACCATACGGACCACATATTTTTCACACAAACGAAAAGAAGGTTTTTGAGTTTTTGTCAAGGTTTACAGAGTGGACAAAATACGAACACAAGGTGCTTGCTGCAGTTAGAAAAGACAAGTTTGTGCCTGTGCCATTTAACCTAACTTCACTCTTTATGCTTTATCCAAACGACAAGGCAGAAAGAATTAAAAAGATTTTAATCGATGAAATTGGACTTGATAAAAAAGTTCCAATCTTGCAACTTAAAAAGCATGAAAATGCCGAAGTTAGAAAGTTTGGCGACTTTGTGTATAAAAACATTTTCTATATCTACACAATGAAACAATGGGGCTTTAAGCCAGAACAACTTGGCGCTGAAGTTATGAACAGAGTGCCTGTTTATGTTTCTTATGAAGATAGATATTTTACCGATGAGTTCCAATATATGCCAAAAGAAGGCTTTACAGAACTTATAAGAAATATGCTTTGCCACCCAAGAATTAAACTAAAACTTGGCACTGATGCAAACAAGGAAATTTCGCTCGGTGAAGACAAGATTTATTATAAGGATAAAGAACTTGACGGCATGCTTATTTACACAGGTTGCGTTGATGAACTTTTTGATTATAAGTTTGGCGTTTTGCCTTATAGAAGTCTTAAATTTAAGTTTGAAACAATTAAAAAACCATCTTATCAACCATCTGCTGTTGTAAACTATACAACTTCTCATAAGTATACAAGAATAACTGAGTTCACAAAATTCACTTGTGAAGAAAAAGAAAATACAGTTATAGTAAAAGAATATAGCAAGCCATTTAAAAGGGGAAAGAATATTCCATATTATCCAATCCCTATTGCGAAAAACATTGCGCATTATCAAGAGTATAATGAACATGCTAAAAAGTATAAAAACTTATATTTACTTGGCAGGCTTGCAAACTATAAATATATAAACATGGATATTGCAGTTAAAAATGCAATGGAACTTTTCGATAAGATAAACGAAATAGAAGAATAAAAAACATTATAAAAAGCCACTGACTTTAAGTCAGTGGCATTATTTTTTAATCAATATATTATTCTATATTTTTAGTGTTATCATCAGTTATTTTTTGACATAGTTCTTCTTCTTTTTTAGATAAAGAAGGTTGCTCTATCGTGTCGTTTAAGTTAAGTTTAGCCTTTTTAGCATCCGATTTTTTCTTTAGTGTTGCAAAGGTAAAACCAACGATTATTGTGCTATAAAAACTAAACAATCTCCAAACAAGCATTGCAGGGAAGGCAAGACCAGCAAATAAAACTGCTTCAAAAAGCAAGAAGAAGGATAGGTCTGCAGCACCTGAGTTACCTGGGGTTGGAATAAATGTTATTGATGCAAATAGTATAAAGCAAATAGAACAAATTATAATCCACTCTGTGATAAAAGGAAGCCCTAAGTCAAGCCCAAAACCTTTAAGCACAAAAAACGCTATAGAGTTGCCTGCTATATTTTCAAAGAAACTGAGCAAGAATAACCCCAAAAACAAAAGTGGCCTTGATGCAATTTTTTTCAAGCAGTGTGAATTGTGAACGACCGTTTTAATAGTTTTTTGCAAGGTTTCTTGTGGTTTTTTAACAATGCGAAGTTTTGTTCCTATTCTTATAACAAGATAAACAAGTTTTGCACCCACCCTTGGTAACATAGAGAATAATATTACGAGCGAAGGCACAAACAAACAGCAGAATAGCCCAACAATAGTAAGGGTATAAAATGCTGGTGGAAGAACATTAACAAGCACGCTAGGTGCGTTAAAAATGTTTCTGCTAAACGATACTAGGGAAAAAATACCTAAAATAACAAAAGCAAGTTGGTTTAAGAAAAAAGATGCAATAGGAATAGACGAAGCAACCCCACCATGCACGCCGTGTTTTGAAAGGTGATAAATTTCAAAAGGTTGACCACCAACGGCAAGTGGCGTTACGTTGTTATAATAAGTTCCTATAATGCCCGTTTCCATGCAAGTAATAAAATGCGCCTTTCCTGTCATTGACTTGCACATCAAAACGTTTTTAAGCCCCTTAAAAAAGAAGGACAAAACAAAGGAAAGAATGGCTAAAAGAAAATATAGCCAACCCGTTCCTAAAATTGCTTTAAGTTGAGAAATAGACGGGAAATTTTTATTTACAAAAAAGTCTTTATATGCAGTATAAGCAAGAACGGCAACCATGAACACGATAAAGATAATGGTAGTTACTTTTTTAAACACCTTTTGTCTTTTGTCAATGTTGTCTTGGTCTTTTTTTATACCAAAAACCTTTTCGACAGTATCCTTTTTCCTAATTTCTTTTTTAGATTTGGATTCAACGAAATCGGCTTTTTCTATAGGCTGGTTAAGAAATTCTGTTTCAGGGATATCAACAACTTTTGCTTCTTTAGTTTTTTGGTCAACTTCTATTTTTTTAACTATAGAAGTGTTAATCCTTTTTCTACCCATAATGTAAGTATTATAAAGTATAAAAACTAAAAAGTCAAGAACAAATATTAAATTAGTAAAAGAACAATAAATGAACTTGACATATTTTGTAATATATATTAAAATGTTTTTATTAACTAAGGAGAAAGTTTTTTGAAAACTCTAGCAAAAAATTTTAATGAAAAAGTAAATATGGCAGGCATGGAAGATTTAATTTCTATTGTTATACCATTATATAATAGTGAAAGGTTTATAAGCAAATGCGTTGAGAGTTTGTTGGGTCAAACATACACTAATATTGAAGTCATAATCGTTGACGATGCTTCGACGGATAATTCGCTAAAAATAGTTGAGGGTTATGCCCAAAAAGATTCACGCATAAACATACTTTGTGGCAAAAAATATAGTGGGGTTTCTGCCGTAAGAAACGCTGGCTTAAAAATAGCAAACGGGGAATATATTTGCTTTGTTGATAGTGACGACTATGTTTCTAAGTATTTTTTAGAGAGTTTAATTACTTCTGTTAAAGATACAGGCGCAGACATAAGTTGTGTGGGCGTTTCTATTGTTAGCGAAAGCCAAAAGAAAAATTTGGACAAGCCTTTTAATCCAAATAAATACGATTGCAAAGTTTATGACAAAGTAGAAGCAATGGAACTTCTTTTCACAGGAAGAAAAATAAGAATGAATATTTGGAACAAAATTTTCCATAAAAAGTTCTTTACAGGTGAAAATAAAACCATATATAACGAAAATATTTATCACGGCGAAGACGTGGCGTTTTTATATGATGTCTTTTCAAAAACACAAAAAGTTGCGTTTGTGCCTATGAAGTATTATGCATATACCAAAAGAAAAGGCTCGCTCGTACATAGCAAGATGAACGTTAAAAAATTAACATATCTATCTGCAGTAAAATATGCAAGTGAAAAATGTAAAAAAGAATTACCTGAGGCACATACCCACGTTGCTGGCTGGAGAGTGGGCGTTAATGTTGAGACTTTCTATTATATGTGGAGAGATAGTTATTTTGATTATGAAGCATATCAAAGCATACTTGAAACGTTTAGAACGCAAATGAAATGCTTAAAAAAATCAAAAAAACAACATCTTTCAATAAGACTATTTGCACCGTTAGGGGCAAAAGGATTAAATTTATTATATAAAATCCGTTTTAGAAAAAAATTAAAAGAATTAAAGAAATTAGAAAAATAAAAAAGTCACGAAAATTCGTGACTTTTTGTTTTAAATTAGTTAAATTATTCTGCAATAATTTCCACAAAGATTTTAGCGCTTTCTTCTGGTGAAATTTTAACAGTTGCTTGGTATGTTCCAGCATTTTTTATAGAAGAAAGAATAATCTTCTTTTTATCAATGTCAAAGCCGATAGCCAAGAGTTTATCGGAAACTTCCTTGTTGGTAACGCTTCCAAAAAACTTGCCGTTTGCGCCCGTTTTAACCTTAATTTCAACCTTAATTCCATCAAGTTTTTCTCTTAACTCTTTGTTGGCTTTAAGCGTTTCTTGTCTATGAAATGCCATGGCTTCTTTTTGCTGTTTGTTTTCGTTTAATGCTTGTGCATCGGCAGGCTTTGCAAGTCCTTTTTTGATTAAAAAATTTTGTGCAAATCCGTCTTTTGCTTCTATTATATCCCCAGCCTTTCCTGAGCCTTTAACATCTTTTAATAAAACTACTTTCATCTTGATAATTCCTTATTTTAATTTATACTAATATTTTAACCATAAAACACAAAAAAGTCAATGGCTTATGGTATAGTTTTTTTGATTTTGCCCATAATAATTTTACAAGGAGCAAAAATATGTATAAGAATAACAATATTAAATGTGACGTAACAAAATGCAAACACAACGCAGATGGTTGTTGTTGTGAACTTCAATCTATTCAGGTAGGTTGCTGTGAAGGTTGTGGTGAAAAGGGCACTTGTTGCCAAAGTTTTGCTGAAATGGAATAAAAAAGCAAAAAGATTTAAAATTAAGAAGGTTGCAAAGAAATTTGCAACCTTCTTTTTTCATATATTATTCGGAATAAACACATTTATGAGCATTTAGCCCATAAAAACTCAAAAAATTATTGCTTTTCCCCTATCACTATCTACATTTTAGCATAAAATTAGTATTTGTCAATAGGTTTTTAAAATTTTTTTATAAAATTGGCTAATTTTTTTAATATATCAGCCATTTTTGTGCATAAAAATAGTAATTTTGCGAAAAAAAGCCAACCTAAAAGCAGTTGACAAAATTTAATATATACATTATAATATAAAGGTTAAAAAAGAAAGTGGGTTTTTGCCACAATTTTTAAAAAATAATAAATTTATAAATGGGAACATTTAACGGAGGGCATTTATATGGCAGACGAAGTAATATTAACAAAAGAAGGTAAAGAAGAACTTGAAAAACGCTTGGAATTTTTAAAGGTTACAAAGCGTGCAGAAATTACAGAAAGAATTAAAACAGCAAGAGAATTTGGCGACCTTTCTGAAAACGCAGAATATGATGCTGCTAAAAACGAACAAGCCATGATTGAAGGTGAAATCGTTGAAATCGAAAATAAACTTAAATATGCAGTTATCATTAAAGATGTTAAAAAAGGCGTTGTTTCTCTTGGAAGCAAGGTTGACATTTTAGACAATGATGAAAATGAACTTTTAACTTATGAAATTGTTGGCACAACCGAAGCAGATGTAGAATCAGGCAGAATTTCTAACGAAAGCCCTATTGGAAACGCTCTTCTTGGCAGAAAGGCTGGCGAAACGATTAGCGTTGTTGTTCCAGCAGGCGTGGTTAACATTACTATTAAGAAAGTTTATTAAGATTTTAAGGATATAATTATGGAAGAAATAAAGAACACACCAATAGATAACGAACAAGATTTAAGCGAAATATTAAAAATTAGGCGTGAAAAACTCGAAAACTTAAAGAGCGCTGGTAAAAACCCTTTTGAAAAGGTTAAGTATAATAGAACTGCATATAGCCAAGACATTAAAGATGATTATGATAATTATGCTGAAAAGACAGTGGGCATTGCAGGAAGACTCATTTCTAAAAGGGTTATGGGCAAGGCTTCTTTTGCTGTTATTTTAGATGGTAAAGGCACAATTCAATCATACCTATCTATAAACGATTTGGGCGATGATTATTTGGCGTTTAAGGAATATGATATCGGCGACATCGTGGGTATTACAGGCAAGGTGTTTACAACTCGTACAGGTGAAATCTCTATTCATGCAGAAAGTATTGAACTTCTTTCAAAATCGCTTCTTCCTTTGCCAGAAAAATATCACGGCTTAAAAGATGAAGACACTCGTTATCGCCAAAGGGAAATCGACCTTATTGCAAACCCAGAAGTTAAGAAAACCTTTGTGGCTCGTTCTAAGATTTTAACTGCTATTAGAAGTTATCTTGACGGCGTGGGCTATTTAGAAGTTGACACACCTGTGTTGCAACCATTAGAAATCGGTGCTGCTGCAAGACCATTTAAGACTCACCACAATGCACTCGATATCGATATGTATTTAAGAATAGAAACTGAACTTTACTTAAAGCGTTTAATTGTTGGTGGTTTTGACAAGGTTTATGAAGTGGGCAGAATCTTTAGAAACGAAGGTATGGACAGGTCACATAATCCAGAATTTACAACGGTTGAAATGTATCAAGCATACAGCGATTATTTTGATATGATGAACCTTATTGAAGATATGTATCGCACAATCACAGAAAAGGTGTGTGGAACAACACAAATCACATATCAAGGCATCGATATAGATATGGGTAAAAAGTGGGAAAGACTCACTATGGTAGAAGCCGTTAAAAAATATGCAGGCGTTGACTACAATGCTTGGGCTACTGATGAAGATGCAAGAAAAGAAGCAAAGAAAAGGGGCATAGAAGTTGATGAAGGTGAAAATGCAACAAAAGGTCACGTTTTAATTGCCTTCTTTGATGCCTTTGTTGAAGAAAACCTTATTCAACCAACAATCATTTACGATTATCCTGTTGAAAACTCTCCACTTGCAAAGCGCAAGCCATCAAACCCAGCGTTTACAGAAAGGTTTGAATACTTTATCTATGCAAGAGAAATGGGTAATGCATTTAGTGAACTTAACGACCCTATCGACCAAAAAGAAAGGTTTGTTAAGCAAGTTGAAGAAAAGCGTGCTCGTGGTGGCAACGATGCTAAGATTGATGAAGATTTTATCACAGCATTAGAATACGGACTTCCACCAACAGGTGGCTTAGGCTTTGGTGTTGACAGACTCGTTATGCTACTAACTGACAGCGCTTCAATAAGAGATGTAATCTTATTTCCAACAATGAAACCTATTAAAAAATAATTTAGGGTAAATATGGATAATAGATTAACTAAAAAAAGGTTATCAGACCTGTTGTCATACGATTGGATATTTATGATAGTCGTATGTATTGTTTCCATTATTGGATGGGAACTATTGTATGACTTCGGGGCTGTTAAACTTACAGCAGGTCAAAACTTTAAATATTACTTTGACTATACAATTTCACCTTCAGGAAACAACGAATTAAGGCTTGAACTTGCCGAAAAAGAAACCTTCAGTTACGATGTCCTTAAACTTAGTTCAGAAGCAATAAGTCAAGACTATAACGTTCTTAAGGACCGTCTTTCTATTAAGGAGGGCGATATAATCTTTACCGATGCAGTTGGTATGAAAGAGTATAAAGATTCTTTGGCAAAAGGTGAAACCCCTGAAAAAAAAGTTAGGGCATATTCATTGATTGATACGGTTGACTATAAAATTGCATCAATCGACGTTATGATTGAAAATGCCAAAAAATATCTTGAAGATAAGGCGTTTTTCGATGGAGTCGATATTCAAACGGCGTTTGATAGTTATGACCGAGCAAATATAGATGATGATAAAGTTAGGGCGTTGTTCTTAAATAGAAATGGAAAGGACAATCGTTTTAGAACCCAAAGCGCCAAAAATCAAGGCATCTTGCTTGAAATGGAAAGAATTGAAAAACTTTATCAAAACGTTGTGTTTATACAGGCGTTTATCGATAACCCAGCAAATAGCGAGGCCATTATAAGATACACAAGGTTTTCACAAGTCCATGAGTTTACAAAAGGCACTACGACGCAATATCAAGATTGGATAGAGCAAGAAATAAATGCAGGAAGAGAAAACGATGTTTACGGCATCAATTTAGGAAAGGTAAAAGGTGGCAAAAACATCACTAACTTTATGCAATATAAACTTGGTGAAGAACTAAATGATATTATCATTTTGGCGTTTGAATTCACTTCTTATCAGCCACATTTGCAGTATGAAAGTTTATCGTTTATATGCACTATGATAAAAGCGTGTATGGGCGTTTAATAAGGAAAGAAAATTATGTTTATTACTTTTGAGGGTTGTGAAGGCGTTGGTAAATCTCGCCAAATTCACATGCTTGAAGAATATTTAAAGCAAAACAAAATTAAATATTATCTAACGAGAGAGCCGGGTGGCACTTTGGTTTCTGAGCAAATTAGAAACGTTATTTTAGATGGAAGAAACATTGCTATGGCTGACGAGTGCGAAGCGCTTTTATATGCTGCTGCAAGGGTGCAATTATTAAAAGAAACGGTTGCTCCAAAACTTGAAAGTGGCGAACTTGTACTTTGCGATAGATATATAGATTCATCACTTGCATATCAAGGCTATGCAAGGGAACTAGGTGTGGAGTTCGTTGAAAAAATAAACGATTATGCCATTAAAAATTTTATGCCAGACTACACAATTTTTCTTAACCTTACTCCAGAGCAAGCCTTTAAGAGAAAGGGTGGGGCTGATAAAACTGACAGGCTTGAACTTTCTGGCATGGAATTTCACAAAAAGGTTTATGAGGGTTACCTTGACTTATCTAAAAAGTATAAGGAAAGGTTTATCGTGATAGATGCTAGTGGCGAAAAAGATGAAACTCATCAAAAGATTATAAATGCACTAAAAGAAAAGGGAGTTATATGATAGACCTAAGTGCACTCATCAAAAAAACAAACGCCTATAAAATTATCGAAGGCGATAAAAAGGCGAAAAGGCTATCACACGCATATTTAATTCTAACTAACGACGGCGATATGCTAAAGAACTATCTAATGGCTTTTGCAAAACTTATGTGTTGCGAAAATGATGAACCTTGTCATGAGTGTAGAACTTGCTCACTTATCGATAAAGGGGTGAATCCAGACGTTTTGGTTTATCCAAAAACAGATGGTGCTATCGGCACGGAAGATATCAACTCTTTAATAGAAGAAAGTTATCTTAAGCCTATCGAGTGCGATAAAAAATTATTCGTTATTGTCGGTGCAGAAAATATGAACGCTTCTAGCCAAAATAAACTGCTTAAAACTTTAGAAGAGCCACCTAAAAACGTTCACATTTTAATGGGGGCAACAAGCGAGTTCGCACTTTTATCAACAATAAAATCAAGGGTGAAAAAATTAGAAATTCCACCATTTGATAATGAAGTTTTAATAGAAGCGCTAAAAGATGAGTGCCCAGACCAAGAAAAACTCTTAACGGCAGTTAGTTCTGGCGATGGAACTATAGGAAAGGCGCTTGCACTTTATGGTGACGATGGGCTTTTAAGCGTTACCGAACTAGTTATCGACGTGCTTGTAAATATGAATTCAAGCAGTCAGGTTTTAGAATTTTCAAACAAAATTTTGCAACCTAAAATAGATTTCACTCAGTTTTTATCAACTTTAGAACTTATGCTTAGGGATATGCTTGTATATTATCAAGGCAAAAGCGATATGGTTTTTAACAAAAGATTGATAAAGGCATTAGAAAAAGCACAAAAGTTTAACACAGGTGCTATAATTCACGCACTTGAAAGCATAACTGAAGCAGAGAAGCGCAAGAAGTTTAATATGAATCCAACAATGCTTGTAGAGTGGTTGTTGTTCCAGATTTTGGAGGGTAAATATAAATGGCAAAAATTTTAGGTGTTAAATTTAAAAACACTGCTAAAACATATTATTTCGCACCACAAGAAGGCGAAACTTATATAGAAAAGTCGGGTGTCATTGTTGAAACTGCAAAAGGACTTGAATATGGCACGGTTGTCTTTGGGGTTAAGGAAGTTGATGACAAGGAAATTGTTCATCCACTTAAACCCGTTGTAAGAAAGGCAACTGAAAAAGACGAAAAAAATATTAGAGAAAACGAAAAGAAAATTCCTGAAACAATGGAATTTGCAAGCAGTAAAATACAAGAATTGAACTTAAACATGAAACTTATAGGCTGTGAGTATGCGTTTGATGGCAAAAAAATCGTATTTTTCTTTACTGCTGATAATAGAATTGACTTTAGAGAACTTGTTAAGGTTTTGGCTGCAAAATTCCACGTTAGAATTGAACTTAGACAAGTTGGCATAAGAGATGAGACAAAGATACTTGGTGGAATTGCGCCTTGTGGCAGAGAGTGTTGTTGCTCTAATTCGCTAACCGATTTTTGCAAAGTAACAATAAAAATGGCAAAAAATCAAGGCTTGCACCTTAATCCAGGGAAAATTAGTGGGCTTTGTGGCAGACTTATGTGCTGTTTGGAATATGAAAACGATTATTATGCCGAAGTTTACAAAAAAATGCCTAAACTAGGTGGCACTGTTGGCACACCAGAAGGCGATGGCGTTGTTATCAGCAACGATATGCTTAAACTTGTATCAAAAGTTAAAATCACTAAAGATGATGGCAGTGAAGTTTATAAAGATTTCCCTGTCGATAGGCTAAGGTTTAATAAGGGAAAGCAAAATGCTGAAGATGACGACTTAGATAAAAATGTATCTGAAGACATGAAGAAAATTTTGGATTAGTAGTTTACAAATGAAAAAGTTTGTGATACAATATATCTAGACATAAATATTTTTTAGGAGGAATACACTAATGGCTTATAAAATTAGTGACCAATGTATCTCTTGTGGTGCATGTGCTGATACATGCCCTTGCAATGCAATTAGCGAAGGCGAAACACAATATGTTATCGATGCTGACGCTTGCATGAGTTGTGGCGCTTGCGCAGCAGGTTGCCCTGTAGAAGCTATTTCTGAAGAATAAGAAATACTAAGACTAAAAAGGTTTGGGGTGCGAAATTTTCGCACCTTAAATTTTTATTAGAGGAAAGAAAATGCTAAAAAAAGAAGATTTAGGCATAGGTGACATAAAAGTTTATCAAGATGACAGCCTATATACATTTACATCAGACTCGGTTTTGCTTGCAAAGTTCGCAAATGTAAAGGCTAGCGAAGACGTTGCCGATTTTTGTGCAGGTAGTGGAATCGTGGGCTTTTATCTTTATGCATTGAATAAAGAAAAGGTAAAAAACTTAACCTTTTTTGAAGTACAAAGTTCGCTTTTTGAACTTTGCAAAAAAAGTATTAAGGAAAATGGGCTTGAAGATAATGCAAATGTAATAAACACAAAACTTCAAGACATAGACAAAAGTTATAATGAAAGATTTTCTTTAATAGTTTGTAATCCACCATATATGAAGGTTGGTCAAGGTCAGCAAAAAAGTGGGGAAGGAGTTGCGATTTGCACAAGCGAAGTTTTATTAAGCCTTGATGAACTTTCTCTTTCTATTTCAAGATGCTTAAAGTTTGGTGGAAGGGTGTGCCTTGTGCATAGGGCAGACAGGCTTGTTGATGTTATATATTCCTTAAAAAAATATAATATCGAACCAAAACGCTTGCAGTTAGTGTCTGCAAAAGACAAAGAGCCATACCTGTTTTTGCTAGAAGGCGTTAAGGGTGGAAAAAGTGGACTAAAAATTTTAAAACAACTAGAAAATTAAGGAGAAGTTATGCTATATTTTGTTGGCACGCCAATAGGCAACTTAAAAGATATGTCACTAAGGGCAATTTCAGTTCTAAACGAAGTTGATGAAATTGCTTGTGAAGATACTCGCCACTCTTTAGGGTTACTTAATGCTTATGATATAAAAAAGCCACTCGTTTCTTATCATAAGTTTAACGAAAGGCTATCTGGCGAAAAGATTATAGAAAAACTTAAAAGTGGCAAAAATATCGCAGTTATATCGGATGCAGGCATGCCACTCATATCCGACCCAGGAAATATTCTTGTGGAAATGCTTGTGGAAAATAACTTAGAGTTCACCGTTGTTCCGGGTGCGTGCGCTTTTGTTTCGGCATTGGTGCTCAGTGGACTAGATAGTTCTAGGTTTTGCTTTTTAGGGTTTTTGCCTCAAAAAAGCACAGAAAGAAAGGAATTTTTAGAAAAATATAAAAACCTAGATATGACGCTTATTTTTTATTCTGCTCCACACGATATAAAAAAGGATATACAAACTATTTATGAAGTGTTTGGGGATAGAAAGGCTGTTGCCGTTAAAGAAATTACAAAAATGCACGAAAGCGCTAATAGATTCTTGCTTTCAGAAGGTCTTGATGGCGAGCCTAAAGGGGAGTTTGTCTTGCTTGTTGAAGGTGGAAAATGTGAAAACCAAAACCTAAACTTAAGCGAAAAAGAGCATATCGAACTCTATATCTTAAAAGGTTATGACAAAAAAGAAGCGTTAAAGAAAGTGGCAAAAGAAAGGGGCGTTTCTAAATCTTCACTTTATAAATACACAATAGAAGAATAAATATAAAAATCAAAAATAAAAAAGCACTTTGCGTTTGCAAAGTGCTTTTAAGTTTTTTTCTTTACCTTATTTGTTAAGGTTATCTTTTAACGTTGCAAGTTGGCTATAAAGTTCATCAGGAACTCTTGTAAGTTCGCCGTAGAAACCTTCAATGCCTTCTGCTTCAGCCTTCCAGTTTTCTTTGTCAACAGTTAAAAGTTCTTTAATTGTGTCAAGATTTACATCTTCTAAACCTTCAACGTTGATGTCTTCTGCCTTTGGAACAAAACCGATAGGTGTTTCAACTGCATCAACCTTGCCTTCGCAACGAGCGATAATCCATTCAAGAACACGCATGTTGTCACCAAAACCAGGCCAAATGAAGTTGCCGTTGTCATCTGTTCTAAACCAGTTAACGTTGAAAATCTTTGGTTGATTTTTAATCTTTTTGCCCATTTCAATCCAGTGATTGAAGTAGTCGCCCATGTTGTAACCAACGAAAGGTCTCATAGCCATTGGGTCACGGCGAACAACACCTACAGCGCCTGTTGCAGCAGCAGTTGTTTCACTTGCCATGATTGAGCCTACGAATACACCATTGTTCCAATCTCTTGATTGATAAACAAGTGGGGCAGTCTTAGCACGTCTGCCACCGAATACGATTGCTTCTAGTGGAACACCATCTGGTGCTTCGAACTTATCAGAAATGCAAGGGCAGTTGATTGCTGGTGCTGTGAAACGGCTGTTAGGGTGAGCACCCTTGATAGCCTTGCCTTCAGCATCTTTCATATCGCCATTCCAAGGGTTTCCTTTCCAGTCGATAGCGTTCTTTGGTGGATTTTTGTCGAGACCTTCCCACCAAACTGTGTTGTCATCAAGATTTTGAACAACGTTTGTGAAGATTGTGTTTTTCATTGTAGAGAGAAGTGCGTTAGGGTTAGACTTCATGTTTGTTCCAGGTGCAACACCGAAGAAACCATTTTCTGGGTTTACTGCCCAAAGTCTTCCATCAGCGCCAACTCTAATCCAAGCGATGTCATCGCCCACGCATTCGATTTCATAACCTTTTTCAAGATATGACTTAGGTGGGATAAGCATTGCAAGGTTTGTTTTACCACAAGCACTTGGGAAAGCCGCTGCGATATATTTCTTTTCGCCATTTGGTTTTTTGATACCAAGGATAAGCATGTGTTCAGCCATCCAACCTTCGTTTTTACCAAGGAAAGATGCAATTCTAAGAGCAAAGCACTTTTTACCGAGTAGAACGTTACCACCATAGTTAGAGTTGATAGACATAATAGTGTTTTCTTCTGGGAAGTGCATGATGTATCTCTTTTCTTCAGAGAGTTCTGCATAAGAGTGTAAACCCTTAATGAAGTCGCCATCGCCTAAAGCGTCAACAACGGCCTTGCCAACTCTTGTCATGATAGCCATGTTGAGCACAACATAAACAGAGTCAGTAAGTTCGATACCGATTTTAGAGAATTTAGAACCAACAGCGCCCATTGAATAAGGGATAACGTACATTGTTCTGCCTTTCATAACGCCTTTAAATAGGTCGTTCATAAGGTTCATAGCCTCTGTTGTTTCCATCCAATTGTTTATAGGAGAAGAGTCTTCTTTTTGTTTAGAACAAATAAAAGTTCTGCCTTCTACTCTTGCTACGTCGTTAACTGTTGTACGGTGTAGATAACAGCCCGGTAATTTTTCTTGATTAAGTTTAATAAGAATTTTTTCTTCAACTGCTTGATTTCTTAATGCTTCAAGTTGTTCTTCGCTACCGTCAATCCAAACGATATTATCTGGCTGACAAAGTGCTTTTGCTTCATTGATAAAATCAATAACATTTTTGTTGTTTGTCATAATAATACTCCTTATGTAATTTCGGACCCTTCCGATTTAATTTTTTTCACACTGACATAATTTGCGTGGGGTGTGATAAAGGTTGAAAATTTGTGCCTAAAAGCAATATCGGCCACAAAAACCTTAACTTCCCACAAAATATAGTTTATCATAGATTTTGTCAAATGTAAAGATTTTGAATTGTCTTTTTGTAAAATTTTTACAGCAAAAAACAACTTTTAAAATACCAAAATTTATTTTTGATATATTTTACCACATTTTGACAAATTTACAACTTTTTAAGCATTTTTATTCATATATAATATATGTAAAAATAAACATGTTAATTTAGATTTTTTGGATAAGGAAAGGGTAAAGTTATGGAATACATAAAAAAAGTGTTAATGCTAAGGCGCACGGACTCGGTAAAGGAAAACATAAAACCCTTAAGCGTTCTTGCAAGGATAGAAATTGAAGGTGGAGTAGGTGAGTTTTATATTTCGGTGGTAAACCTGCCAAGTTTTATAAAGAACGCAAATTATTATGCAACCATTGTTGATAATAAGGGGGCTTTCTATGAGTTTGATTTAGGAAGTCGCCCTACATCGTTTAGCAAAACTTTTTATAAAATTCCCAGCATAGAAGATGGGGTTGCGATAGGGCTATACTGCACGAGCGAAAATATACCTATACCGTTGGCATTTGCAAGTCAAGGCAAGGGCATTTCGTTAGATGAACTAAAGAAAATTATTGCTGATAAATGTCTTTCAAGACTTAAAGAAAGCATAAAAAAAGAACAAGAAAAGTGCCAAATAGAAAATGTTAAAAATGAGTTGGTTATAGAAGAAAATCAAAAACTTTGCCAAGAAGTTTTAGTGCAGTATAACGACGAAGCAGTTGCAACCGAAAATTATTATGAATTAGACGATGAAATTAAGCAAAAAATCATGTCTATAAAGGAAAACGACAGTGAAAATTTATTCTTTGAAAATGAGCATGCTAATTGCTCAAACAAAAAAACGGAGAAAGAAAAATGCCTTATCACTAATGGCTCTCAAAATGAAAAGAACGCTTGTGAGTGCCAAGAAAATGAATACATAGATGAAACTAAATATAAAGAAGTTTGCATAAACCAAAACTATTATGACGGCGTAAAAGAAGAACTTGATAAAATTTTCTATTCTTACCAAAGTGAAGAAGGGCTAGAAAGGATTTTTAGCGAAAGCAAATGGGCTAAGATTTATTATTCTAAAGACAAGTTTTATGTGGTAGGCTTGATTTTTGAAAAGTCAAAAGAAAAATATATATGCTATGGCGTGCCATCTAGATACAAAAAAACTCCACCAAAAGCACTTGAAGGTTATGCGTCTTTTATTCCACTTTCGGTGTTTGATATGTTTGGGGACGGCTACTACATAATGTTTCAAGATGCTATGTCTGGTAGATGCGTTCATTTTAACTAATCTAGGGAAAGGTGGCAATTTATATTGCTAATATAAGCGTTTTGTGTTAAAATAATTATAAAGTAATCTAAAAAGCAAAGGAAAAAACTTATGAAAAAGATTATGTTCGTTTGTCACGGAAATATATGCCGTTCGCCTATGGCAGAGTTTTTAATGAAAGAACTCGTTAAAGAAAAAGGCAAAGAAAAAGATTATTTTATCCGTTCATCGGCAACGAGTAGTGAAGAACTTTATAATCCCGTGCATTATGGCACGAGAAAAATTCTAAATGCAAGGGGGATAGACTGCTCAGGAAAGCGTGCTGAAAAACTTGATAGAAGCGATTATGATAAGTTTGACTATTTTGTTTGTATGGATAGTAGAAACATGACAAACATTCTTAGAATTTTTGGGCATGATAAAGAAAATAAATGCACAAAACTATTAGATTATGCCGACCAGCCAAGAGATGTTGCAGACCCTTATTGGACGGGTGATTTTAACGAGACGCTTTACGATATTGAAGAGGGAATTAAAAAACTCTATGAGTTTTTAGAAAGAGAGTAAAATCGCTACAAGAAAGTATGAACTTAAAACACAAAAACATTGACAAGCATATGTAAGTGTGCTAAACTAAATTAAGAAAGGCTTTGACTAATAATAAAATTGTTAAAGCCTTTAATATTGTCGAATTTCTAAAAGGGCGAGTTATGAAAGAAAACGAGCAAAAAAACACTAGTAGAACGGGCGATTTTATTCCTGACTATGACCATTTGTTCGAGCAGAACGATGTGGAAAATAAAAAACCAAAAAACAAAGGATTTTTTGGCAAAATTTTAATGCTAAATAAGGGTTCGATTGCGCTTTCAATACTTATTTATTTGTTTCAAATGTTGCCTGTTTGGGTAACGCCTATTTTAACGGCAGATATAATCAACACCGTTGTAAATGCAATTCAAGTGGGTGTTGGGGTTACCCCAGCGCTTATAGAATATATATTGATTAGAACGGGGATTATTTTATTTTTAATAGTTCTAAACAACCCAACAACCATTGCAAGATATCGTGTTGTTAGCAAAATGAACAGGCGTACTAGCGCTGGCATTAAAGCATCGGTTGTTAGAAAACTTCAACATTTATCGATTACATACCATAAAGATATTCAGTCGGGCAGAATTCAGTCAAAGTTCTTAAAAGATACCGAGTCTATTGATATGCTACTTTCAAACTTTATGAACGGAGTGTTGCTTTGCATAATAAATATTATTATAGCCACGGCAATTTCAGTTTATAAAAACGGCGTTGTTGCATTGTTTTTCTTGCTCGTTATTCCGTTTAACGTATTGCTTAGAACTTTCTTTAGAAAGAAATTAAGGCAAATATATAGAGATTACAGAATAAAAACCGAAGACTTAAGTGCCAAAATGAGCACTATGCTTGAAATGCTTCCCGTAACAAAATCGCACGGATTAGAGCAAACGGAAATCACGCATTTTAACAAAACTATTAAGGCGCTTGCTGGTTCAGGGTTTGAAGTAGATAAAAAAACAGCCAACTTTGGGTCTTGGGTGTATGTTGTAAATGCAGGCTTAGGCGCAATTTGCGTTGTATTTTGCTGTTTTCTTGCTTTGCAAGGGGTAATCGGTGTGGGTGATATAATCTTATATCAGTCTATGTTTAACCAAATAAGCAACTCTGTAACTTCGCTTACAAACCTTATTCCTGCAATAGCATCTGGAACTGAAGCCTTAAACTCTGTTTCTGAAATAATGAACGCAACCGATGTTGAAACGAGCATGGGCAAAAAAAATATCCCTGAAATTGAAGGAAACATCACTTTTGACAACGTTAGTTATTGCTATCCTGATGGCGACCAAGATGTTGTTCATAACTTTAACCTAGCAGTTAAAAAGGGTGAGTGCATTGCCGTTGTTGGTTCGTCTGGCTCAGGAAAGAGCACGCTTATGAACTTGATTATCGGGTTTATGATGCCAAATAGTGGAAAGATTATGATTGACGATAATTCTATAACCGACCTAGATTTATCTAAGTATCGCCACCACATTTCAGTCGTGCCACAAAATAGTATTCTCTTTACAGGCTCTATTAAAGAAAACATCACTTATGGTATAGAAAAATATACTAAAAAAGACTTAGATAGGGTTGTAGAAATGGCAAACCTACACGAATTCTTAAAAGAATTGCCAGACGGCTTAGAAACGCAAGTGGGCGAGCATGGTGGCAAACTTTCGGGTGGTCAGCGCCAAAGAATAACTATTGCAAGGGCGCTTATTAGAAACCCAAAAATTTTAATACTCGATGAAGCCACAAGCGCTTTAGATAATATTTCAGAATATCATGTTCAAAAGGCGATAGCATCTTCTATTAGGGGAAGAACGACCTTTATCGTTGCACATAGGCTTTCGACAATCCGTGATGCAGATAGAATTGTGGTTATGGAGCAAGGCGAAATGGTTGAGTGTGGCACTTACGCTGAACTTATGGCTAAAAAAGGCAAGTTCTATAAACTAAAAGAACTAAACGAATTAAACTTAAAGACAGCCGAACAGGGCTTGGCATAAAAACTATAGAGAAAAAAATAATGAATTTTATTAGAAAAAATTTCTTTGCGTTAGTGGTGATACTAACAAGCATTTTGGCTTTTGTGTTTGTGCTTGTGCTTAACGGAATTTCTGGCAGTGCTACTGATGAAAAGTATTGTATCAACACTTTAGACCTAATATTTGGAAACGCAACAATTCAGGTTAATAGTAAAGGCACTTTGGCAAGTGCAACCTTAAATGGTGGAATGTCTATAACAGGCTTAATTTCCATTATTTCACTAGGGGTTGGCTTTGTTCTTGCAGTGCTTTCTATGTTTTTTAGAAAAAGTGCTTTAGATTATTATGGCGCTGTTTTATTGGTTGTTTCTGGCGTGTTAATGCTATTGCTTTTTAATATGGGCACGCAAGTGATGGTTGCTGGTAATCGCTATGATTTTAGAACTTTTGTTAACGTATATAACCTTAAACTTGGCACAGGTGCCGTTGTTTATGGCATAACTGCAATAGTCGGTGGGGTTATAGGCATATTCATCGAAGAAAAAAATTTAATAAGATAAGAATTAAAGATAAAAATTCATGGTATTTAACAAAATTAAATGCGAAAAAATTGTATTCTCGCTTTTTTTATTTTAAATTGTTTTAACAAAATAAAAAAATTTGCATATTATATATATTGTGTTTACAAAATTTGGCAAAAAAACATTTGATAAAATTCGACAAAAATTTTAAAAACCTATTGACAAAATTTTTTCATAGGTGTAAAATTAAAATATCAAAAATTTTTAAGCAAGAGCCATGGCTCTTCTGCGTGCTAAACCACGCAGAATCTCGCTTGTTGGCTTATTTGCGAAAAGGAGAGATGGTTATGGAATTTATTAAAAAGAACTTGCTTGCAATCATCGTTGCAGGCGCAGCAGTACTTGCTTTAATCTTAGGTATTGCTTTAACACCTATCGCTGATGTTGAAGGCGAAATCAAATTGTTTGACATTATCTTTGGTATGAACGAATCTCAAGCAACACCTGTTGGCACATTGAAAATGACAGGTGGTATGTCTATCACAGGTTTGATTTCTTTCATCGCATTAGTTGCTGGTATCGCACTTACAGTTGCTTCTATCTTTATTAAAGATAAGAACTTTGATTTCATCGGTGCTATTTGTATTGCTGTTGCAGGCGTATGCATGTTATTGCTCTTAACTGTTGGTACAGATTTAGTTTATTCAGGCGCTATGGAAAGAACAATGAAATTTGCTGATACATATGGCGAACTTGATTTAGGTATCGGTGCTATCCTTTATGGTGTTATTGCTATTCTTGGTGGGGCATTTGGTATTCTTAACAAATTTAAGAAAATCGTTTAATTAAAAACTAAAACTAAAAAGCGAGAGATTTTTTCTCTCGCTTTTTTATTTTTAAAATCAGTTTAATCTTTTATAAATTCAACAATATCTTCTATTTTGCAGTCTAAAAACGCACAAATTCTATCAAGGGTTTTCATTTCGATATTTTGGTTTGCCCTTAATCTACGCACGGTTTTACTATCTATGCCACATTCTTCTCTAAGCCTATAAGTTGAAACACCCTTTTTATCCATCGTTATAAATAATCTATCAAATTTAAACATAATATTACCTTACTTTTAGATTAAAAAAGGCTAACGAGTTTGTTAGCCTTTTTTGTTATTTATTTAGTTAAAACTATTTAACAAGTTCGTTTACTGCATTTACAACGTTATCAACTGTAAAGCCGTATTTAGCGAATAACTTGCCAGCAGGTGCAGATTCACCGAACGTTTCCATACCTATAATCTTTCCGTCCATGCCAACGTATTTATACCAACACATTGGTGAGCCAGCTTCGATAGCAACTCTCTTTCTAACTGCGTTAGGGAGAACGCTTTCTTTATATTTTTCGCATTGTTTTTCAAATACTTCAACGCAAGGCATTGAAACAACTCTAACATCGATTCCTTGTTCGCCAAGAACTTTCTTAGCAGAAACTGCAAGGTTAACTTCACTACCTGTTGCAATTAAAATTGCATCTGGAGTTTTCTTTGTGCTGTCACAAAGGATATAGCCACCCTTGAACGCTTTGTCGCCTGTGCCGTCAAGCATTGGAAGTGTTTGACGAGATACAACGATACAAGATGGTTCTTTACCTGTGATAGCATCAATCCAGCTTGCTGTTGTTTCTCTGCCGTCTGCTGGGCGATAAACTTTCATGTTTGGCATTGCTCTTAAACCTGCTAAGTGTTCGATAGGTTGGTGTGTAGGTCCGTCTTCGCCAACGCCGATAGAATCGTGTGATAAGATATAGATTACAGGGAGTTCCATAAGTGCTGACATACGCATTGCGTTCTTCATATAGTCAGAGAAAACAGCAAATGTTGCGCAGTATGGAATTAAACCACCGTGTAAGTACATGCCGTTTATGATAGCAGCCATTGCGTGTTCACGGATACCAAAGTGCATGTTTGAACCTGTCTTATCGTTTGGAAGATAATCGCCACGGCCTTTCATTGTAGATTTATTTGCAGGACCTAAGTCTGCTGAGCCACCGATAAGGCTTGGGATATATTTAGCAAGTTTATTAAGAACTGTGTTGCTATAGCCTCTTGAAGCATCGTCTTTTTCAAATTGCCATAATTCTTCGATAGCCTTAAGGTCAGGAAGTTCTTTCTTCTTCCATGCAACGTATTCTTTAGCGAGTTCTGGATATTGTTCGCTATATGCTTTGAACATTTCTTTCCAAGCCCTTTGAGCCTTTCTGCCCTTAGCGCCGAATTTCTTGCAGTGTTTGAATACTTCTTCTGGAACTTCAAATGGAGCAGAAGTCCAACCGAGGTTGTCTTTTAATGTTTGAACGCCTTCTTCACCGAGTGGAGCGCCGTGACAACTTGCTTTGCCAACTAAGTGTGAGCCATAACCGATTTCAGATTTAATGATAATAAGTGATGGTTTTTCCTTTTCAGCCTTAGCCTTTTTGATAGCACGGTTTAATGCGCCAAGGTCGTTAGCATCTTTAACATTGATAACTTGCCAACCCATTGCTTCGTGACGTTTGCCAACATTTTCAGTAAAAGTAATATCGGTGTTGCCTTCGATAGTAATATCATTATCATCATATAAAACGATAAGTTTGCCAAGTTTTAATGCGCCAGCAAGTGATGCTGCTTCGTTTTCGATACCTTCTTGCATACAGCCATCGCCACAAAGAGCAATAGTGTAGTGGTCAACGATAGGGAAGCCTTCTTTATTAAATTTAGTTGCAAGGTAATCTTCAGCAATAGCCATACCAACAGCGTTAGCAATACCTTGACCGAGTGGACCTGTGCTTGTTTCAACACCAGGGCAAACGCCATATTCTGGGTGACCTGCTGTTTTAGAGCCAAGTTGACGGAAGTTCATAATATCTTCTTTTGTTAAGCCAAAACCAAAAAGATAATATAGAGCATAGTCAAGCATAGAGCCGTGACCAGCAGAGAGAACGAATCTATCTCTATTGTCAAAAGCAGTATCTTTTGGGTTAAAAGTCATGTTAGTAAATGCCGCATAGCCGATAGGAGCAGCGCCAAGTGGCAAGCCTGGGTGACCAGAATTAGCCTTTTGGATTGCTTCTGCTGAAAGCACTCTTATCGCATTTACGGTAAGTTGTTTTGCATCTTGCATAATAAATCCTCCTAAAATTAGATAGACTATTTTTCGCCTAATTTCTTTTGTTTAGACAGCCTAATCATATTACAATGTATATTATAACTTAATTTCAATTGTTTTTCAAGCCTTTTTCTATAATATTAAAGAAAAAAACTTGATAAATTTTGCATTTGTTGTTATAATTAAATATATTATAATGGAAAACTATGCACGGAGAAAAATTTATGAGCGAAAAACAATTCGTTAAGCAAATTGCAGACATCAATGAAAACTTTGCACAATGGTATACTGACGTCGTTTTAAAAACTGAACTCGTTGACTATGGCCCTGTTAAGGGTACTATGGTTATTCGCCCTTATGGTTATGCTATTTGGGAAAATATCCAAAAAGATATGGATAGAAGATTTAAGGAAGCCGGTTCTAAAAATGCTTACTTCCCACTTTTAATTCCTATGAGTTATTTCACAAAAGAAGCAGAGCACGTTGAAGGTTTTGCTCCAGAAGTTGCTGTCGTAACTCACGCCGGTGGTGCTAAACTTGAAGAGCCACTTGCCATTCGTCCAACAAGTGAAACTGTTATCGGCACAATGTATGCAAAGTGGATTCAGTCTTACAGAGATTTACCTGTTATCATGAATCAATGGTGTAACGTTATGCGTTGGGAAAAAACAACACGTCCTTTCCTTCGCACAAGTGAATTCTTGTGGCAAGAAGGCCACACCGTGCACGCAACTGAAGAAGAAGCCATGGAAGAAACAATGAGAATGCTTCAGGTTTATAAAGATTTTATGGAACAAACCTTAGCGCTCCCTGTATTTACAGGCAGAAAGACCGATAAAGAAAAGTTTGCTGGTGCAAACGCAACTTTCGGCTTAGAAGCAATGATGCTTGACGGCAAATCTTTACAATCAGGAACAAGTCACTATCTTGGTCAAAACTTTGCAAAAGCATTTGACATTAAGTTCTTAGATAAAGACGGCAAAGAAAAGCACGGATATACAACTTCTTGGGGTACATCAACTCGTATGATAGGTGCTATCATTATGGCTCACGGCGACCAAAGGGGCTTGGTGCTTCCACCAAAGGTTGCGCCTATCCAAGTTATTATCGTTCCTATTGCAACTCATAAGGGTGGCGTTATCGAAAAGGCAAAAGAACTTGAAAGTGCACTACTTAAGGCTGGCATTAGAGCCGAAGTTGATACTCGTGATATGAGCCCAGGTTGGAAATTTAACGAGTGGGAAATGAAAGGTGTTCCTGTGCGTATTGAAATTGGTCCAAGAGATATCGAAAACAATCAAGCAATGGTTGCAAGAAGAGATAACTTTGAGAAGAACGCTATGTCATTAGATAACATTGGCGAAGAAATCGCTAAACTTTTAGACGTTGTTCAAAAGGATATGTTCATCAAGTCAAAAGCAAACAGAGACAAAAAGGTTGTTGAAGCAGACAGCCTAGACGGAATTTTGGCTGGTGTTGAAAATAAGAACTTTGTTAAGGCTGGCTGGTGTGGTTGTAGAGAGTGTGAAGACAAGGTTAAAGAATATGCATCTGCAACTGCAAGAGTTATGTGCGACGAAGAAGGCGTGCCTGAAACTTGTGCTATTTGTGGCAAAAAGGCAACACATAAAGTTATTTTCGCTCGTGCATACTAAAATTTTAGAAAAAGTATAATAATATATCGGTAAAGTTTATTGAAAAGAATTTTTTGGGGAAGGAGTTTTTAATGACAACTACTTTTAATGCCATTGTCGGCACAAGTAAATTTAATACAATTTCTATTCAAGATTGGCATATTTGGTCGGGGCTAGGTATAGCGCTTGCCATCTATGTGGCGCTTTATTTGTTGCGCTCGATAGGGTTATATGTGCTTGCAAAAAAACAAGGGGTAAGAAAAGCCTTTCTTGCTTGGATTCCTGGTGTATGGATGTTTATTGCTTGCAAGTTGGTGGGAAATGCAAGATTTTTTAGTCAACCAATGCAAAATCTTGCCGTTATTATGTGCGTAGGCTTTTCTATCGCAGAAGTTTTAACTTTCGTTTATTATTTCTTATTATATTTCCCTTTAATTGAATATGCTGTTATAAGGGGAGAAACCATTTATGTTGGCACAAGCGCCCAAGCAGGCAGTTCGTTAATTCGTTATATGGGAACAAGTTTTTTTGTAGAAAAACAAATTTATCCATTTGGCATGCAAGCAAGAACGCTATATCAAATACTAGACATCATATATTATGTTTCATCAATTTTTGACTTGGCTAGTATATTTATAACCGTTTCTGTTTACTTTGCTTTATTTAGAAAGTTCTGGCCACAACACTATATGCTTATTTCTCTTCTTTCAATTTTTGTGTCTGGACTTTTCCCAATATTTGTTTTCGTTATAAGAAAGAAAAATCCTATTGATTATAATGAATATTTGCGTGCAAGATACGGCGCGTATAGAAACCCTTATGGAAATCCTTACGGCAACCCATACGGCACGGGATATGGCAATCCTTATGGCACACAAGGTGGTGCTGAAAGACCAAAAGAACCAGACTCACCATTTGAAGATTTTGAAGACAAGAAAAACAAAAAACCAAGCGAACCTTTTGAAGAGTTTGCTGATAAAAAAGCAAAAAACAAAGACCCTTTTGATGAGTTTGATAATTAGAACTTGTTAAAAGGAAAGATAAAAATTATAAAAGCACAAAAGTGCAAAAAAACAGGTAAATTATGGCCTTAGATACAATTTCTGCAATATCGACACCACTTGTAGCAAGTGGCGTGGCAGTTATAAGAATAAGTGGAAAAAAGTCGCTTGAGATAGCGAGTAAAATGTTTAAGCCACTTGGCAAAACAGGGGTTTTAGACTTTATGCCAAATAAAATGTATGTTGGCGAAATTCAGGCTGATGGTTTTTTTGACCACGGCCTTTGTGTGTTTTTTAAAGGGCCAAAGAGTTTTACAGGTGAAGATGTGGTGGAATTCCACTCTCATGGTGGCGTTGCAATTTCTAAAGGAATACTTAGAAAGGTTTTATCGCTCGGTGCAAGGCTTGCTAATAACGGCGAGTTCACTAAGCGTGCGTTTATAAACGGAAAACTTTCACTTTCTTCTGCAGAAGGGCTTATCGACATGATAAATAGCGAAAGTGAAAGTGGGGTTAAGGCAGGGTATTATCTTTATAGAGAAAAACTAACAAGCCAAATAAATTCGCTTCAAGACATTATTTTAGATGCTTTAAGCGAAATTGATGCCGACATGGACTTTCCAGAAGAAGATTTAGAGATTACATCTACAAAAAATGTAAAAAGTGCTTTAGAGCAAGTCATAGAAAAAATTGAAAGTTTAAGGGCAACATATAGAACGGGCAGGTCGCTTAAAAACGGCGTTAGGGTAGCCATCGTTGGCAAACCAAACACAGGCAAAAGTTCGCTCCTTAATGCTCTTCTTAGTTATGATAAGGCTATCGTTTCGGACATTGCAGGAACAACTCGTGATATAGTTGAAGGCACAATTGATATCGATGGCGTTAGATTTAATTTCTCTGACACGGCAGGTATTAGGGAAAGCGACGATAAGGTTGAAAGTTTGGGTGTTGAACTATCTAAAAAAATATTAAAAGAAAGCGACGTTATCTTGTTTGTTGTAGATGGAGCGTCTATTGATGAAGATGACCAAAAGATTTATGAGTTTATAAAAGGTCAAAACGCTATCGTGGCACAAAACAAGGTTGATAAATATGGTAAAAAGTGCGATTTTGCCGACATTTGCATTTCTGCACTTAAAAAACAAAATTTAGATAAGTTAAAAGAACTTTTATATCAAAAAACCATTGGCAGTGGCATAGATTTAAACGGGGATTTCTTATGTGAAGAAAGGCACTATGAAGCACTTTCAAGGGCAAAGGAAAAACTCACCCAAGCCTTAAACAACATTGACAAAGTGCCACTTGATATTTTATCAATAGACATTAAAGACGGTTGGGATGCTCTTGGAGAAATTTCTGGCAAGACGGCAACCGAAGACATTATAAACAACATATTTTCTAAATTTTGTGTGGGCAAATAGGGGGAGAAAATGGTAAACCTTGAACTTTATAGGGTGTTTTATGTTGTTGCTAAGTGTGGCAGTTTAACAAAGGCGGCTGAAGAACTTTTTATTTCTCAACCAGCCGTATCTCAAGCCATAAAGCAACTTGAAACCCAACTCGGTGGAAAACTCTTTAACAGAACGCATAAGGGTATGGAACTAACCGAAACGGGTGGCAGACAAATATTTGACACAGTTGAAAAGGCACTTAAACTTTTTGATGAAGCAGAAAGTAAATACGCCGAACTTAAAGACACGGCAACGGGCATGGTGAGAATTTGTGCATCAGACACGGTTAGCACGCACTTTTTGCTTCCTTACATAAAAAAATATCATGAAAAATATCCTAATGTTAACTTAGTGCTTCAAAACTGCACTTCAAGTGAAACGATAGAACTTTTAAAGGCTGGCAAGGGGGATATCGGCTTTGTAAACCTTCCTATCGATGATACCGAGATAAATTTATCTAACACCGTTATGCAACTTCACGATACCTTTGTGTGCAGTGATAAGTTTAAGGAATTAACGGACGGTGTGGTTGACCTTAAAAGATTGCAAGACTATCCACTTTTAATGCTAGAACTTTCAACTGCAACAAGGCAAGCAATTGTTAGTTTTGCACACTCACAGGGCATACACTTGCACCCAGAAATTGAACTTGCAAGTTTAGAACTAATGTGCATGCTCGCTAAAAACGGCATAGGTATTGCGTGTATTCCAAGAGAGTTTGTTAGTCACGAACTAAACGAAGAAAAGAGTTTAATTGAAATAAAAACCAACCCAACCCTTCCAACAAGGGCGATAGGGCTAGCACTTCCAAAAGATAAAAACTTAACTTTTGCCGTTAAGGAATTTATAAAACTTTTATCAAAGTAAAGGGGGGGGGATAATATGGAAATTTGGCAAGCGATAGTTTTAGGTCTTGTTCAAGGCTTTGCAGAATTTTTACCTATTTCATCAAGTGGACACTTAATTTTGCTTTCTAACTGGTTTGGCATTGAAGATAACGTTATTTTCTATAGCGTTATGCTACATTTAGGCACACTAATTCCTGTTATAATCGTTTTGTGGAAACAGGTTTTAGATATTTTCAAAAAACCATTTAAGTTATTTGGCTGTTTGGTTTTGGCAACCATACCTGCAGGAATTCTAGGAATAATTTTTTCAGAAGTTATCGACCTTGACACACTTTTTGCAGAGAATATTTGGCTTTTATCAATACCTTTCTTGTTCACGGCAGGGGAAATGATTTTCTCTGAAATATGGGCAAAAAAGAAACAAATGACAAATGAAATCAACTCAAAAACTGCCTTTATCATGGGCTGTGGTCAGGCAGTTGGCGTGTTTCCTGGGATATCAAGAAGTGGCTCAACCTTAACGGCAGGAAACCTTGCAAAAGTTGATAAAACTCATAATGCAAACTTTACTTTCCTTATGAGCATTCCAATCATTTTAGCAGCAGTTTTATTAGAAGGACTTGACTTTGTAACAAGTGGCAGTGCAATCGGAATAGATGTTGTTCCACTCGTACTCGGCGTGTTAACGGCAATGATTTCTGGATACATAGCAATTAAATTCATGCTAAAGATTATTAAAAAAGCAAACTATAAATGGTTTAGTGTTTATTTGGTGCTAATAAGCCTTGCAAACCTAATCGTTTATTTTGTAAGATAAATAAAATTAAAATAAACTCGATTAAAATAAACTCGGCAAAAAAGCCGAGTTTTATTTTTGTAAAAAATCCTTGATAAAAAATTTTATATGTGTTATACTAATTATGCCAAACTAACTTTATAAATGCAAAATGCTATAAGACTATTTGGTCTTGTAATACTTATACATATGAATTTGTAAAAGTGCAGATTCCAAGTGTATAAGTGTTAATTCATTTTGCATGTTAGTTTGGCGACTATCGGAGTCTGCATTTTGATGCGCTGACTTCGGTTGGCGCATTTTTTATTTTAGGAGAAAGAATATGGAATATAAAAAAGAAGAACTGCTAAAAATAAATATTCATAGTTTAAGAACTATTGGAAGAGAAATTGGTGTTAGAGCGCCAACTGCTTTAAGAAAAAGTGTTTTGGTAGAAGAAATTTTAGATATTCATTATGGAAGGAAAAAGCCATGTCAGCCACCTAAAACAGGGCGTCCGGTAGGGGTGTGTGTGGAAAACTTAAATAATTTCAAAGATTATATAGAAAGCAAACAGCAGTTGTTAGATATAGATAACATAATAAAAAATGCAAAAAAGAAACTTATAAATGAAATAATAGCCGAATTTCAAAAAAAGTTAGAAAAAATTTAATAAGAAAAAAGCCACCGAACTTGGTGGCTTTTCTTATTCTAAAAATTATAAAACTGCAATAGCAATAGTGCAGTAAATTATAAGAGATAAGGCATCGACTATTGTTGTCATAAGTGGGCTTGCAACAACTGCTGGGTCAAGTTTAATCTTCTTCGCAAGTAGTGGCAGTATTGAGCCAACAAGTTTTGCCATGATTATACTGATGGCACAAACAAGCGATATTACAGATGCTCTCATCATAGAAATATCGTTATAAAGTCTATCGATAAGCATAATTTTTCCAAAGCAAATAAGGGAAATGGTAATTCCAAGCACAATGGACACAAGAAGTTCTTTTAATATGACCTTAAATATATCCTTAAACTCAACATCACGAACGGCAATGGCACGAATAATGGTAACCGAAGTTTGCCCACCAGCGTTTCCTGCCGTGCCCATAAGCATAGGTACAAATGCATACATTATGGCATCTAAAGAACTTTCATATTTTGATAAAATTATGCTCGTAAATGTAGAAGTTATAAGAAGTAAAATAAGCCAAGGCGCTCTTGCCTTGTAAATGCTAAATATAGATTGCTTTAGGTATGGTTTTTCGTTAGGGAGTACTGCTGCAATTTTTTGGATATCTTCGCTTGCTTCTTCTTGAATAACGTCAACGGCATCGTCAACCGTTATGATACCCACCAAACAGCCTTCTTTGTCGATTACAGGTAAGGCAAGTTTATCGTATTTAGAAAACATAAGAGCAACTTGTTCTTTATCGTCAAGCGTATTCACCACAACGGCATTAGAGTCCATAATATCGGCAATTATAGTGTTCTTTTCGGCAAGGAGCATATCTTTAACGGACACTGCACCTAAAAGGCGCTTTTTTCTATCCACAACATAGCAAGTGTAAATGGTTTCTTTGGTTAAGCCCGTTCTTCTAATCTTATCAAAAGCAGACTCTATTGTGGTCGATGGCGAAAAGGATATAAACTCGGTGGTCATAATAGAGCCAGCCGAATCTTCAGGATATTCAAGTAGTTCGTTTATTTGCTTTCTATCTTCGGGGCTTGCATTCATCAAAATTCTCTTTACCACGTTTGCAGGCATTTCTTCAATGATGTCAACCGTATCATCAAGAAACATATCGTCGATAACTTCTTTAAGTTCCTTATCCGAAAATGCTTTTATAAGGCTTTGCTGTGTGCTAGTGTCAAACTCAACGAACACGTCGCTTGCAAGTTCTTTCGGTAAAAGCCTAAAAAACATTATCTGCTCTTTTTCATCAAGGTTGTTTTCTAAAAAGAGTGCAATGTCAACGGGTTCCATGTCAAGAAGGAGTATTCTTAAATCGGCAAACTTTCTCGTTTCAAAACAAAAGGAAAGTCTTTCATAAAGAATTTGCATTTGTTCAGTCATAATTTTTCTCCTTTTTTAGCAATAAAAAAATCTACCTTTTTTGCTAAGGTAGATTTAGAAAAAGTCTTAAAAAGCCTAAAAGTATCAGTCTTCACCATCTATCTTAGTATCGTATAAAATTTCTCTATTTTGCTCTCTTAAAGCAAGCACAAAATTGTTATAATTATCCTTAGAGATAACTATAACGCTATAACTTTGCTCTTTTAAATAAATAACAAGTTTATCGCTCTTTTTAAAATGCGTTATGCAAACGATATCACCAATATTTATCTTAGAACGAACAAACCCAAAATATGTATAAAGTTGTCCATTTTTAATAACGTATCTTCCAAAAACTAAAAGGCTTATTGAAAAAATAGTAAGCCCAAAAGTTATAACGGCAAGAAGTATATACGAAACAAACCTAAAAGTGTTTAAAGGGTTATATTCGGTTAAATTAAAAATATTCCATATAAAGCCTAAAAGACACATAACAAAAATTATGCTAACTAAAATCCAAACTATAGGTGAATATTGAAATCTAAATTTTTTCATAATGGGTTTTTCCTTTAGGCCATTGTAACATAACAAAAACCAAAAATCAATAGATAAATAAATTTTTTGGTGCAGTTTTTCTATAAGTTTGCTTGCAAAATCTCTGTTAATATTATATAATATTTTTTGTTAAAAATACTATAGAAAAAAAGGAAGACACAAAATGATTAAACTTATCAGTAATGGCGTTTATTATAATAATGGCAAACTTATAAGGGCAAAAAGCGTTGATAATAATGCTAAAAAAGGCAGTATGGCTTATAAAATTTTGGCAAGCCACAACCAAAGCAATGACCCAAATAAACTTAATGTAAAGTTTGATGAAATCACTTCGCACGATATCACTTATGTTGGAATAATTCAAACGGCAAAGGCATCAGGTCTTGAAAAATTCCCAATTCCATACACCTTAACTAACTGCCACAACTCACTTTGTGCTGTTGGTGGAACGATAAACGAAGATGACCACGTGTTTGGCCTTTCTGCTGCAAAAAAATATGGTGGAGCATTTGTGCCACCACACCTTGCAGTTATTCACCAATATATGAGAGAAATGCGTGCTTTTTGTGGCGCAATGATACTTGGTTCTGACTCTCACACAAGATACGGCGCTCTCGGTACACTCGCTGTTGGCGAAGGTGGACCAGAACTCGTTAAGCAATTATTAAATAGAACTTACGACTTAGATATGCCAGAAATCATTGCTGTTAACTTAAAAGGCAGACTAAGAAAGGGCGTTGGCCCACACGACGTGGCGCTCGCTTTAGTTAAAGCAACGTTTAAGTCAGGCTTTGTTAAGAATAAGATTTTAGAGTTCGTTGGTAACGGCATTAAAACTCTTTCAATGGACTTTAGAAACGGCATCGACGTTATGACAACCGAAACGACATGTCTATCTTCTATTTGGCAAACAGATAAGAAAACTCAAGAATACTATATCGAACACGGCAGAGCCGATGCATATAAGGAAATGAACCCAGAAGAAGGCACATATTACGATAAGGGTATCGTTATTGATTTATCAAAGGTAGAGCCTATGATTGCACTTCCTTTCCATCCATCAAACGCATACACTATCCGTGAATTCTTATCTCGCCCTTATGAACTATTAAAAGAGTGCGAAGAAGCAGGACAAAAACTATTGCCACAAGGAAAAGGCGAATTTAAACTCGTTGATAAAATCAAAGACGGCAAAGTTTACGTTGAACAAGGCGTTATCGCTGGTTGCGCTGGTGGTATGTATGAAAATATCTCAGAAGCATCTAATATCTTGGGCGATGCTGAAATCAACAATAACGACTTTACCTTAGATGTGTATCCATCAAGCCAACCTGTTTATAAAGGTCTTGTAGATAACGGATATATCTCTAAACTTATTGAAAACGGCGCTGTTATTAAAACTGCTTTCTGTGGTCCTTGCTTTGGCGCAGGTGACGTTCCACAAAACAACGGCTTATCAATCCGTCATACAACAAGAAACTTTGAAAGTAGAGAAGGTAGCAAGCCTGCAAACGGACAACTTTCTGCAGTTGCTCTTATGGACGCAAGAAGTATTGCTGCAACGGCTAAAAACGGTGGCGCTATCACTTCTGCTATGGACGAAGCATATTCAAATAAGGTTAAAAAATATCGTTTCGATAACAAGATTTATAAGGCAAGAGTATTTAACGCTGTAAATAGTGGCGATGCTAAAAAAGAATTGGTTTACGGACCAAACATTGCAGACTGGCCAAAGATGCAAGCACTTAAAGATGATTTGTTATTAAAAGTTGTATCAGTTCTAAACGACCCTGTAACAACAACCGACGAACTTATCCCATCAGGCGAAACATCTTCATATCGTTCTAACCCACTTAAACTCGCTGAGTTTGCCCTTTCTAGAAAAGACCCAATGTATGTTGGCAGGGCTAAGGCTGTTAGAGATGGCGCTTTCCCAATCGAACTCGGTCTTGATGAAAATAAAACAACTTATGGAAGCGTTGTTTGCTCAATTAAACCGGGCGATGGTTCTGCAAGAGAACAAGCAGCATCTTGCCAAAGAGTTTTAGGTGGCGTGGCTAACATCGCCTTTGAATATGCAACAAAGAGATATCGTAGCAACCTTATCAACTGGGGTATGATACCATTTTTAGCAGATAAAAACGACTTTGCTATCGATGAATATATCTTAATTAAAGATATCAAAAAAGGCATTGAAAGTG
The DNA here is from genome assembly GCA_015069465.1 of Clostridiales bacterium. Taxonomy (GTDB): domain Bacteria; phylum Bacillota; class Clostridia; order Christensenellales; family Borkfalkiaceae; genus UBA1259. Next base: position 62,738 of record SVIO01000005.1, on the reverse strand, counting down.
GCAAAAAAGAATTTAAGGCAGTTATCCTTGGCGAAAACAAGAGAGAAATCACCTTAAAAATGGATGCTTTAACCGATGCAGAAAAGCAAATTATCCTTAAAGGCTGTTTAATCAATTACTATAGGGGTTAATAGGTCTCTATATTAACTAAATAAATCCGTAAAATAAAAGTGTGTAATTCTTTGTGAGTTGCACACTTTTTTTATTATTCATTTATCTAATTTACAAAATTTTCGCATATACATATAAATAAATGTTTAGGGGGGACTATGGGGTTTATTGATAATATAAAAGATTGTTTTTGTCAAAACGAACTGCCGATAGAGTGCTCATATCGTGCAGTTTTATTTGGCGAGAGTGCAGGGTATTTTGAAAATGTAAAAGGCATTGTTAGTTATGAAAAAGAACAGGTGATTTTGTCATTAAAAAATGGTGGAATAAAGGTTGGTGGCAAAGACCTTTATATCAAAAAATATTGTTTAGGAGACGTGGTGATTTGTGGAAAAATAATAAGCGTGGAAAGAATTTTTTAGGTGTAAAGGCCACCTATATGGTAGAGGGGCTGAATCTTGATAGATTTTTGCTTTCTGCAAAAAATAGGGGCATAACGCTATTCGATATTAAAAAAATTACTAATAAACGGCTGATAGTTAGCGTTTCAATAAAAGAAAGTGCAAAATTTTTTGCAATTGCAAAAGAATTGTGCTATAATATAAAAAAGATTAAAGAAAAAGGCGTGCTATTGCCACTTCTTATGCTTTGGAGAAAGGCAGGTATAGTGGTGGGCGCAGTAATTTTTTGTTTGTCTTGTTATTTTTATAACGATTTCATATATGGCTTTAGTTTTTCGGGCAGTGGAAGTGTTTTGGAAAAAGAAGTGCTTGCCTATCTAAACGGCGTTGGCATAAAGCCATATACAAGGTTTTCTAATATAGATATTGAAACATTAGAAGACCAAATATTATCAAAAAGCCCTCAATTATCATTTGTTGGGATAACCAAAAAGGGCAATACCCTTTGTTTTGACCTAGCGCTTGCAACCGACAAAACCGACACGCTTTTAGGCAACGTTTATTCGCTAACCAGCAACGAAAGTGGCGTTATAGAAAGGATAAAGGTTTATCGTGGCACTGCCGTTAAAAAGGTGGGCGATAAGGTAAATGCAGGTGACCTTATTGTCGATGGGTATATGACTATTAAAGAGCAAACTGTTAAAATAAACGTAATAGCAACCGTTTCTATAATAGTTAGCCAAGAATTTACCTATATAGATAAAGAAGTTGGGCAAGAACAAAAGGCAATAATCTTAGCAAAAGCAATGGCATACGATAAAGATATCGTTTGGGCTTCTTGTAAATGCCAAAAAGAACAAGATACATATATTTACACTACAACGCTAAACTATAGATATATAATTTATGCAGGATAAAAGGAAAAGATTATGTTAAAAACAAAATCACAAAAAATCGAAGATTGGACAGGCAGGGACATATTCTTAAACATTTTAGTTTATGTTCTAAACATCGCTATAATAAGTGGGTTATTTTTGCTTACTATTTATGTAGATGGTATGTCGGGTGGCAAAAATGATATCGCAAGTTTTTTGAAAAACCTTGCATCGTCATTTAGGTTTCTTACAATGCTCAGTTTGATAGTTGCTGTTATGGCTTTATATTTTCTATATGAAGATAAGAACTTTCTTAGAAACGCAGCAAACTCAGAGATGCTCTTTTTAATAATAGAAATTTCACTAGTTGCATGTTTTGCAAGTGGCAATTATGTTGACACATACCTTCGTCCACTTGCACTCGTTGCGCTACTAACACTATTTTTAACCGACAAAAGAAAAGCCTTTTTTATGAACATAATTTTCTGTATTATCATATTCTTGTTCGACTCGTTTACGGCAAATGTGGAAACAGGCAAATATCCATCGCTCATAATGGGTTTTTCATCAGGTGTTATCGCATCGCTTTGTTTAGATAAGGTGTTTTCAAGATTAAAACTTTTACTCATGAGTTTTTTGGTGGCGCTTCCATCACTCATAAGCGTTGCAATAACAATTATAGAACATCTTGAAGCGGCAGACAACGTTGTCGTTGACCTAATTTGTGCAACTGCATCAGGGCCACTTTCAGTTTCCGTGTTTATGGTGCTTTTACCTATATTTGAAGCAATATTTAAAAAGGTGTCTTGCTTTAAGTTCTCAGAACTCATTGAGCATAATGCTAAACTCGTTAAAAAACTTATCCAACAAGCACCGGGCACGTTTAACCACTCTATAGTTGTTTCTAACATTGCAGAGGCATGTGCCCTAGCCATTGGAGAAGACGGATTGCTTGCAAGAACTTGTGCTTATTATCACGACATAGGCAAACTTAGAAGGCCAGAGTTCTTTAAGGAAAATCAAGCCGACGGCGAAAATCCACACGATGACTTAACGCCAGAATTATCTGCAAACATTATTAGGTCGCACGCACAAGATGGATATGAACTTATTATGAAAAATCGTTTGCCAAAAGAAATTGCAGACGTTTGTAAAGAGCATCACGGAACGCTTCCTATTCTTTATTTCTATGGCAAGGCTAAAAAGTTTACTGACGGCGACGTTGACCTTTCTCAATATAGTTATGCTGGTCCAAAGCCAAGCACAAAAATAGCAGCGATTATCATGATTGCCGATGGTTGTGAAGCAGCCGCAAGGTCGCTTCAAGACCGTTCGAGAGATAACGTTAAAAAGGTTGTTAGACAAATCGTTAACGAAAGAATGCAATTAGGTCAGTTTGAAGAGTGCGAAATCACTTTGAACGAACTTAACATTATAATTCACACGGTAGTAAACCATTTAACAGGTGTATATCACAGCAGAATAGAATATCCAAAAGTAAGCCTTGATGGTATGGGCGTATAGGAGCACACGATATGGGAAAAATATTTTTAGAATGTTTAGATAGAAATCCAAAACTTAAAAAGGTGGCAAAAGCAGTTTATAAAGGGCTTGGTCAAAAATCTTATTTTAAGGCAGAAATAATCTTTCAAGACGGCGAGTATATGCAATACCTAAACAAAACAACCCGTGGTAAAGATAGTGTTACCGATGTTTTATCTTATCCAAGCATGGAAGGTATTAAAGGCAAAATCTTAACGCCAAACGATTGTAAAACTGAACTTGAAGGCAAATACATTTTTCTTGGCTCTATAGTGCTTTGTGACCAAAAAATTCGTGAACAAGCAGTAGAATATGGCCACAGCGAAAAAAGAGAAAGGGAATATTTAGTTGTGCATGGACTTTTGCATTTGTTTGGTTATGACCATATGACAGATGAAGATAAGTTAGAGATGAGAGCAAAAGAAAAAGAAATTATGAAAGTTCTTTATCCAAGAGAAAAACAAGACTAATAAAATTAAAGAAAAAACCTATTGAAAAAGGAAAAATAATGAAAAGTGGATTCGTAGCAGTCGTAGGCAGAGCAAACGCTGGTAAAAGCACGCTTATAAACGTGCTTGTGGGCGAAAAAGTGGCTATAGTTTCGCCAAAACCACAAACGACAAGAGATAGAATTTTGGGTATTTTAACAACTGAAGATTATCAAATTGCCTTTGTGGACACCCCCGGTATTTATAAGGCTGATAACCTGTTAAATTCGGTTATGCAAAAGACCACAGCCGATGCAAGTCAAGACGTTGACCTTGTGCTATTTGTTATCGATGCGCACGAAGGGTTAAGCGATACCGATAGAGAACTTGTTAAAAAGTATGCTAAACAGAGCGTGCCAACAGTGTTGGTTCTTTCAAAAACAGATATTATGAACGAGAGTTTGCTTATTTCCGAATTAAAAGAACTCTCTAGTGAAGGCTTAGACATAGTGCCTGTTTCGGCAAGAAAAAATAAAAACTTAAAAGAACTTTTGAAAGTTATTCTTTCTAAACTTCCAGAGGGCGAAAGAATTTTTAAAGAAGATATCGTTTCGGATAGGTCATATAAGTTTATGATTTCCGAAATTATGAGAGAGAAGATTTTACTTAAGTTTGACAAAGAAATTCCACACGGCGTGGCGATAATCATAAATAAATTTTTCTTAAGAGAAAACGGCAATACATACGAAATAAACCTTGACATCGTTTGTGAAAAGCCTAACCACAAAGCCATTTTAATAGGTAAGGGTGGCAAGGCGATAAAAGAAGTTTCTTCTTTTGCAAGACAAGATATGGAAAAGTTTTTGGGCAAAAAGGTTTTCTTAACCACATACATTAAGGTTAAAGAAGATTGGCGAAATAGCGCTGGGCTTATGAAAGAATATGGCTATGGCGAAGAAAACATGTAGAAAAAATGACTAGCATAAAAGCCTAAAACAAAAGAATAATATGCCTAAATTTCACACAAACTAGTATTGGGGGAATTTATGGCAAAAAATCAAAAACCAAAAAACAACAAAAAAGATGATATAGGCGAAGTTGCTTGGGAACTTTTTAAAACGACGGGCATTGCTTCACATTATCTCTTTTACAGAAAACTTAACAAATAGAGTTAAATATGGAAGAAAAACAAAACGGCATAGTTTTAAGTGGGATAAACTTTTCTGAAAACGATAAGTTATTAAACATTTTCACCTTAAATAAAGGTGTTGTTTGTGCTAAAATTAAAGGCGTAAAAAAGGCAGGCGCAAAGTTAAAATTTGCAGCCGAGCCTTTTTGTTTTGCAGAATATATTTTTTCTAAATCGGGCGATAAAAGAACGGTAATCGGCGCTTCGCTTATAGATAGTTTTTATCCTATTAGAGAAAACATCCAAAAGTTTTTTTGTGCAGGTACTGTAACCGAGTTTATCAAGCATTTTTATCAAGAAGAAATGGTCGATGAAAAAGAGTTTATGCTAACCATAAATGCTCTAAAAGAAATTGCCTATACCGACGATTATTTATCGGCACTCGTTAAGTTTTTGGTGCTAGCACTTGAAAATCAAGGTTTCGGCTTAAAACTAGACGGCTGTTTTTGTTGCGAAAACAAAATAGAAAAAAGAACGTTTTTTGATTATAGAAACGGTGCTTTTATTTGTGAAAAATGCTTTGATAACATAGGCAGAGAAATAAACGGCATAACTTTAAGCGCTTTAATAGAAGCAAAAGATGGTAGTTTAACCGATGAACATCAAGGCACAAAAAAGGCACTTAAACTACTTGAATATTACATAAAAAATAGAACGGAAGAAAATATTAAGTCGTTAAAAGAACTAAATGATATTTTAACATAGTTAAAAAATATATAGAAAAATTAGGAATAGTTACATTTTTTATATAAAAATTTTTATTCGAGCGTAAAAAATGCGAAAAATTTAATAAAATAGTTGAAAAATTTTTGTATATGTAGTAAAATAGAAAGGCTGTAAGAATATAAAAGACAAAAAATAAAAACAAAATACTTTGGAGGATAAAAATGAAGTATATTTATTTATTCAGTGAAGGCAATGGCCAAATGAGAGAATTGCTTGGTGGTAAGGGTGCAAACCTTGCTGAAATGACAAATCTCGGTATGCCTGTTCCTCGTGGTTTCACAATCACAACTGAAGCGTGCACACAATATTATGCTGATGGTGAAAAAATCAACAGCGAAATTCAAGCACAAATTATGGAATACGTTGCAAAACTAGAAGAAATTACAGGTAAGAAGTTTGGTGATTTATCAAATCCACTTTTAGTATCTGTTCGTTCTGGTGCAAGAGCATCAATGCCAGGTATGATGGATACAATTCTTAACCTTGGCTTAAACGACATCGTTGTTGAAAAGTTTGCTGAAAAGACAGGCAACAGAAGGTTTGCTTATGACTCTTATCGTAGATTTATTCAAATGTATTCAGACGTTGTTATGGAAGTTGGTAAGAAATACTTTGAAGAACTTATCGACAAGATGAAAGAAGAAAAGGGCGTTAAACTTGACACAGAACTCACTGCTGATGACCTTAAGAATCTTGCTGAACAATTTAAGGCTGAATATAAAGCAAAAATCGGTGCTGAATTCCCACAAGACCCAAAAGAACAACTTTTTGGTGCTGTAAGGGCAGTTTTCCGTTCATGGGATAACCCAAGAGCAATTTACTACAGAAGAATGAACGATATCCCTGCAAGTTGGGGTACAGCAGTTAACGTACAAGAAATGGTATTCGGTAACATGGGTAACACTTCAGGTACAGGTGTTGCGTTCTCTCGTAACCCATCAACAGGTGAAAAAGGTTTATATGGTGAATACTTAATGAACGCTCAAGGCGAAGACGTTGTTGCCGGCGTTAGAACACCACAAACTATCGACCAATTAAAACAAGAAAATCCAGCAGTTTATGAACAATTCGTTAAAATTGTTGCTAAACTCGAAGACCACTATAGAGATATGCAAGATATGGAATTTACTATCGAAGATGGCAAACTCTTTATGTTGCAAACAAGAAACGGTAAGCGTACAGCCGCTGCTGCTCTCAAGATTGCTTGCGACTTAGTTGACGAAGGCATGATTGATGAAAAGCAAGCCGTTCTTATGATTGACCCAAAACAACTCGATGCATTACTTCACCCACAATTCGATGCTAAGGCATTAAAGAACGCTAAGCCTATCGGCTCAGCACTTCCTGCATCTCCAGGTGCTGCTTGTGGTAAAGTTGTATTTATTGCAGAAGATGCTACAGAATGGGTTACAAAGAAAGGCGAAAAAGTTATTCTCGTTAGACTTGAAACATCACCAGAAGATATCGAAGGTATGCACTATGCACAAGGTATCTTGACAGTTCGTGGTGGTATGACATCACACGCAGCCGTTGTTGCTCGTGGTATGGGTACATGTTGTGTTTCTGGTTGTGGCGAAATCAAAATCGATGAAGAAAAGAAAACTTTCTCACTCGGTGGAAAGACTTTCGTTGAAGGCGACTACATTTCACTTGATGGTTCAACAGGTAACATTTATGGCGAAGCAATCCCAACAGTTCCTGCATCAATTTCTGGTTACTTTGGCAGAATTATGGATTGGGCTGACAAATATCGTTCACTCCAAGTAAGAACAAACGCTGATACTCCAAAGGATGCTAAACAAGCTCGTTCATTTGGTGCTGAAGGTATCGGTCTTTGCAGAACAGAACACATGTTCTTCGAAGCAGACAGAATTAAAGCAATGAGAGAAATGATTGTTTCTGATACAGTTGAACAAAGAGAAAAGGCTCTTGAAAAACTTCTTCCAATGCAACAAGGTGACTTTGAAGCACTTTACGAAGCAATGGAAGGTAACCCTGTAACAATTCGTTTCCTTGACCCACCACTACACGAATTCGTTCCAACAGCAGAAGAAGATATCGCAGCACTTGCAAAAGAAATGGGCAAGACAGTTGCAGACATCAAAGCAACAATCGCAGGCTTACACGAATTCAACCCAATGATGGGACACCGTGGTTGCAGACTTGCTGTTACATATCCAGAAATCGCAGTTATGCAAACAAAAGCAGTTATCGGTGCAGCAATTGCTGTAAGCAAAAAGCACCCAGCATGGAACATCGTTCCAGAAATCATGATTCCACTTGTTGGCGAAATCAAAGAACTTGCTTATGTTAAGGCATTAGTTGTTAAGACTGCTGATGAATGCATTGCAAACGCTGGCATTAAACTCACATATAAAGTTGGTACAATGATTGAAATCCCAAGAGCAGCACTCACTGCTGATGAAATTGCTAAAGAAGCAGAATTCTTCTCATTTGGTACAAACGACTTAACACAAATGACATTTGGTTTCTCTCGTGACGATGCTGGTAAGTTCTTAAATGCTTATTATGAAAAGAAGATTTATGAAAACGACCCATTTGCTAAACTCGACCAAATCGGTGTTGGTAGATTAGTTGAAACTGCTGTTAAACTTGGTAAGACAACTCGTCCAAACATCAAACTTGGTATCTGTGGTGAACACGGTGGTGACCCATCTACAATCGAATTCTGTCATAAGACAGGTTTGACATACGTTTCATGCTCACCATTCAGAGTTCCAATTGCTCGACTCGCTGCTGCACAAGCACAACTCAAATGCCCAAGGTAATTGAGTTAAAAGGGCTTTAATGCATAAATAAAACAAAAGAAGTTGAAGCCAAATGCTTTGCCAAGCAAAACATTTGGCTTCATGTTGTTTATAAGGAGAAAAACAAATGTCTGATAACATTGTAGTTATATGTTTGTTGTTAGTGGTTGGCTTGGTGCTGATTATAAAAGGTGGCGACTATTTCGTTGATGGGGCAAGTTGGCTTGCAGAAGTTAGTGGCATACCAAAGTTTATTGTCGGTGCTACCATAGTTAGCGTTGCAACAACCCTGCCTGAAATAGTGGTTTCGCTAATTTCAGTAAAATCAAGTCCTGATATGGCAATCGGTAATGCCGTTGGCTCGGTTGTGTTTAACTCGGGTGTAATTATGGCAATAGCACTTATTGCTCAGCCATTTATTATCAAAAGAAAAGATTATGCGTTTAAGGGTATACTTTTAACGGTTGTTATGGGTCTGCTTGTTGCTTTTTCACTTTTTGGTATGGAAAGCAAAACAATTTCACTTAACACAAACGGACTTTTTGGTTATATTGGCTCTGCAATACTTCTCGTTCTTTTTATAGTGTTTATTGTTGAAAACGTTATTTCGGCAAAAAAACACGCAAGCGCATCTCAAGATGAAGAAAAGCCTGTTGCAAACAAAAAAAGCGTTACAATCAACCTATTAAAACTTATTTTAGGTACTGCCGCAATCGGTGGTGGCGCAATCTTGTTAAGGAACAATGCCGAACAACTTGCTATTAAGTTAGGTCTATCAAAAGCACTTATCGGCGTTACAATTTTGGCTATAGGCACATCTCTTCCAGAACTTGTTACAATGATTATTGCAGTTAAAAAAGGTCAAGCAAGTCTTAGCATTGGTAACATAATCGGCGCAAACACAATTGACCTTGCAATTATTCTTCCACTAAGTGTATTTATCGTAGGTGGGTCTGGACTTTTAGTTTCTGGATTGCATTTGTTTATTACAATGCCTGTAACCCTTTTAATCATAGCAATAGGTATTATCCCAACGCTAATATTTAAAAAGTTTACAAGAACACAAGGCGTTATGATGTTTGCAATTTATCTAGCATATTTTGTGTTTAACATTGTTTATGTTTTAGCATAATACATAATTAAATAAACTAAAGAAAGGCAAGCAAACATTTTTGCTTGCCTTTTTGTATGGAAAAATGTTAAAATAATAAAGAGTATTCTATAACTTTCTAAACTTAAAGAGGTTTATGATGATTGAACTTATAAATGTAAGCAAAAAATACGTAACAAAAGCAGGGGATACCAACGCCCTAAACAATGTCAGCATTAAGTTTGATGACAAGGGTTTGGTGTTTATCGTTGGTAAAAGTGGTTGTGGTAAAACAACCCTATTAAATGTTATAGGTGGGCTTGATAGTTTAGATAGTGGTGATATTATAGTTGGTGGAAAGAAATTTTCCGAATTTTCACCAAGCGACTATGATAGTTATAGAAATACCTTGGTTGGTTTTGTATTCCAAGAATACAACTTGCTTTCCGACTATAATATTGAAAAGAATATTGACATAGCAAACGAACTTCAAGGCAAAAAAGCCAAAGAAGAAGACATAGAAAAACTTTTAAACACGGTAGAAATCGGTGGTTATGAAAAAAGAAAACCATATCAACTTTCTGGTGGTCAAAAGCAAAGGGCATCAATTGCAAGGGCTTTAATAAAAAATCCAAAGATAGTTCTTGCCGATGAGCCAACGGGAGCGCTCGATAGTGCAACCGGCGTGCAAGTAATGTCACTACTTAAAGAACTTTCAAAAGAAAAACTAATAGTTGTAGTATCGCACGAAATGGAGTTTGCTGAAAAGTATGCAGACAGAATCATTAGGCTTGTCGATGGACAGGTGGTTGAAGATATTACTCAAAGAGATATTGAAATTACAGATGTCGTTCACGAGTTTGAACAAGAACTTGTCGTAAAGGCAGGTTCTGACCTTAGCGAGGAAGATACAAAAAAACTTGCTAAGGCAATTAAAGAAAGAAAGAAAATTAACATAACCGAAAAAATTTGCATTAAGCAAAAAGAAAAGACAAAAGAGATACAAAGCCAAAACTCTAACAAAGAAAGCATAAAGTTTATCCACAGCAAAATGAAACTTAAAAGCGTTGCAGGGCTTGGATTAAAATCGCTTTTATCAAAACCTGTAAGGCTTGTATTTACAGTGCTTTTATCTATTATTGCATTTGCAGTGTTCGGCGTGTTTGATGCAGTTGGCTCTTTTAACGATGAAAGGGCGCTAATTAGCCTTTTAAATAGCGATAACTATCAAACGGTGTCTATTTATGCTGGGTATAATAATTATGGCTATGATAATGCAGAGTTCAAGTTTTCGCAAAATCAATTAAATAAATTAAACAAAGAAACAAACTATTCTTTTAGGGGAATATACGATATTAAGGACCAACAAGAATTTGCTTATGGAACAAAAGAAAGAGAAAACTTTAACAAAAGCCACGCTATAAATGATAGGGCTGTAAGTGGCACTTTGGCTACAGGTGGAGACTACTACTATAAAGAGTTTAACGGTATTGTTGAGTTCAAACAAAGCGAAATAGTTAATAATTTTATTTTGCCAAGAGAGTTTAACTACGAAATAGTATATGGAGAGTATCCTAGCCTAAAATCTCAAGACGAAGACTATCAAGGCGTTGGCATATCTTCTTATATGGCAAGAAATATAATTCGATATATGCAAATAAATAACGCCGAAGAGTTTGGTGGAAAAAGAGATGTTAAGAGCATTGGTGACCTTATAGGTGCAAGGCTTGGCATAAGCACGATTAACACAAAAACTTTTGTAATTTCTGCCATTATAGATTGTGGGGATATTCCACAAAAATATTCAAAACTAAAAGAAGCAACTGATGGTCAAATGTATGCTCTTAGCCAAGACTTTATAACCTTTATAAATTCTGGGTGTCATCTATCATTATTTTTGCCAGATGGATATGTTCAAAATATAAGAGAGACTTATAATAGAAAAACAGCATATTTTGCCGACTACAATAAAACCGACTATGTAGGAACGCAAACAGTTGCAAGCAAGGCTCAAACAAGAACGGCTTGTCCATATTACTATAATATAAATGAATTTGATAGTTTAGACTCGATTATGTTTGCAGATGTAGAAAACAACAGTTTTTCACAAGGTTCACCAAGTTTACAGAGCAACGAAGCACTTGTAAGCATAAATAACTTAAGGCTACTTTTCAATGAAGAATATTACAAAAATGGTGGAAAATATCAAGCAAAAATAATTAGTATAACAGACGCTATTTTAGCCGAAAAAACAGTTGATGGTAAAAGAGAAAAAACAAAAGAACTATTCCAATTTATGAAAGAAATTTATAACGATACTAATTATAAATTTACTTCAAACATGTATCGCAAAAACATAAAACTTTCAAAGATTATTGGCGATAAAACCGAAGACATAAAAACCGTTTATATAGTTGGTTTTTATTTTGATACAAATAAAGACAACTTGTCTGTTTTTGCTAAAGAGAATAGTTACGACCCACTCGTATTATCAAGTCAAGGATTGTCATCAATTGGTGTAAGCACAAACCAAGGCATATACTCTAGGGCAGTTTCAGCACTAAAAGATAATTCTAAGGGTGCAGAAATTCTTGGCAACATGCTAGTTGATACCGATGGTTTTATGGTTAGGTGGTATAACAACAGCATGATAGAATCGCTTGCAGATAACGAAGAGTTCTTAAACCAACTTTTACAACTTTTCCTTTACGTTTCGCTAATTATAATCGTGTTCTCAATGTTTATGCTTATGAACTATATAACAACAAGTATCACTTCGAAAAGGCACACCATTGGCATACTTAGGGCACTTGGGGCTAAGGGTAAAAACATTTTTATTATGTTCCTCATTGAAAGCATGATAATAGCGCTTATAAACGGCATTTTTGCAAGTGTTGTTGGATATGTGGGAGGTATATTTGTAAATAAGTATATCTTAGACATTATGAACATGACAATTAGTTTTGCACTTTTTGGCATAAGACAAGTTCTAATAATACTTGGCGTAAGCCTTGCAACAGGCTTTGTTTCTTCACTTCTTCCTATAATAAAAATTATAAAGGAAAAACCGGTTGCTCTTATTAGAAAGAATTCATAATAGATAATAAAAAACATCAACTAAAGCCGACAAGTTTTGTCGGCTTTTCTTGTTTTTGAAAAGGTAAATAAAGAACTTTTTTTATTTTAGATTACATAAAATAAAAGTATGTTAAATAAGGCGTATATAAACTTAAACATATTAAGACAAAACGTAAAAAACATAAAGGCAAAACTAGATAAAGGCGTTAAATTCTGTGCTGTTGTAAAAGCCGATGGGTATGGTCACGGCGCAAGTGAAATTGCAAACGCCATTTACACCGAGTGCGACTATTTTGCCGTTGCTATCGTTCAAGAAGGAATCAGGCTTAGGCAAAGTGGGATAGATAAAGATATTTTGGTGCTTTCTCCAGCCATGCCTTGTGATTTAATAGAAGCTGTTTTTTATGGCCTAACTTTAAGTGTGGATAGTATTTATCAGGTTATAAAAATAGAAAAAGAGTGCAAAAAACAAAAAAGGCGTGTTAAAATTCATATAAAATATAACGCTGGCATGAATAGGCTTGGCGTGGATAGTTTAGATGAGTTAGAAGTTTTGGCAAAAAAAATAACTGATTCTAAATATTTAGTTTTAGATGGATTATTTTCACATTTACCCTGTCCTGAAAATAAAAAAAGCACAAAAAGTATACAAAACAAATTTTTGCTTGCAAATAATTTAATTAAGGGTTATAATAATAAGGCAATATGTCATTTATCAGCAAGTGGTGGATTTTTAGCAAAAATTCCAAGTGATATGGTTAGAATCGGCATTTTAATGTATGGATACAAACCTTTTGCTAGCAATCTTGTCAGCGTAAAGCCCATTATGAAAATCTATGCTCCACTTGTTAAAGAAAGAGCCTTAAAAAAGGGCGATAATTGTCTATATGGAAATTTAGCGTTAAGTCAAGATAAAATTCTTTATCTTGTTAGGTTTGGTTATGCAGACGGACTACCACGCCAAAAAACAAAAGGGCAGTTTAACAACAGGTGCATGGATATATCTGCACTAGAAAGGGCAGAGGTAACCAAAAGGGGCGTTCTTATTTTGGATAATGCAGACAAACTTGCAAAAAAATATAACACTATTAGTTATGAAATTTTAACTAAGTGTTCGTTAAGGTCACAAAAAATTTATTTACATTAGGTGAAAATATGAAGTTTTACTTTAAGAAGCTTTTTTTAATGGTCGTTTATTTAATTTCATCAGGCATATTAGGTTCTGGTGCACTTTTAGTTCAAGGTATGCCATGGGCTAGGCTTGCGCTTTTAACCTTAAATCTTGGCGTGTTCATTTTTATTTATTGTGCAATCGCTTATAAAGATGGCGAAAAGGCACTTATGGTGCGCATTTCAAACGACAAAATTAGAGAACTTATAGTTCAAACAGGCGATGATTATAAGTTAGATTTAGATTATGAATTTTCCGTTAGAAAAGGCTTTATCGCAGGGGCAATGGCGTGTATTCCACTCGCATTATTTTTGCTTTTAGACCTTGCTATTGGCACTCCAAACAACATTGCAGTAAAGGCAGTTGAACTTTTCTATATGGTATTTTTTGGATTCTTTAATATAGATTTTTTAAGCGCACATAGCATTGTGCTTTATTCTTCTTATTATTGGACGCTTATTTCAGCACCTATCTTGATAATTTTACACGGCGTGTTTTATTATTTGGGTGCAAAGAAAATGCAAAAAAGGCAAGATAAAATTAAAAATACACATAAAAGACTTCACGGTGAATAATTTTGCGTATAGTAGCAGGTAAATATAAGGGCAGAACCCTTTTGGAGTTTAGTGGTGATGATATTCGCCCAACGGCTGATAGGGTTAGGGAAAGCCTATTCAATATAGTTCAAAATAAAACGCCGAATAGCGTGTTTTTAGACCTTTACTCAGGCACGGGTGCAATGGGCATAGAAGCCCTTTCGAGATATGCAAAAAGCGTTATATTTAACGACATATCAAAAAACAGCATATCGCTTTTAAGAAAAAATCTAGAAAAACTTAAAGTCGATGATGAGTATATTATTTCAAACTGCGATGCTGTTAGATTTTTAACTTTAACGGATAAAAAGTTTGATATAATTTTTATAGACCCACCATACAGAAGCGACAAAAAAAAGGACAGCCTTTTATATTGTGGACAAGTTTTGAACGATGATGGCATTGTCATTTTCGAAGATGAAAACGAGTGGCAGGGCGAAATTGATGGACTTGTCGTTTATGATAAAAGAAAGTATGGCAGGGTGCATTTAACGTTTTTTAAAAAAGAGGAAAAGTAATGAAAGTTTGTGTTTTTGCAGGAACATTTGACCCTATAACAATAGGTCACACCTTTGTTATAGAAAAGTGTTTAGAGATGTTTGACAAGGTTGTTGTTGCTCTTGGAGTAAATCAAGACAAAACGCCTATGTTTGACCTAGAGTCTCGCAAAAAAATGATAGAACTTGCAGTTGGTGGCAACAAAAAGGTTGAAATTGCAAGTTTTGACGGGATGCTTGTTGACTTTATGAAGAAAAATGGCATTAAAGTTAACGTTAGGGGCATAAGGGATATAGACGATTATAAATACGAAACCACAATGGAAAGGTTTAATAGAGATATGTATGGCGATATGACAACTATCTATATTCCAACACCAAAAGAACTCGTGCACATTAGTTCAAGTGCAATAAGAACTATTTTAAGCATGGGAACTGATGCAAGCGAATATTTGCCAAAGGTTGTTTGCGAGTTTATATCGGCTGAAAAATTAGGCAAATAATAAGAGTGATTAAAAAATTTAAGACTGCACATAAAAGTTTGGCTTTTATAAATGGTGCAGTCTTTATTTTTGCTTTTTTTAGGTAAGCGATAGACTGCATTATAACCGAAAGCCCACCAAACCCACAAATAAAAGCACATAGTGGTAGGGTAAGGGTGCCGATAGATAGTGTGGACAAAATTTTTAAGCCATTAGTGCTTTCAATAAGCCCAAAAGTTAGTGCTTTAGACATTTCAAAATCACCTAAAACTAGGCTGAAAAGTTTAATTATTGGGGTTAAAATATTAAGGTGAAAAAGCAGTGAAGAAAATATATAAAAAATGGTTATAATAGCCCCAACAACAAGCACCGAAATGACCGATGAATATGCACTTTCATATAAAATGTTATCAATTTTTTGGCTGGAGATAAAAGGCTTATTTATAGGTTTATCAGCCTTTTTATAATTTGAAAAAATTATGCCTATAATTATTGCTGACAAAAAATTACTAACGAGCAAAATTAGACCGAAAGTCGTGCTATTAAACATTATCGCCCCAACGCTATTTATTAAAAACATGGGCGAAGATGTCGAGCAAAAGGTAGATGCCCTTACCCCTTCGCTATCACTTATCACCCCACTTTCTCTTAGGTCGCAAACGATTTTTGCGCCTATTGGATAGCCTGCAATAAGGCTCATAAAAAAAGCGTATCCACACGCACCACTCGTGTTAAAAAGCCGTGTTGTCAGTGGCGAAAATTTATCTGCAAGTTTACTTGTTATGCTTAGTGAAGATAGCACTGCCGTTATAAAAAAATATGGTAGCATTGCAGGGAGAATTAGGGCTAGCCATAGATTGATTCCTTCTAGGGTAAGCAAAGAAAAACCACGCCCAAACGATAAAATTAGCGAAATGGCGATTAAAGACAAGAAAATTGTAATAGAAAATAAAGTGTTTACATTTTTAACCATAATATATTGTATTATGACTTGAAAAAAAATATAGGATATGTTAAAATATTTTTATGGATTTATTTGATATATTAAATGAAAAAAACACAAATGTAAATATCCCACTTGCAGAAAGAATGAGGGCAAAAACCCTTTCGGATTTTATTGGGCAAGAGCATATCGCAAAGGAAACAAGTCTTTTAAGGCGTGCAATAAAACTCGATAGGCTTGGCAGTTGCATTTTTTGGGGACCACCGGGGTGTGGCAAGACCACTCTTGCAAACGTTATAGCAAACAGCACCAACAATAATTTTGTAAAGTTAAATGCCGTTAGCAGTGGCGTTAGTGACGTTAAGCAAGTTGTTGAAAAGGCAAAAGAAAGCCTAAAACTTTATGGCAAAAAGACATATTTGCTTTTAGATGAGTGTCATAGGTTTAACAAAACCCAAAGTGACAGTTTGCTTCCAGCCATTGAGCAAGGGGATATTATTTTTATAGGTTCAACAACCGAAAATCCTTATGCCTCAATGACCCCTGCTATCGTTTCTAGATGTAGGGTTTTTGAACTTAAAAAACTAAAAGATAGCGACATTGTGGGCGCATTAGAAAAGGCGCTTATAGATAAAGAAAAGGGGCTTGGCAATTATGATGCCGAGGTTAATACTGATGCACTTTTGCATATTGCTCGTATGGCTGACGGCGATTTAAGGGTGGCATATAACGCTTTAGAACTTGCCGTTCTAACCACAAACCCCGATAAAGATGGAAAGATAGTTGTGTCTTTAAAAGATGCAGAAGAATCTATTCAACAAAAGGCAATGTCCTATGATGAAAATTTGTATTACGACATACTTTCGGCATTTTGCAAAAGTTTAAGGGGAAGCGATTCCGATGCAGCGCTATACTATATGCAAAGGCTTATTCAAGGTGGTTGTGACCCACTTTTACTTGCAAGAAGACTTATCGTTCACTCGGCAGAAGATGTTGGAATGGCAGACCCAAATGCGTTAGTGGTTGCAACGAATGCAATGCTTGCGTTTGAAAGGTTAGGCTTACCAGAAGGGCTTATTCCACTATCCGAAGCAATAATATATGTGTGTGAAGCCGAAAAGTCAAACAGCGTTGTTGAAGCAATGCAAATGGCAAAGGAAGATGCAATAAATGAAAAAGATGACAATATCCCACCACACTTAAAAAATTATGAGTTTGCATCAAAAGTAGACAAAGAGAAAAAAGGGCTTTATAAATACCCACACAACTATGGTGGTTATGTAGAGCAACAATATTTGCCAGATAAACTCGATGGCAAAAAGTATTATATTCCAAAAGACAACGGATACGAAAAAACAGTAAAACAAATAAGAAAGAATAAAGGCAAAAAGGTATAACATGGACTATTCATTAAAACTCAGCAAAGAATTTAACCTAAAAGTAGAACACTCAGCAAATATTATAAGACTAATTGAAGAAGGCAACACAATTCCATTTATTGCAAGGTATAGAAAAGAACAAACAGGTTCTTGCGATGACCAAGTTTTAAGGGAATTTGCAGATAGGCTTAAATATTTGGGTAATTTAGACAAGAGAAAGCAAGAGATTGCAGACTCAATCACAGAGCAAGGCAAGATGACCGATGAAATAATGATTGCTCTCGGCTCTGCCGAAACTTTAACCGAAGCCGAAGACATTTATCGCCCATATAAGCAAAAAAGAAAGACAAGGGCATCTGTTGCTATCGAAAAGGGGCTTATGCCACTTGCCGAGTTTATTTTAGAGCAAAATATAGGCGTGGACTTAGATAAAAAAGCAAGCGAATTTATAAATGAAGAAAAGGGTGTTGACAGCATAGACAGTGCTATTGCTGGCGCATCTGACATCATTGCAGAAAAGATTTCTGACGATGCAGAACTTAGAAAAGTGCTTAGAAAAAAGGTTTTCGATTTGGGCGCTATTGCTTGCAAACTTTTAGAAAACGAAAATGCAAAAACATACGATATGTATACTGAATATAACGAAAAAATCCAAAAAATACCATCACATAGAATTTTGGCAATCAACCGTGGCGAAAAGGAAGAGTGCTTAAAAGTAAACGTTGTGGTTGAAACACAAGATTTTATCGATGAAATTACAAAAGCATATGTTAAAAATGAAGATAGATGTGGTCAAATCGTAAAAGAAGCAGGTGCCGATGCTTATTCAAGACTTATTTTCCCATCAATCGAAAGGGAAGTTAGAAGCGAACTCACCGAAAAGGCAAGCGAGCAAGCAATAAAAATGTTTGAAGTTAACCTTCGCCCACTCTTACTTCAACCACCACTAAAAGGAAAGACTATTTTAGGCTTAGACCCAGCGTATAGAACGGGTTGTAAAATCGCAGTTATCGATTCGGAAGGCAACGTTTTAGACACGGCTGTAGTTTTTCCAACCCCACCACAAAACAAAATAGAAGAAGCAAGTGCAACACTCTTAAAACTTATTAAGAAGCACAATGTTTCAATTATTTCAATAGGTAATGGCACTGCAAGTAAAGAATCGGAAATCTTTGTTGCAAACCTTATCAAAGATAGTGGCCTTGCCCTTTCTTATGCAGTTGTAAACGAAGCAGGCGCATCAGTTTATAGTGCAAGTAAACTTGGTGCAGAAGAATTCCCAGACTTTGAGCCAGCACAAAGAAGTGCCGTTTCTATCGCAAGAAGACTTCAAGACCCACTTGCTGAACTTATTAAAATTGATGTTAAATCTATTGGCGTTGGTCAATATCAACACGATATGCCAGAAGCAAGGCTTACCGAAGTTTTAGGTGGCGTTGTTGAAGATTGCGTTAACAGTGTTGGCGTGGACCTTAACACTGCATCTCCAAGTTTACTTTCTTATGTTGCAGGGCTAAATAAGGGCATTGCAAAAGAGATTGTTAAATATAGGGCAGAAAAACCATTTAGTAAAAGAGAAGACTTGCTTAAAGTTAAAAAACTCGGCGCAAAAGCATTTGAACAATGCGCAGGCTTTTTAAGAATTGTTGGTGGCAACGTGCTCGATAACACAGGCGTTCACCCAGAAAGTTACAAAGCAACGCAAAAACTTCTTGACTTTACAGGCTATACTTTAGAAGATGTTGCAAACGGCAAAATCGGTGATATTAAAGAGCGTATCGCAAAAATGAGCGTTGAAAAAACAGCAGAGTTTTGCGAAATAGGTATTCCAACCCTAAACGATATAGTAAATGAACTCTTAAAACCGGGTAGAGATATTCGTGATAGTTTGCCAAAGCCAATTTTAAGAAGCGACTTAATGGATTTAGCAGACCTAAAAGAAGGCATGGAAATTAACGGCACGGTAAGAAATGTAATCGATTTTGGCGTATTCGTTGATATCGGCGTGCATCAAGACGGCTTAGTGCATATCTCTCAAATAAGCGATGGATATATCAAACACCCATCAGATGTTTTAAAAGTTGGCGACTTAGTTAAGGTTAAGGTTTTAGGGGTTGACACTGTAAAGAAGAAAATTTCACTCACAATGAAAACGGCAGACCTTCCTAACGGAATAGCAGTTAGCAGTAATAAAACCGATAAGGAAAGAAAGCAAGGAAGAATTGATGCTAACAAGAAAAAACAGCAAAAAAATCAAATGTCGGATAATGACTTAAAAGAATATCTATTAAGAAAGTTCGGCAGATAAACAAAAATTATAGAATATTTTTTATAAATTTAGCGTAAAAACAAAATAGCCTAAAATTATTTGAAAAATTTTTGATGATAACTAGCATATTCTATTGACAAATAATTTTAGTCGTGTATAATTAGTGTTAGCACTTTAACCTAGAGAGTGCTAAAATCAGCAAAAACAATATAGTTTAAGGAGTATATATATGAAGGTTAAACCATTGTTCGACAAGGTAGTTGTTGAAAGTTTGGAAATTCAAGAGAAAACACAAAGTGGCTTTTATTTGCCAACTGCATCACAAGAAAAGCAACAAATGGCAAAGATAATTGCTGTTGGCCCAGGTGGTATTGTTGATGGCAAAGAAATCGTTATGCAAGTTAAAGAAGGCGACGTAATTTTATATTCAAAATATGCAGGCAGTGAATTTAAAGTTGACGGCAAAGAACTAACAATTATTCGTCAAAGCGACATTTTGGCGATTGTAGAATAAGGAGAGAAATAAAATGGCTAAACAATTAAAACACGGTGAAGAAGCAAGAAAGGCGCTCCAAAAGGGTGTGGATACACTTGCTGATACAGTTAAAATCACTTTAGGACCTAAGGGTAGAAACGTAGTTTTAGACAGAAAGTTTGGCGCACCACTCATCACTAACGATGGTGTGACAATTGCAAAGGAAATCGAACTTGAAGACGCTTTTGAAAACATGGGCGCTTCAATTGTAAAAGAAGTTTCAACAAAGACAAACGACGTTGCTGGTGACGGCACGACAACTGCTGTTATTTTAGCACAAGCAATGATTGATGAAGGTCTTAAAAACGTTGCAGCAGGTGCAAACCCTGTTATTCTTAAAAAGGGTATCGCAGGTGCAGTTGCAGTTGCAACAGAAGAACTTAAAAAGATTTCTAAGCCTGTAAAGGATAAAAACGGAATCAATCAAGTTGCTTCTATCTCTGCTGGCGACAACACTGTTGGCGAACTTATTTCAGAAGCAATGGAAAAGGTTGGTAAAGACGGCGTTATCACTATCGAAGAATCAAAGACTATGAAAACAGAACTTTCAACTGTTGAAGGTATGCAATTCGACAGGGGTTATGCTTCTGCATATATGGTTACAAATACTGACAAAATGGAAGCAGTGTTAGAATCACCTGTAATTTTAATCACAGACAAAAAGATTTCTGCTATCCAAGAAATTTTACCTGTAATCGAGCCAATCGCTCAACAAGGTATGAGATTACTTATTATTGCAGAAGAAGTTGAAGGCGATGCCTTAGCAGCACTCGTTGTTAACAAACTCAAAGGAGTGTTCAACTGCGTTGCTGTTAAAGCACCAGGATTTGGCGATAGAAGAAAGGCTATGCTCGAAGATATCGCAATTTTAACAGGTGGTACAGTAATTTCATCTGAACTCGGTTATGAATTCAAAGATGTAACTATGGATATGCTCGGTCGTGCAGGCACAGTTAAGGTTGATAAAGATAACACAACAATTATCAACGGCGCAGGCGACCCTAACGCTATCGAAGCAAGAAAACAAGCAATCAAAGCACAAATCGCCGAAACAACATCTGATTATGATAGAGAAAAATTGCAAGAACGCCTTGCTAAACTCGCTGGTGGCGTTGCAGTTATCAACGTTGGTGCAGCAACAGAAGTTGAAATGAAAGAAAAGAAACTTAGAATCGAAGATGCTCTTAACGCAACAAAGGCTGCTGTTCAAGAAGGTATCGTTCCAGGTGGTGGTATCGCTCTTATTTCAACAATAAAAGCATTAAATAAATATATCGAAACATTATCTGGCGATGAAAAGACAGGTGCTGGTATTGTTCTAAAGGCTGTTCAAGCCCCACTTAAACAAATCGCTCTTAACGCAGGTCTTGACGGCTCAGTTATCTTAAATGAAGTGTTAAAGGCAGATAAGTCAAACTTTGGTTTCAATGCTCTCACAAACGAATATACAGATATGGTTGAAAGTGGCATTATCGACCCAACTAAAGTTACTCGTTCAGCACTTCAAAACGCAGCATCGGTTGCAGGTGTATTCCTAACAACAGAATCAGTTGTAGCAGATGTTAAAGAAGAAGGTGTTCCACAAATGCCAGCAGGTGGTATGGGTGGCATGTACTAAAAAGCCTTATAAACATCGTTGCAGGTCGTTTACTGCTTTATCAAAACGACTTCAATGACCAGACGGTCTATTTCATCCGTTTTAATAAGCGAGCCTACTGCAACTTGTTTCTAATACTTTTTAGGGCAAAAAATATGAACCAAAAGGGGAAGACATTTTATAAATGCCTTCCCCTTAATAATACCTAATTGTAAAACTCCTCATAACCCCTTAGCCCCTTACTCTTTAAGGGGGAAAGATAAGGAAAATAAAAAAACTCTCGGTGAAAGCCGAGAGTTTTGTGTTTATATTGAAATTATTTGCATTCGTCTGCTTTGCCAGCACAACCAAGAACGTTTTTGAGTTTATGTCTAACGAGTTCTTTGATGTTAGCACGAGCAGGTTTTAAATATTCTCTTGGGTCGAACTTGTCTGGTTTTTCGTTGAAGAATTGACGGATTGTACCTGTCATTGCTAAACGAAGGTCAGAGTCGATATTGATTTTGCAAACTGAAAGTGTTGCAGCCTTTCTTAATTGTTCTTCTGGAACACCGATAGCATCTGGCATTTTACCACCGTTTTCGTTTACCATCTTAACATATTCTTGTGGAACTGAAGATGAGCCGTGTAAAACGATAGGGAAACCAGGGAGTTTCTTAGAAACTGCTTCTAAGATATCAAAACGAAGTGCAGGTGGAACTAAGATGCCTTCTTCATTTCTTGTGCATTGTTCTGGCTTAAATTTATAAGCGCCGTGTGATGTACCGATAGCGATAGCGAGTGAGTCAACGCCTGTTCTTTCAACGAATTCGATAACTTCTTCTGGTTTTGTATAACTTTCAGAGCCGTGTTCAACCTTAACGTCATCTTCGATACCAGCAAGTGTGCCGAGTTCGCCTTCAACTGTAACGCCACGAGCGTGAGCATATTCAACAACTTTCTTTGTAAGTTCGATATTTTCTTCAAAAGGAAGGTGTGAGCCGTCAATCATAACTGATGTAAAGCCACCATCGATACAAGACTTACATGTTTCGAAGTCTGGACCATGGTCTAAGTGCAATACGATAGGAATTTCTGGACATTCCTTAACAGCTGCTTCTACAAGTTTAACAAGGTATGTGTGGTTAGCATATGCTCTTGCGCCCTTTGATACTTGCAAAATAACAGGTGCGTTTTCTTCTTTACAAGCTTCGGTAATACCTTGAACGATTTCCATGTTGTTAACATTGAAAGCGCCGATAGCATAGCCGTTCTTATAAGCCATTTCAAACATTTTCTTTGAGTTTACTAATGCCATAATAATAGCCTCCAAATAATATATATATAATTTTTTTGCGTAATTTTGTCGGTTTTATTCCCAACAACTAATATAATATCATTTTTTTTGCAATTAAGCAAATATTTTTTTATTTTAATCAAAAATACTTTATAAAAAAACCAATTAGTTGTATAATTGATGTGAAAATAAAATATAAAAGGTGTTTTTATGCAAGACAATAGAATTTTGAAACTCGCAAACGTGCTTATAAACTATTCTTGCGCTCTAAAAAAGGGCGAAAAGGTTTTAATCGAAGCAAAGGGCATTGACTATATGCTCGTTAATGCTTTGGTTGATGAAGCGTATAAGGTGGGGGCATATCCATTTGTAGAACTTTATGACAATAGAATAACAAGAAAACTACTTATGGGTCAAACTGAAGAGCAAGCAAAACTCAGGGCAAAATACGATGGCTATCGCATGGCTGAAATGGATGCTTATATCGGTATCCGTGGTGGCGAGAATTGCAACGAACTCTCTGACGTTCCAGAAGATAAAATGAAGGCTGAAAGCGAGTATTATTCTCACCCCGTTCATCACGAACTAAGGGTTAAAAAGACCAAGTGGGTTGTTTTAAGATACCCAACCGAAGGCATGGCGCAAAGTGCAGGAATGAGCACGGACGCTTTTGAAGAATTTTACTTTAATGTTTGCACTTTAGACTATTCAAAGATGGATAGGGCAATGGATGCGTTAAAGAAAAGACTAGATAATGCCGATAAGGTTAGAATTATAGCAAAAGATACCGACATAAGTTTTTCAATCAAAGGAATAGGCAGTCAAAAATGTTCTGGAAGCAGAAATATTCCAGATGGCGAAATTTACACAGCACCTATAAAGGAAAGCGTTAACGGAACTATAACATATAACACACCATCTGTTGAAAACGGATTTAAGTTTGAAAACGTTAGCCTTACATTTAAGGACGGCAAAATTATAAAAGCAACAGCAAACGACACTGAAAAGGTAAACGCTATTTTTGACACCGATGAAGGTGCAAGATACGTTGGCGAGTTTGCGTTTGGCGTTAACCCATATATCAAAAAACCTATGGGCGATATTCTTTTCGATGAAAAAATATCAGGCTCTATCCACTTTACCCCAGGGTGTTGCTATGATGAATGCTATAATGGAAATATCTCTGCACTTCATTGGGATTTAGTGCAAATTCAAACAAAAGAATATGGTGGTGGTGAAATTTATCTCGACGGCGAACTTATAAGAAAAGACGGTTTGTTCGTAACTGATGACCTATTATGCCTAAACCCAGAAAACCTTAAATAGTATAAAAATATGAATTTTAAGCAAAGATTAGCAGAACTTTTAAAAGAAAATGGTTTAAATAGGTTAAAATTGGCAAATAAAATAGGTGTATCTTCAACAACTATTAATGGATATTTTAATGATAATTATTATCCGAGAATTGATGTCGCTGTTAAAATGGCAAAAGAGTTTAACTGTTCGTTGGATTATCTATTTGGTTTAGATGATGAAAATTTTGAGGGTTTTGTCGTAAATAATTCCAATTCTTTCATAGAAAATTTTGATATTTTATTGAAGCAAAATAATTTATCTATAATGGGTGCATTAAAGCAAATGAACTTAGGAGAATACGATTATTATAGATGGAAGAAAGGAATGTTCCCAAAGACTTCTAACTTAATAGTAATTGCTAAATTTTTTAATGTTAGTTTGGATATGATAGTTGGAAATGCCTTAAATATAGATGTTTAAGAAATAAATGGCGATAATAAAATTAGATATAAATTAAAAAACAAAAGGAAAATGGTATAAAAATGTTTGACTTAATAGTTTTTTGTATATATAATATATAAGAAGAAATTTGGTCAAAATTTCGAAAAAAACAATTAAAAAATTATAAAATTATATTATTTGGAGGACATTAAAATGTCAAAAGTAACAAAAGTTGCAATCAATGGTTTCGGCCGTATCGGTCGTCTTGCATTTAGACAAATGTTCGGTGCAGAAGGTTATGAAGTTGTTGCTATCAACGATTTAACAAGCCCAGAAATGCTCGCTCATCTCTTAAAGTATGACACAATGCAAGGTAATTACGTAGCACAAGGTCACACAGTTGAATCAACAGAAGATTCAATCATCGTTGACGGAAAAGAAATCAAAATTTCTGCTGAAAAAGACGCTGCTAACTGCCCATGGGCTAAATACGATGTTGACGTTGTTTTAGAATGCACAGGTTTCTATACAGCAAAAGCAAAGGCAGAAGCTCACATCACAGCAGGTGCTAAGAAAGTTGTTATCTCTGCTCCAGCAGGCAACGACCTTCCAACAATCGTTTATAACGTAAACCACAAATCACTTACAAAGGAAGACACAATCATTTCAGCTGCATCTTGCACAACAAACTGTCTTGCTCCTATGGCTAAGGCTCTTAATGATTATGCTCCTATCCAATCTGGTATCATGACAACAGTTCACGCTTACACAGGCGACCAAATGATTCTTGACGGTCCACAAAGAAAGGGCGACAAGAGAAGAAGCCGTGCTGGTGCTATGAACATCGTTCCTAACTCAACAGGCGCTGCAAAGGCTATCGGTCTTGTTATCCCTGAACTCAACGGCAAACTAATCGGTGCTGCTCAACGTGTTCCAACTGCAACAGGTTCAACAACAATCCTTATCGCTGTTGTTAAGGGCAAAGACGTTACTAAAGAAGGTATCAACGCTGCTATGAAGGCTCAAGCTACAGAATCTTTCGGTTACAACACAGACGAAATCGTTTCTTCTGACGTTATCGGTATGAGATATGGCTCACTCTTCGATGCTACACAAACAATGGTATCTAAGATTGATGACGACACATATCAAGTTCAAGTAGTTTCTTGGTATGACAACGAAAACTCATACACAAGCCAAATGGTTAGAACTATTAAATACTTCTCAGAAATCTAATTTTAAGACATAAAAAAGGTGCAAGGAAATTCCTTGCACCTTTTTTTATTCAGTTATAAACATCGTTGCAGGTCGTTTACTGCTTTATCAAAACGACTTCAATGACCAGACGGTCTATTTCATCCGTTTTGATAAGCGAGCCTTCTGCAACTCGCTTCTAACTGCTTAAAATAGGTAGTAGGTGTTGCCTTATCTTGTTCGCATCTAAGCACTTAAAATAAGTTAGATTATGACCAACAAGGTCAATTTCATCCGTTTTGATAAGCGAGCCTTCTGCAACTCGCTTCTAACTGCTTAAAATAGGTAGTAGGTGTTGCCTTATCTTGTTCGCATCTAAGCACTTAAAATAAGTTAGATTATGACCAACAAGTTCAATTTCATCCGTAACTTGTCAACCTGATAAATTAGCTTTTTTAGGTTTTCTTCTTCTATTCATTTGACAATCTCCATAAAATATAATAAAATATAGTCACATCAGCATATCCAAAGGATTGAAGTTAAGAACGTTGTTGCTTAACCAAGCAAAGTATCTATGATGTTGAAATAATTTGATGTGAAGCTTTGCATTTAACCACTCATTTTAAGAGTGGTTATTTTTTATCTAAAATTTTTCTTCTAAAACAAGCATACCTGAGTTGCCCACTCTTTTGTTAAAATTTTCATAATGCTCCTTGTGTGACGTTTCTTATAAGTCACCTATATTTAATTTTTTAACACTTATACTATATGTATAGGTGTTTTGTTGTATTAGCCACCTAAATAATTAGGGGGAGATATTAATTGGCTATATCTTTATCATTTCAAAAAAGATTTAATTCAATACTTGAAGATTCGGACTATAATCGCACAGAGATAGCAAAGCTTATTCCTTTAAGTCAAAGCACGCTTTCAAACGCTCTTTTGTATGGTATTATTCCTAGTGTCAAAACGTTAATGCGAATTGCAGACTTCTTTAACATACCGATAAACTATCTTTTAGGAAAGACAAATGAAGAAGGTTTTGATAAATCTTCTAACGGCATAACTTTCTACCAGCGCTTTGAAGAATTGTGCTATGAAAAAGACGTTTCACATTATAAAGTAGCTGGCGATTGTGCATTTGACAAAAGCAGTATCTCAAAATGGTTTAGTAAAAACTTTCTGCCTGAATTAGAAATATTAGAATTGCTTTGTGACTATTTTAATGTTTCACCTGACTATCTTTTAGGTAGAACGGATTTTAGAAACTAAACATATTATAACACTTATTTATCGGTGGTGAAACTGATTGACCACCTAATATTTTGCTAATTATGTCTTATATTGTCGATTATTGTCAAAAGTATAAAACCTAGAAGAATAAAAGTATAAAACTTGGAAGAATAAAAGTATAAACAATCGATAAGAAAAAAAGCACAATAGTATAAAATAAAAAATAAAGGTACAAGTGTTAAATTAATAATAAATAGTTTTAATAAAAATAAAAGGACTGCTGTTGCAGTCCTTTTTTATCGGTTGTTTATCAGGCATATACAATTAGTTATTGCAGTTGCAATTGTTATTGTTGTTAAATAAGCCTATGCCGTTAGTTGTGCTAAGAAGGGCAAGCAACAACAATAATTGTGTTGTGTCTATGCTGTTATTACAGGTTAGTAAAAATAGCAGTGCGATTAAAGTAAGATTATTTGATAGCATATTAAATCCTCCTTTTATATAAAATTCGCTATTTTTCTATTATATGCGTGAAATTATATAAAAATGTGCAAGTATAATTTTGTTAAAATATATGTGCAAGTATTTATTATGTACTAAAAATGACTATTAGGGGGATTTATAATGGAATTATTACTTGACAAAAGGCTTCAAACATTAGTAAACGACTATGTGCCAAAAGGCGAAATTTTAGATGACCTTGTGTGCTTTTTTTCTATGTTTTCCGATTACACAAGACTTAAAATGATATCGGCACTTGCCATAAGCGAAATGTGTGTTAGTGACCTATCGGCTCTGTTAGGATTAAATCAAACAACGGTGTCGCACCAACTAAGACTTCTTAAAAACTTAAATGCCGTAAAAACGAGAAGGCAAGGAAAAGTTGTTTTTTATTCGCTTAGAAATGACACATTAAACGATGTTCTTTTAAAAGGAGTGGAGTTTTTGGGGTATTAACTACTTGTAAATTATTTTAAAATGGTTTATAATAAAAGGGTGGATATTATTAGAGAAAAATTAAAACATCTTCCCGAAAATCCTGGCGTATATGTAATGCAAGACGGCGCTGGGCAAGTTATATACGTTGGCAAGGCAAAAAACCTTAAAAACAGGGTAAGGCAATATTTTCAAGCGAGTGTCAAAACCGACAAGGTTATGGCAATGGTTAGTAATGTCAAAGATTTTTATTATATCATTGCGCCAACCGAAATCGATGCGCTTTCCTTAGAGAATAACCTTATAAAAAAGTATAAACCAAGATATAACATTTTATTAAAAGATGATAAAACTTATCCATACCTAAAAATCGACTTAAAAGAAAACTTTCCTACCTTTACAATCACTCGAAAAATTAAAAAGGACGGTGCTAAATATTTTGGGCCGTTTATGGGTGGCGTAAGCGTAAGAGATGTTTTAGAGATTATAAACCTAGCGTTTGGCGTTAGACCTTGTACTAAAAAACTAACAAAACCTATAAAAGAATGCTTAAACTTTCACATAAAAAAATGTATTGCGCCTTGCACGGGAAAAGTTCACCACGATGAGTATATGTCAAAAGTGAACAGGGCAATAGACTTTTTATCTGGGGATATGTCTTTTGCTGAAAATCTATTAAAAGAAAAGATGAATTTCGCCAGCCAAAAAGAAGAGTTTGAACTTGCCTTAAAGTTTAGAGATAAACTATTTAGTTTAGAAAAGATTAAACAAAAACGAATAACATCGTTAAACAAATTCTTAAATGCAGATATTTTTGGCTATAAAACAAACGATATTTATAGCACTATAAGTTTGCTTATCGTTAGAAGTGGAAGAATGCTTGGCGCAAAAAACTTTTCCTTTTCGTATTATGGACAAAGCGATAGCGATTTTTTAAGAGAATTTATTTTAAGATATTATAAAAACGGGGTGGAAATACCCGATGAAATTATAAGTTCAATTGATGTTACTGAAAGCGATATTTTAGAAAAATATTTTAAGCAAAACTTTAATAAGTCGGTTAGCATTTTGGCAGTTAAGCAAGGCATAAGAAAGCAACTATGTGATATGGCAGAAGCCAATGCTTTAGAGCATTTACAAACGGCAACAAACAAAATCGAGCATAAAAACGACATGACTATAAATGCTTGCAAGAGTTTGATGCAAAAATTAAACCTTAAAAATTATCCAAAACGCATGGAGTGCTATGACATTTCAAACATAAGTGGCGTGGATAAGGTTGGCAGTATGGTGGTGTTCATCGATGGCGAAAAGGACCTTGATTCTTATCGCAGATTTAAGATAAAAACGGTTGAAGGGGCAGATGACTATAAAAGCCATCAAGAAATGATGAGAAGAAGGCTTATAAGGCTTAAAACGGACAGCGAAAAGTTCCCAAAGCCAGACCTTATCATAATCGATGGTGGCAAAGGTCAACTCTCTAGCATAAAACAAGTGTTTGATGAGTTTAAAATCAAAGACATAGATTTGATAGCACTTGCCGAGCGTGAAGAAGAAATTTTTGTTTTAGATAGCAGTCTGCCTATTATTTTAGAAAAGCGTGATTATTGCTTGCAAATGTTGCAAAGAATAAGAGATGAGGCACATAGGTTTGCTATCAATTATCATCGCACATTAAGGGGCAAAAGGGCGCTTTCTTCGGTGCTTGACTCGGTTAAAGGTCTAGGCAAGGTTAAAAGGCAGTTGCTACTTAAAGAGTTTAAGGATTTAAGTGGAATAATTAGTGCCACAAAAGAGCAACTTATGTCAGTTAAAGGCATAGGCGAAAAACAAGCGCAGTTAATTATAGATGTGCTTACAAAGGAAGAACTAAGATGAAATATAAACTAGTTATAAGCGATTATGATGGCACTTTGGGGGGAGCACCACTCAACACCATTGATGACGAAACGCTTATCAAAATAAAAGAATTTCAAAATAAAGGTGGCAAGTTTGTAGTTTGCACGGGCAGAATGTTTAGTTCGGCTCAAAGAATTTGTAAAAGTGCTAATCTTGATGGCTTATGCGTGTCTTTTCAAGGCGCAATGATAAAGGATATAGAAAGTGGCACTGCCCTTTTAGAAGGTGGGCTTTTACCAAAAGAAAGTGCAGAAGTTGTCCTTAAGTTTGTGCGTGATGATGCTTTGGCGCTTGCATATATCGGCGAAAAATTATATTATCAGCCAAACGAAAAATATGCCGAGTATATTAAAATTTATGCAAGTGCATTAAAGACCCAAGTTTATGCCGTTCCTGATTTAGCAAAGGAAATTTTAAGCCAAAACAAAATGGTTAGTAAGATGTGCGCTTTATGTGAGCCTGAAAAGGTAATGGGGCTTATGGAAAAATATAATGGCGAGTATAATAAAACGGACATTATGTTTAATTCGGGTGCAAAATATCTACTTGAGTGCATAAATAAAAAATATAACAAGGGCGAAGCCGTAAAATTTTTGGCAAAGCACTATAATATTCCACTAAGCGAAGTTTTGACCGTGGGGGATAGCACCAACGATATTCCACTCATTGACGGCGAGTGGTATGGCGTTGCCGTTGGCGATGCAAGTGAAAAACTTAAAAGCATTGCTAAAGAAGTGACAGTTGACTTTAAGGACAAGCCTGTAAAACATTTATTAGAAAAATATTGTTTATAAAAAGATTACATAAAGAAAAACACAAGAAAGGAAGATTATGGAAGAACAAATACAAGTAGTTTTAAGCGAAGATAATCAACAAGATATTGAAAACAAAGAAATTGTTGCCGATGAGCAAAATGAATATCCATTAGTGGCGCTAAGGGGAAAATCACTTTTTCCTAAAACGCTACTTAACTTTGAAGTGGGCAGAATTGCATCTATAAACGCTGTAAACATGGCAGTTTCTAGGGATTCTAAAATCGTTATTGCCCCACAAAAAAATGCGTTTATAGAAAACCCAAAAAAGAGCGAAATTTTAAAGGTGGGCGTGCTTGCGCACATTAAACAAGTTATAAAAGGTCAAGGCGCATCACTTAAGATTAGCGTTCAAGCATTAAAAAGGGTAAAAATAACAAGTTTTACAAACGACAAGGGATATTTTGCCGTTAAAGTTATAGATAACCCTTATATTCCTATCGAAGATGTAACTATTAACGAAGCATATTTAAGGGTGCTTAAAAACGTGTTTGCAGAGTATGCATTGCTTGGCAAGGGCATAAATAAAGACGTTTTGGGGCTATTTGCAAGCATAACCGACGTAAACGAATATATCGATAACGCTTTATCAACAGCACCACTAAATGAAAAAGACGTGCAAAAGATTTTAGAGATTGATAGCACCGAAAAAAGAGCACAAGAGTTTGAAAAACTATTCAAAAACGAAATAGAAATTGCTAAAATCGAGCGAAAAATAACATCTAAAGTTCGCACGAGTATCGATAAAAGCCAAAAAGAATTTTATCTTAGAGAACAACTTAAGGCTATTCACGATGAACTTGGCGATGACCTTGATGAACTTGAACAACTTAAAAATGTTATTTTAGAAAAGAAATTGCCAAAAAGTATTGAAGAAAAGGCATTAAAAGAAATTGCAAGACTTGATAAAATCAATCCATCTTCACCAGATTATTCAATTATATTAAACTATCTTGATTGGATTAAGGAATTGCCATTTAACTTTAGCACAAGTGACACTGCCGACTTAAAAAAGGCAATGGAAATTTTGGATAAAGACCATTTTGGATTAGAAAAGGTTAAACAAAGAATTATTGAATACCTTGCAGTTTTAAAACTAACAAAGAAAATTAAAGGACCTATCTTGTGTTTTGTTGGGCCTCCGGGGGTAGGTAAAACTTCGGTTGCAACTTCAATCGCAAGAGCCTTAAACAGAAAGTTTGTAAGAATGAGTTTGGGTGGCGTTAAAGATGAGTCCGAAATAAGGGGACACAGAAGAACTTATGTTGGTGCTATGCCAGGTAGAATTATTTTTGGGCTTAAAAATGCAGGCTCAAATAACCCTGTGTTTTTGCTTGATGAGATTGATAAACTTTCTTCTGACATACACGGCGACCCAGCGAGCGCACTTTTAGAAGTGCTTGACCCAGAGCAAAATACAACTTTTAGAGATAGATTTTTAGAAGTGCCATTTGACCTATCTAAAGTTATGTTTATAACTACAGCAAACTCGCTTGACACTATTCCTTATCCACTTCTCGATAGAATGGAAGTAATAGAAATTTCAGGTTATACAAAAGAAGAAAAACTTCAAATTGCAAAGCAATATTTAATTCCAAAGCAACTAAAAAATAACGGCTTAACAAAGAAAAATATAGCATTTACCGATGAAGGTATTGAAGAGATTATAACGAGTTACACTTTAGAAGCAGGCGTTAGAAATTTAGAGCGTGAAATTTCAAGCGTTATAAGAAAGGTGGCAACTTTAGTTGCTCAAAAACCTAGACTTAAAAAGCAAGTTATTGATAAAGTTGCAGTTAATGAGTATCTTGGCATTAAAAAGCACGCAAGGGATATGGCGCTTGAAAAAGATGAAGTTGGCGCAGCGACAGGGCTTGCTTGGACAAGCGTTGGTGGAACAACTTTAACAATAGAAGTTTCGTTAATGCAAGGAAAGGGCGAGATTGTTTTAACAGGTAAACTCGGCGACGTTATGAAAGAATCTGCA
This sequence comes from Clostridiales bacterium, assembly GCA_015069465.1. Taxonomy (GTDB): domain Bacteria; phylum Bacillota; class Clostridia; order Christensenellales; family Borkfalkiaceae; genus UBA1259. Next base: position 29,987 of record SVIO01000005.1, on the reverse strand, counting down.
AGGGCAGCGATTAGTTATATCCGTGCAAATGCCGATAAATATAATATTGATAGCAGTAGGTTTGAAAAGACGGATATTCATATCCACGTTCCAGAAGGTGCAACCCCAAAAGACGGACCAAGCGCAGGTATCACAATGGCAACGGCAATACTTTCAGCCTTTACTAATAAAGCCGTTAAAAAGACTGTTGCTATGACGGGTGAAATAACCTTAAGGGGTAAAGTTTTGGCAATCGGTGGGCTTAAAGAAAAGTCACTTGCTGCTTATAGACTTGGAATAACAAACATTATAATTCCAAAAGATAACCAAAAAGATTTAGTAGATATACCAAAAGAAATACGAGAAAAAATAGATTTTATTGCTGTCGAAAACATTGATGAAGTTTTTGAAAAGGCAATAAATAATTAAGGAAAAATTATGAAGATTAAAGATGCTGTTTTTATAACAAGCGTTGCAAGTGTGGATAAGTTTTATCAAACTTCAAAGCCTATAATTGCCGTTGCAGGCAAATCTAACGTGGGCAAAAGTTCGCTTATAAACATGCTTGCAAATAAGAAAAAACTTGCTAAAACATCTACCACCCCAGGTAGAACAAGGCTTATAAACTACTTTGATTTTGGCGAGTTTGTACTTGCTGACCTTCCGGGTTATGGCTTTGCAAAAGCACCAAAGGAAGAAAAGCAAAAGTGGGGAAGGCTTCTTGAGACCTTTTTAGGCACTCAAAACATAAGACTTCTTCTTTCGCTCGTAGATATTAGGCACGAACCGACTAGTGATGATAAAATGATGATAAATTATCTATACCATTATGCCGTGCCGTTTGCCCTTGTTGCAACAAAGGCAGATAAACTTGCAAAAACAAGAATAAAGCCAAGAATTAATGAAATTGCATCATCACTTAGGGTGGGATATGCAGATGTCACTGCAACGAGTGCAGACACAGGCTACGGCAAAAATGAACTTTTAGATATTATCGAAAAGGCTATTAACTTAGAGCAAGAAGAGATAGAAGAACAAGACTAATGGACAACAAAAAACTATTTTTACATACAAACCCATTAAAATTATTCTTAAAAGCGTCAATCCCAGGTGGCATAAGCATGCTTATGATGTCAGTCTACACCGTATTTGATGCCATATTTGTTGGAAAGTTTGTTGGTAGTGTGGCACTTGGTGGCTTAGGACTTGCAATGCCACTTGTTATTATAAACTTTTCGCTTGCAGACTTAATTGGCGTAGGCTCATCTGTGCCTATCGCCATTTTGCTGGGCAAAAAAGAAGATAAAAAAGCCAACGAATACTTTACCTATGCAACGCTTTTAATAATTATAACAGGCATAGTAATAGGCTTGCTCTTATATTTTTTAGCACCAAGTTTTATGTCGCTTGTGGGGGCTAAGGGTGACATTGCTATGTATGGCGTAAAATACGCAAGAGTTTATGCTATTTTTTCGCCTATATCAACTCTGTTTTTCGCCGTGGATAACTACCTAAGAATTTCAGGCAAGATAAAAACGAGCATGTACCTTAATATTTTTATGAGTATAGGCACGGTTTTAACTGAACTTTTATTCGTTGTCGGTTTTAACTGGGGAATACAAGGCGCTGCATTTGGTGCAAACATTGTGTTAGTGATTTGTATTGGTATAGCATATTCCTTTTTCTTTACAGGCAAACTCCAGTTAAAGTTTGTTAAGTTTAAGGCAAATTCTAAAATGTTAAAAGAAATTGTGTCAAACGGCACACCTGCCTTTTTAACTAACGTTGCAGGCAGATTATTTTCAATAGTAATGAACATAATGCTCATAAAATTCGGTGGGGATAACGCCGTTGTCGTTTATGGAATACTCTTTACTATTGGTGGTATTGTAGAACAAATGCTTTATGGCGTGCTCGATTCACTTCAGCCAGCAATCGGCTATAATTATGGCGCAAATGAAAATCAAAGGGTTACACTTCTTGTCAAATATTCATTTATTGCAGGGGCAATAATTTCCATTTTCTTTGCTATTTTAATGTTTGTAATTCCAGAAACCTTTTCTAGTGCTTTTTTAAACGATTTTTCGCTTTTAGAATACTCGGCACACGCATTAAGGCTATTTTCTATAGCATATTTATTCAAGTGGATAAGCCACACCATACAAACATTTTTACTTGCGATAGAAAAGCCCTTGCCTGCTTTAGCGATTTCTATTTCAATATGCTTGGTGTTCCCACTTGTTGCAATTGCTATTTTATTGCCACTAAAACTAGATGGTTTGTGGCTAAACTATGCTACTGCATGTCTTTTATCTGCAATCTTTGCAGTCATTATGCTTATAGTTATGAGAAAAAAACTTTTTCTTCAAAAAGAAAAGGAAAGTGAGTAAGAATAAAAATTTATATAGATAAAATAGAAAAAGGACTTAAACTTAAGTCCTTTTTTTGTTAAAAGTAATTTGTTTTTATAAAATTAGTCATATTTTTTGCCATAAAGTTTTGTTCTAATTCTTGGAAGGGCAGTTTCTGCAGAGCCAAGTGGCTCGTTTGCATTGCGATAATCGTGCTTATCGCAAAACTTTTTTAGGTCGGCATCAATTCGCTCTATAGCACGCATTTGCACGCCACTTAAAATGTTTACATAATTTTTTGCAAACACGCTTGCGCTACTAGCATATTTTAATAGCATTGCATAGTGGTGCATGCAAAATCCTTTAGATGCAATCAAAGTTTTATAAAAGTCTTTTTCCTTTGCAAACATTTGAGCAATGGTTTTATAATATTTCACCATGCTCTCATCTGTAAGGTCACAAATGGCACAAGTTTGATTAGCCTTTTCGAGATATTCTGCTTGTTTTTTTGCACCCTTTAAGGTCTTTAGTTCGGTTATACCTTGACTTAAAACGTTTAACCTTGTTCTTATTTGAAGTGCAACGGAAAGTTTGTTTTGTCTTGAAAAAAGCATATCAAAGTGCCTATCGCAAAAACCGAGTTTGCCCACTTTAATTCTCGTGTTGTCTTCCATAACGGCATCGTTTAAGAATTCGTGCAAAAATTGTTCTTCAACAACCTTTTTAATTTCGCATAGTGGACACTCGCAGTCAACATTAAATTTTTCTATTATTAAACCTGTATCTATATGATAATTCATATTTTTATTATACCAAATACATATTTAAAATTCAAGTAAATGCTTGAAAATTTAAGTTTATTGTGCTAATATATGGGTAATATTATATGTAATACAATAATATAAGGTGATTAAAATGTCAAAAAAATTAGGGTTTGCGCTTGGCGCTGGTGGTAGCCGTGGGGTTAGTCATATAGGCTTTTTGAAAGCAATGGAAGAAGAAGGCATTAAGCCAGATTTTATCAGTGGCACTTCTATGGGCTCTATCGTTGGGGCTTGTTATTCTAAGGGTTTAACTGTTGAGCGCATGATAAACATTGTTAAAAAATTAAAAGCATCTGATATTTTTGACCTTTCACTTAATCCACTTGGTGGGGCATCACTTTTACGCTCTCAAAAAATGCGTAAGAAAATAAAACAATATTTAGGTTGCACAAAGTTTTCTGGTATGCAAATACCTTTTAGTTGTGTTGCAACCGATGTTATAACTGGCAAAAAGGTGGTTTTAGGGGATAGTGATGATGAAGTGTGTGAAGCAGTTGTTGCAAGTTCATCAATTCCATCAATCTTTAAGCCTGTCGTTAAAGGTGATTATCTATTAGTTGATGGTGGGGTGGTTGAAAGAGTGCCTGTAGAAGAAGTTAGAAACATGGGTGCAGAAGTTATCGTTGCAGTTGATGTATTAGGAGAGATAAGAACTTGCGATAAAAAATATAATATTTTTACCTTACTTTCTCGCATGTTTGAAATTACCGATAACGAAATTACCGGGCAAAAAAAGAAAAAACAAAAAGCCGACCTTTATCTTATGCCTGAACTTGGCAATATGAATCAATATAAACTTAAAGATATTGACTTTGCTATCGAGCAAGGATATAAATTAGGCAAAGAAAATGCCAATAAAATAAAAAAGATTTTACAAAAAGAATAAATTTAAATTTTAAGTATAAATTTTATTGCGATTTTGCTAATTTTGTGATAATATAGCATAGAAATAAAAAGATAAATTTATACTTATTTGCTGGTGTGGCTCAGTCGGTAGAGCAGCTGATTCGTAATCAGCAGGTCGCAGGTTCAAGTCCCGTCACCAGCTCCAAAAAACAAGGCTTTATGCCTTGTTTTTCTTTTAAAATGACGGGACTTTCACCCACGGTTCAATCCACTAGCGTGGGACGGCAACCCCTTTGTCTCTTTAGAGACATTTCCCCTATTAGGGGAATTACCCGTCACCAGTTCCACGGAAAAGCAAGGCTATATGGTCTTGCTTTTTTTATTTCTAAAAAAGCAATGACTTTAAGCCTGCTTTTCCTTTATCCCAAAAACTTCTTCGACAATTTTTGGGAACCTTAAATTTTATTATACAATGCAAGGCTATATGGCTTTGTTTTTTTATTCTTAAAAAAGCACACTCAAATTTGAGTGTGCTTTTAGGTTTTGTTAATTTATGAAATTAAAGGTTTGCAAATATATTTACAATTATATCCCAAAGTGGCGTAATTTTTATTAGTACAGGAACTAAGATAAGTGATATAACTGACATAAGTTTAATTAAAATATCCATTGCAGGACCAGCAGTGTCTTTAAGTGGGTCGCCAACAGTGTCACCTGTTATCGCCGCTTTATGAGTGTCACTACCTTTGCCACCAAATTTGCCAGATTCTATGTATTTTTTTGCATTGTCCCAAGCGCCACCTGAGTTAGCCATAAACACAGCAAGCATAATTGCTGAAACAAGGCCACCTATTAAGAGTCCACCAAGACCTGCAGGGCCAAAGATTAAGCCAGCAACGATAGGTGCTAAAATTGCAAGAAGACCAGGGGCAATCATTTCACGGAGAGATGCCCTTGTTGAAATGTCTATGCAACGATTGTAATTAGGAACGCTTTTGCCTTCTAATATAGCAGGGTCATTTTCAAATTGAGACCTAACTTCTTCAACCATTTTGTTAGCAGCTTTTCCTACTGAAGCAATAGTCATTGCTGAGAATAGGTAAGGTAGCATAGCGCCAATAAGCATACCAATAAGAACGCAAGGGTTAGAAAGACTAATTTCAATATTTGCTGCGTGAATAAACGATAATATAAATGCAAGTGAAGTAAGTGTTGCTGAGCCTATGCAGAAACCTTTACCTATAGCAGCAGTAGTGTTACCAACAGCATCAAGTTTATCTGTTATTCCACGAACTTCTTTAGGAAGACCTGCCATTTCAGCAATGCCACCAGCGTTGTCGGCGATAGGGCCATATCCATCTACAGAAACAGTTATGCCAACCGTGCAAAGCATACCAACAGCAGCAAGAGAAATGCCATAAGCGCCAGCCTCAACGCCACCACCAAAGAAATATGCAAGTGCAATAGCAAGGGCAAGGCAAACGATAGTAAGCCAAGTAGATTTCATGCCTACGCCAAGACCAGCAATAATATTTGTGCCGTGACCTGTTTGAGATTCTTTTGCAATTTGTTTAACAGCCTTATATTCATCAGATGTATAAAGTTCTGCAACAAAGCCTATAGCCACACCTGAAGCAAGGCCAACAATAACGCAAAGCATATATTTCCATTCACCAAGGAAGAAAATAGCCAAAAGCACAGAAGCAACAACAACTATTCCCGTTGCTATATAGGTTGCAATGTTTAGTGCTTTATGTGGGTCTTTCCAATTTCTTGAGCGAACGATAATTGCAGATAAAACTGATGCCAAAACGCCAATTCCACAAATAAGAAGAGGGAAGAGTAAGAATTTATAATTATTCATGCTTGTTCCAAAAGTGAAAAGCGCCATAGTTAAGCAAGAAATAATTGAGCCAACATAAGATTCTGTAAGGTCAGAGCCCATACCTGCAATATCGCCAACATTATCACCAACGTTATCAGCAATTGTTGCTGGGTTTCTTGCATCATCTTCAGGGATACCTGCTTCAAGCTTACCAACAAGGTCAGCACCAACGTCGGCTGCTTTTGTGTAAATACCACCACCAACACGGGCAAACAATGCGATAAGCGAACAACCAAGGCTATAGCCTGTTAGTATTTGAACAGGGAGTGCAACATCTGCGCTTATAAAATAAACTACAAGGAAAATTGCAACAAGACCTAAAAGTCCAAAGCCTGCAACTGATAGACCAAGCACTGCACCACCACCAAAAGCAGTTTTTAATGCACCAGACATACCTTCTTCTTGTGCTTTAATTGCAGTTCTTGCATTTGCTTTAGTTGCAATCGACATACCAATCCAACCTGCTGCCGCAGAGAAAAGAGCACCGATAACAAAGCAAATTGCCGATTGCCAGCCAATGCCTTCTGCACCTTGAAGTGCAGGGATAAAGCCAAGTGCTGCAAGTAAAATACCAACGCCGATAACGAAAGGTATAATAAGTTTATATTCACGAATAAGGAAAGTCATTGCACCACCGTGAATATATTGTTGAAGTTCTTCAACTTTTTTGTTGCCTAACTTTAAGCGTGAAACTTTGCGAAATAGAACAAAAACATAACACAAAGTTACAACAGCTGCAAAGATAATTAGCAACAAAGGGATGTAAATTTTAGGTTCCATATAAATCTCCTTTTAATTATTAAACTATTTAAAAAATAGAAATTATCAATATTCTATCACAAATATAAAAAAATGTCAAATTTGTAGTTTTTTTCTAAAATCATAGCAGTTTTTAGAATTTTTATGTAAAAAAAGACACTGATATAGTGCCTTTTTATTGTAAGTGAAATATTATCAATATTTATTATTTATTCTTTTATTGCCAATTTTTTCAAGGTCGGAAATAAGAAGATTCAAAAATGCTTCTCTATCTACATCGGTTATAAAGTAGACATTGCCTTTGCCATCAAAATCAACAAAAGTTTTTCCTGGCGTTTTTTCAAGGTCAACCGAAACGCTTACCTTTTCAAATGTAAACATTTTAGGGTAGCATAACGCAAAGAGTGCAAGAGAGTCGTTTGTTGCAACCCTTTTATCAGGATAATCTGGCTCCCAATATTTAGAATACATTTTAGCGAGAAATTTGCCTGCATCATTTATGTTGGCTAAGTCGTTAACAAAATCTTCTGATAGATGCGCCTTTCTTCTTCCTACATCGGATGGAACCATAACGAGTGGAATCTTGCTATCTAAAACAATCTTAAAGGCTTCTGGGTCGGATGAGATATTAAAGGAAATGTGGTCTGGGTAGTTAGGATTGCCAAAAGGTGAGCCACCCATAAACACTATTTGTGGAATTTTTTCAATAATATCAGGGTGTTTATTAAGTAAAATCCCCAAGTTTGTTTGTGGCCCTAAAATTATAGGAATAATATCGCCATCTCCTTCTTTAATAACCTTATACATTGCTTCAATCGCATCGATATCCAAAAGTTTGTGAGTAATTTCTCCTGTTGGCTCGTATCCACCAAGTCCTTCTTTTTGGTGAATAAACTCTGCATTTATACTTTCTCTAGCCATTGCTTTACTTGCTCCACGAGCAACAGGGATATCAATATCGAAGATATCCATAAGATGAAGAAGATTTCTCGTTGTTTTGTCAAGAGAAATGTTGCCAACAACTGTTGTTAGAAGTTTTATGTCAATGTTTTCATCAAAAAAAGCATAGATAAGGCAGGCTGCATCATCAACGCCTGGGTCGGTGTCTATAATAACCTTGTAAACCTTATTATCTGTTTTATAATCGTTTTTGTTAAATATTTTATTCATATAATTATTATATAGTTTTTCACACAAAAATTGCAAGCATATTTGAAAATATTTGGTGCATAAAAATAAATTTATAAAAATTATTGACAAACATAGTGTCTCGTGGTATTGTTTACTAGATAAAAAGGTGAAAAAGTTTTGATTTTAACAAAAACCTATTTTTAGAAAGGAGAGAAAATGATGAAAAGGAGAACAATAAAAATGTGGTTGATTATATTATTATGTTTTGTAATTGTCGGCTTAGCACTATTTTTGGTGAGTGTGGCAAAATACGATTGGAGTTTTAAAAAGTTTGCACAAAGAAACTTTATGACAAACGAGTATGTGATTGATGATAATTTTAATAAAATAATCATTTTTGCAACCACTGCCAACATTGATTTTAAGCCTTCAACCGATGGCAAGTGCAAGGTGGTTTGCTATGAAAACAAAAAAGAAACACATAAAACCTATGTTGAAAATGGTGAATTAAAAATAAAGAAGGTAAATAAGAAAAAATGGTATGATTATTTAGATATAATTTCGGCTTTGCCCAAAATTACCATGTATTTGCCTGATTTAAGTGGGGCAAGTTTAAGTTTAGAAGTTTCAACAGGTAACGTTAAAATACCTAAAGAATTTAGTTTTGAAAGTATTGATATTTCTGGCACAACAAGTGATATAAAATGTTTTGCATCAAGCACAAAACAAACAAAAATTCACGTTACCACAGGTGACATTATTGTTGAAAATGCAAGTGCTGAAAGTTATGATTTGGCAGTAACCACGGGAGATATTAAATTAAAAAATGTAAACTGCCAAAATCTTGTGTCAACGGGGTCAACCGGTGATATAAAAATGCAAGAGTTAATTGCCGTTAATAAAATTTCAATTACAACAAGCACGGGCGAAGTTGAGTTTTATCGCTGTGATGCTGGCGAGATAGTTATAACAACTTCTACAGGCGATATTGAAGGAAGTCTTTTATCTAGCAAACAATTTATAGTGCAAACTAATACAGGCGATATAGATATTCCATCCACTGTATCAGGTGGAAGATGCGAAATAAAAACCAAAACAGGCGATATAGAAATAACAATTGCAAACAATTAGAGTATAAAAAAGCAAACCGATTTTGAGTTTGCTTTTTTAGTATATTTTAATAAAATCAATTTTCTCCATATTCTCGTTTATGAAGAATAAAAAAATACTAGCACTCTAAAGAGTATCAGCAAAAATAAAAACTCGCAAAAAGTATCGAAAGTTTAATTTTAAGAAAAAACATATCGCCATCGGGGACTGCGTCAAAGCAAACTTCACTCAAAATGTTTTGGCAAAGGCAAAACATAAAATCGTTTCGTTGCTTTTCCTTATCACAAAAAAATTTTGCTTAGCAAAAGCTTTTTTGTGAGGGTGAGCTTTGATAAATCAAATTTTCTCCATATTCTCGTCCCCGAAGAATAAAAAAATACCGATACCCTAAAGAGTATCAGCAAAAATAAAAACTCGCAAAAAGTATCGAAAGTTTAATTTTAAGAAAAAACATATCGCCATCGGTGACTCTCGCCTGTGCGACCTACCCGATAAACAGTGGGTGACCACTGTTTAGTCCTACGGACAAATTGCTTTCAGCAATTTTCTCCATATTCTCGTCCCCTTAAACAAACAAAAAAAAGCAAGAACAAAAGTTCTTGCCTTTTTTTGGTCCGCCATCGGGGACTCGAACCCCGGACACCCTGATTAAGAGTCAGGTGCTCTACCAACTGAGCTAATGGCAGTTATTTAATTTTTTATAGATGCACACCTAAAATACTTAGATGTGCATCTACTTGGTGATCCATCGGGGATTCGAACCCCGGACACCGTGATTAAAAGTCACGTGCTCTACCGACTGAGCTAATGAATCATGTTGGCAGGGGTAGCAGGATTTGAACCTACGAATGCTGGAATCAAAATCCAGTGCCTTACCGCTTGGCGATACCCCTAAATATTAGTGGGGCGGATGATGGGAATCGAACCCACGACCTCAAGGACCACAATCTTGCGCTCTAACCAACTGAGCTACATCCGCCATTATGGTGCGCCTGAAGGGATTCGAACCCCTGACCCTCGGCTTAGAAGGCCGATGCTCTATCCAACTGAGCTACAGGTGCATAACCAAAGTCCCCAACATAAGATTATTTGTTTGGAGCGGGTGATGGGAATCGGACCCACGCAGCCAGCTTGGAAGGCTGGAATTCTACCATTGAACTACACCCGCACCCGTTATGCTGTAAACAACGCTAATGAATTATATCAAAATGTTATTTTAATGTCAACTGTTTGTGAATTATTTTTCAAAAAATTTAATGAAAAAATTATATTGGCTAAAAAAAACCGTTTACACGCACAAAAAAAACAAAATTCTTTGACATAATTAAGGATTAACTGTATAATTATAATGTTTAGGGCATATTTATTATTTGTTAATATTATACTCAATAGTCTAAAATTTAAAAGTGATAAGGGGATAATAATGTATAAAGATTTATATCACCACTGGTTAAACAGCAAGTTGCTTAGCCAAAAGGAAATCAAAGAGTTAAAAGATATCACTGATGAAAAGGAAATAGAATATCGTTTTGGCAAGGACTTAGAGTTTGGAACGGCAGGAATGCGTGGTTTTATCGGTATGGGAATAAATATGATGAACATTTATACCGTAAAAAGAGCAACGCAAGGCTTAGCAGAATATATAAAGAGTTTAGGTGAAGATGCAAAAAAGCGTGGAGTTGTTATTTCTTATGACACAAGGCGCATGTCTTATGAGTTTGCATATGCATCGGCACTCGTTCTCGTTTCAAACGGAATAAAGGCATTTTTATTTTCTAAAGTTCACCCTGTGCCTATGCTATCATTTGCTGTTAGAGAGATGAAGGCGATTGCAGGAATTATGATAACAGCAAGCCATAACCCAAAAGAATACAATGGCTATAAAGTTTATGGCGAAGACGGTGCGCAAATGGCAATAGAGTCAACTGCAAGGGTTGTTGAATATATTAACCAAATAGAAGACCCACTTAGCGATAAGATTTTGTGCGACCAAACTAAAGAAAACAAAATAAAAGCCGTAAGCAAATCTATTGATAAAAAATATTATAAACAAATCAAAAAACTTTGTTTGTCGCCTAAGCAAGTAAAAAAGGTGGGAAAGACAATTAAACTTGTATATACCCCTGTTCACGGAAGTGGTTATGTTCCCGTTACCACAATACTTAAAAAGATAGGCATATCCTTAACTCTCGTTCCAGAACAAAGTATGCCAGACACAGAGTTTAGCACGGTAAACGTTCCAAACCCAGAAGTTAAAGAAACCCTTTCGCTCGGTATAAAAATGGCAGACTTTAAGAAAGCCGACGTGGTTTTTGGCACAGACCCAGACTGCGATAGGCTTGGCGTTGCTATTAGAAACGATAAAGGCGAGTTTATAAATTTATCAGGCAATCAAACGGGCGCACTACTTTTAGATTATGTTTTGTTAAGGTTAAAAGAAAGTGGAAAACTTAGCCAAAAAGGCTTTGTTGTAAAGAGTTTTGTTTCAACTTCTCTTGCTAAACTTATTGCCGATGATTATGGTGTGGAGATTATAGAAACACCTGTTGGTTTTAAGTTTATAGGCGAAAAAATCAAACAGCTTGATGACACGGGCTTAAGAGAATTTATCTTTGGCTTTGAAGAAAGTTGTGGCTATTTAAGGGGTACGCATTGTAGGGATAAAGATGCAGTCGTTGCAAGTATGCTCTTTGCTGAAATGATATGCTATTATAATTATAACGGCATAGGCATATATCAAAGACTAACTGACATTTATAAAAAATACGGCTATGTGTTTGATACAAATATAAGCACGGCGTATAGTGGCTTAAACGCAATGAAAGAAATGAACGCCGTTGTTGACAACATGAAAACTTTATCTATCGATAGCATGGGTGGGGTTAAGGTAGTTGCAACAAGGGATTACTCTAAGGCGCAAGTAAAACTTGCTGATGGAACTATAAAACCACTTGATAGCGAAAAGGTGAACGCCGTTTATTATGAACTAGAAGGTGGCAGTTTTGTGTGCGTTAGACCAAGTGGCACAGAGCCAAAACTAAAAGTTTATTATTCGATAAAAGCCCAAAGCCAAGAGCAAGCACTTGAAGTGTTTGAACAAGTAAAAAAAGACTTTACAAAATATTTAGGCTAAAAAAACAAAAAATAAAGAGTATGGACTAAAATTAAAGTTCATACTCTTTTTTTGGCTAAATTTAAATTTTATTATTTATCTAATTTCATTTCGGCATAAAGCATTAGCATTGACATTGCAGTTATAGATGCCGTTTCGGTGCGAAGGATTCGTTTTCCTAAAGAAATTAAATATCCGTTTTTGTCGGCAAGTTCTATTTCTTTTTGAGAAAAACCACCTTCTGGACCTATAAAAATGCCTACCTTAGCACCTTTTTGTATTTTTTGAAGGGCACAAATTGTGCTTTCTATTCCATCTTTGTTTTCATAAGGGATAAGAAGAATATCAAGCGTTTTTGCAAAATCTATTGCGCCATTAAATGAAATAGGCTCTTTAACGGTGGGTATAAAAGGCATTTTACTTTGTTTTGCGGCACTTTCGGCAATTGCCCTAAAACGCTCTGTTTTTGACTTAACTTTTGAACTTTCAATTTTAGCAATGCTTCTTTCCATTTGTACAGGAATAATTTCTTTTACACCAAGTTCAACTGCTTTTTGAATAATAAGTTCTAACTTATCGCTTTTTGGAAGTCCTTGAAATAAATAAATTTCGATAGGGAGCGCCTTGTCATAGCAATCTTTTTCTATAATTTCTGCAAGCAAAAAGTCGTTTTCAAAACTTGCAATTTTACAAAGACTGCTTTTACCATCAAGGCTAACTAAAAACTTGTCTCCTACTTTCATGCGAAGAACGTTTTTAATATGATTAAAGTCAGCGCCGTCAATTTTAACCATTTCGCCATTTAAGTTTTGATTTGTTATAAAAAAGTTATACATAATTCTCCTAAATCTATAAAAATTGTATCAAATTTTGACGATTAAATCAAGTGAATATTTCCAAATAATTTATACCATAAAAATATTATTTAATTATAAATATTGTTGACTTAACAACAATAAATAATATATAATTGTTTATATACTAGTGCGTATAAGCGCACTGGTTGACTTATTTGTGTAATTGTGCTATCATATTCCAATATAATTAGTACATATGGGAAAAACTAGACTATGAACAAAAGCCTAAAAATTAAAATTTTATCCATAGTTTTAACAATGCTTGCAGTGGCAGGCTTGTTTTGGTTTATGTTTTCTGGCGACAATAGGATTATTATTAAACAACTATTTACTGCAGATTTAGACCAAGAAGAGTTTGTAGAACTTATTAGAAGTTTTGGGCTTCGTGGCTGTATAACTTTAAGCATACTTTCAATGATGCAAGTTATTATTCCGTTTATGCCAGAAGAACCTGTGCAAGTTTTGGCAGGCATGGGCTATGGCGTATGGCATGGGATATTGATTTGCCTTATAGGTGTCGTGCTTGGCAATTCTTTAATTTATCTTGCCTATAAAGTCTTTGGCAAAAGAGATATAAAATCATCACATAAGGGCATCGATTTAGATTTTGATAAACTTAGAACTTCTAAAAGGGTTGCTTTTATTATACTGCTACTATACGTTTTGCCAGCAGTTCCACTCGGGGTAATTTGTCTTTTTGCTTGTTCGCTAAACCTAAAATATCCAAGATATTTTATTTTAACAACACTAGGCTCTATACCATCAATATTTGTGGGCGTTGCTCTTGGGCATTTGGCAACGGCAATGAGTTGGACTTTTTCAATAATCGTGTTTGTGATAATAGTTGTTTTGGTTATTCTCTTTTTAATGAATAAAAAGAAGGTTTACAAAAAAATCAACCAATTTATTAAAAAACACGCTTTTAAGCAAAATTCCGAAGTAATCGCTAAAAAACCTAATCCTTTTGTTTACTTTTTCGTAAGAATCGGTGCTTATCTTTATAGAAGAAGTAAAGTTAAAGTGGTTAAAAAGATTAACGCAGACGTAAAAGGTCCTGCAATAGTTTTATGTAACCACGGCTCGTTTGTAGACTTTTTGTATGCTTATTCACTGCTTGCAAAGAAAAAACCTAACATACTAATGGCAAGGTTATATTACTATAGAAAAGATTTGGCAGGTTTGTTAAAAAAACTAGGTGCTTTTCCTAAGAGCATGTTCACAAGCGATATTGAAAACGCTAAAAACTGCATAAAAGTATTAAGCGAAAATGGCATATTGATAATGATGCCAGAAGCAAGGCTTTCAACTGTTGGAAAGTTTGAAGATATTCAACCGACAACGCATAAATTCTTTAAAAAGATGGGCGTGCCACTATATACTATAAAAATAAACGGTGGATATTTTGCTTATCCAAAATGGGCAAAGGGTTGGCGCAAAAAATCAGTGGTTGAAGTTGAATTAAATCAACTTGTATCGGCTGAGGAAATTAAAGATATAACAGAAGAACAACTTAAAACCAAAATTGAAAGCGCTTTAAATTACAACGATTTTGAGTGGCTTGAAAATCGCAAAGAAATTAGATATAATCAGCCTGACCTTGCAGAAGGGTTAGAAAACATTTTATATGTTTGCCCACATTGTGGAAAAAGGCTTTCACTCGTCACGTATAAAAGGGACGTTTTCTGCACCGAGTGTGGCTTAAGGGCAACCTTAAACGATAGATATGCCTTTGTGGGAAGTAAACCTTTTAATAATTTTGCCGAGTGGTATGATTATCAAAAGGATTTACTCAAACAGCAGATAGAAAGTGATGAAAATTATAAACTAGAAAGTAAGGTAACTTTAAAACTTCCATCGCTTGATGGAAAGAGTTTTATGAGATTTGCAGGATTTGGAACTTGCACGCTTGATAGAAATGGCTTAACTTATAAAGGCACTCTCGATGGTGAGCAAATAGAAAAATTTTTTTCTATTAAAACTATATATCGTTTGCTATTTGGCGCTGGAGAAGACTTTGAAGTTTATGAAAACAAAGTGCTTTGGTATTTTGTGCCTGAAAACAAAAGAAGTTCGGTTATGTGGTATAACGCAAGCGAAGTTTTGTATAATTTAGCAATTAAATAAAGCGTTGGGGAAAAGTTTATGGGAAAACAAACAAAAGAAAAAGCGTTTAGCACAATAAATTTGCGCTCGTTTATAGTAATTGCTGTCATTTTATTCGTTATTTTAGTCGCTGTCGGCGTTCTTACTTATGTCGTGCCAAAAGGCGAGTATTTGCTCGATGAAAAAGGCAATATAATTGCTGGCTCTTTTCATTATCTAGATGTTAATGGGGGCGTGCCTATTTGGAAAATCATTTTAGCGCCTATCATGGTTTTTGCAAGCGATAACGGACTTACTATCATTATGATTAGTTTGTTCCTTTTAGTTATGTCTGGTTGCTTTAACGTAATGGAAAAAACGGGTGGGCTTAAAGCGCTTATAAGAAGGGCAATAAAGGCTTTTTCGAAAAAGAAAACGCTTGTAATTATGATTGCAGTGCTATTCTTTATGGCTTTTGGTTCATTTTTCGGCATGTTTGAAGAATTAGTAACACTTTTACCTATCGTTGTGGTGCTTATGCTTTCGCTTGGCTTTGACTCTATGATAGGACTTGGCGTGTGTATGCTTTCTGCGTGTTTTGGCTTTTCTTCGGCAATAACTAATCCGTTTTCGGTGGGGCTTGCATCTCAAATGGCAGGTGTTGCTGTGTTTGACGGCGTGTGGCTTAGAATTATCTTTTTCGTTTGTGTGTATGCCTTGGTTTGTGCTTTTATATTAGGTTATGCAAAAAAGATAACCAAAGATAAAACAAAATCTTTAACTTTTGATATCGATAGGGAAAAACTTGAAAATATTGACTTTAACTTAGACAAAGATGTTAAAGATGGCAAGGCTTTTAAAGCATATGCAATATTTTTAAGCATTGCGTTTGTCATTTTAATTTTAATCGCATCTGTTAGAGTTATATCGGGTTATGCAATTCCTATTTTGGCTGTTGTGTTCTTGGTGGGTGGAATAGTTTGTGGACTTATTGTTAGTGAAAGCAAGAAGAAAGTTTTTGTGAACTTTTTATCTGGCATGTTTTCTATGCTTCCAGCAGTGTTTTTAATAGCGCTTGCGTCTTCTGTTAAATACGTGCTTGATGAAGGACTTATCATTGGCACTATTACTAATAACGTTGTAAACTTTTTAAGTGGAAAGTCAAAGTTTTTATGCGTGCTTTTGATATACCTACTTATCTTAATTTTGCAAGTATTCATCGGCTCGGCATCGGCAAAGATAATGCTTATCATGCCTATTATCGTGCCTATTTGCGCTGAACTTGGTATTTCACCTTCGGTTGTAATTTTAACATATTGTATGGCCGATGGCTTTACAGATATGATTTTGCCAACCAACCCCGTGCTTTTAATAGGTCTTTCAATGGCAAACGTGTCTTACGGCAAGTGGGTTAAATGGACTTATAAAATGCAAATAACAGTGTTTATTTTAACCTTGTTGTTTTTATTCTTTGCAACCGGAATAGGATATTAAAAATTTAATAAATGTGCAAAACAAAAGGCAATCAAAAAAGCGCATGTCCCATAGGGATGTTTAATCCAAAATAAAAGTATAGCCCACTATACTTCGCAAAAGCGAAATGTAGTGGGCTTTTCTTATCCACAAAAGAGTTAAATAATTTAGCGATATTTTTAGTCTGTGGCTAAAAGTTATATGCAAATTCCTTGCGTAATATTATTGTTTTTATTTAACATTATATATTATATATATATTATATTCTAATTAAGGTTGCTGTGGCGTGGGTGCAAATGCCTTCTTCTCTGCCAACAAAACCTAAGCCTTCTAAGGTGGTTGCGCCTATTCCCACAAACTCTGGGGCAAGATTAATGGCAGTGGATAGCGATTTTGTTATTTCAGGTATGTAGCCAAGAAGTTTTGGTTTTTCTGCCATTATGGTTGCCGAAATGCTTTCAACCTTATATCCTTTTTGGTTTACCATTTCTAAAACTGACTTAAGTAAAGCCATGCTGTTAGCATCTTTATATTTTGGGTCTTTATCCGAAAAATGATAGCCGATATCTCTAAGCGAAAGGGCAGATAAAATAGCATCCATAATAGCGTGGGCAAGTACATCGGCATCAGAGTGACCTAAAAGTCCTTTGTTGTGGGGAATAATAACGCCACCTAAAATAAGTTTTCTATTTTCCACTAATTTATGGCAGTCAAACCCCGTGCCAAAACGATACATAGGTTTGCTTTCTAAATTAAAGTCTTTTTTATAGGTTAGTTTAATATTATCGACATCGCCATCGAAGTAATTTAAACTTCCAGCGTAATTTAAATACATTTCGCCATCATCATTAAATGCTTTGTCGCCAAGTTTTCGATAAGCATCTTTTATAGCGCTTGCCAAAAAGCCTTGTGGGGTTTGGATATTTGCTAGGCTGTCTTTGCCTAAATATTCGGTTATGTTATTGTCCTTAATCTTTGCTATGGTGTCACGGCTTTTTATTATAGGAATAGCACTGCCAAATTCTTTAGCCGTGTTTATGCAATCTTCAATAAGCCTTTTGCTAACATAAGGTCTTGCCCCATCGTGAATAAGCACTATATCGCCATCAACCTTTTCAAGAGCATTTTTTATAGATTCAGTTCTAGTGTCGCCCCCCAAAACAACGGTGGCTTTATTTAAAACTAAATTTTTAACAAAATCAAAATCTTCTTTACTTGCAGTAATAACTATTTGGTCAATTAGTCCACTTGTAGCAAAAGCATTTAAGGTTTGCTCTAAAATAGTTTGACCACCACTAGTCATTAAAAGTTTATTTTGATTAAAACCTGCACGCACTCCTTTTCCAGCACAGGCAAGAACTAAACTCGTTTTCATCTAATATACCTACTCAAAAATAATTTCGTACATTTTTTCTGCTTCTTCTTTTCTAACGGTTTCTTTTATGAAAAGCACCTTAAACTTAACAGAGCCACTATTAAAGCCGATTTCCACAATATCGCCTTCTTTAATTTGGTGAGATGGCTTTACTTGGCGCCCGTTTACGCTAACTCTTCCACCATCGCATGCTTGTTGGGCAACCGTTCTGCGTTTAAGTAGCCTAGAAACTTTCAAAAACTTATCAATTCTCATAAAAAATTACACCTTAAATTACTATATATATTGTAAAAAAAATCAAAAAATAAAAATATTTTTAAAATCAATAAAAAACACTTGACAATCTTGATTTTATAGGTTAACATAATATAATGTATTATGATAGGTTAATATCGAGTTTTATCGCCTTTTTGCAAAAAAACGGCTAAAAAATAAGGATTTTTTCGTGCTTTTTTGACAAAAAAATCGCTTTTTGATACTAACTTTTCTCGACAAGGTTTATTATACAACATTTTCAATGTTTTGTAAACCTATCGGCTTAAAATTTAAAATTTTTTTTAAGGAGTGTGTTTTGATGACACGAATTTTACCTGAAATTGAATGTGGCAAGGTTAAAAGAAGAACTTTTAGCAAAATTAAAGAAGCAATCGAACTTCCTTATCTTGTCAAAATTCAAAAAGACTCTTATGACGCTTTTATTAAAGATGGCATAGGCGAGGTCTTAGAAGATTTTTCACCAATCACAGACTATTCTGACCACTTTGAACTCTATTTCTTAGATTACAACCTTGATGGTAAGCCAAAGTACGATGAAAAAGAGTGCAGGGATAGAGATGCTACTTACGCTCGCCCACTTAAAGTTAAAGTTAGACTTGTTAATAAAGTGACTGATGAAGTTATCGACCAAGAAGTATTTATGGGCGATTTCCCACTTATGACAGACAACGGCTCGTTTATTATCAACGGTGCTGAAAGAGTTATCGTTTCTCAACTCGTTCGTTCTCCAGGCGTTTATAACGGCTCTGAAATGGACAAGTCTGGTAGACGCCTTTTCGACACTACTGTTATCCCTTCAAGGGGTGCTTGGCTTGAGTTTGAACAAGATTCACAAAACGTTTTGTGGGTGCATGTTGACAGAACGAGAAAACTTACTGCTACAGTTCTTTTAAGGGCTTTAGGTTTTGGTAGCGATGATGCCCTAAACGAACTCTTTGAAGGCAACAAGATGATTTTAGATACTGCTGAAAAGGATACTTCTAAATCTGAAAGCGATGGCCTTATCGAGTTATATCGCCGTTTGCGTCCAGGTGAAATCCCAACAGAAGAAGCAGTTAAGCAACATCTTAAAAACTTATTCTTCGATGCAAGAAGATATGACCTTGCAAGAGTTGGTAGATATAAATTTAACAGAAGATTAAGGCTCGGTGCAAGAATCGTTGGCTTAGTTAGCGCAGACGACATCATTACAAGTGATGGCGAAGTTTTGGCTACAAAAGGTCAAAAGATTTCAAAGCCTATTGCTGAACAAATCCAAAACGCAGGTATTAGCACTTTCGTTGCTGACGTTAATGGCGAAAGACATAAAATTATTTCTAACAACGTTGTAAACTACAAAGAAGTTACAGGAATCAATCCAGACTGCTTTGGTTTATTAAAGTACGTTTATTTCCCAACCCTAGAATTTTCTAAGGTTGTATATCAAACTGCAAAAGAAAACGGCGTTGAAAAAACTGCTGAAATCTTAAAAGAACAAATCAACGCAATGTTCTATCTTGAAGAAAAGCAAATTCCAAGTGGTGAAGAAAAGCCAGAAGATAAGAAGAACGAAGAAAAGGCACTTGAAATTAGAACTAAGTTCATCAATGCTTGTCTTTGCTATTATGATATTATCGAAAGTGGCGATATTCCAGAAAGATTGGATGCTGAAACAAGAAAGACAATCCGTCCACTTGTTGAAAAATTAAATCATAAACACATCACTGTTGATGATATCGTTGCTTCAGTTTCTGTAAACTTAGACTTAGCATTTGATATCAATACTGTTGACAATATCGACCACTTAGGTAACCGTCGTGTTCGTTCAGTTGGCGAATTACTTCAAAACCAATTTAGAATCGGTGTTGCAAGACTTGAAAGAGTTATCAAAGAAAGAATGGCAACTCAAGACCCTAAAGATGTTTCTCCACAAGGTTTAATAAATGTTAGACCTGTAAGTTCTGCTATCAAGGAATTCTTTGGTTCATCACAATTATCACAATTTATGGACCAAACAAACCCAATTGCCGAACTCACGCACAAGAGAAAACTTTCTGCTCTCGGCCCTGGTGGTTTGAATAGAGATAGAGCAACGTTTGACGTTCGTGACGTTCACCACTCTCACTATGGCAGAATGTGTCCTATCGAAACACCTGAAGGACAAAACATCGGTCTTATCTCATCACTCGCTGCTTATGCTAAGGTAAACGAATTCGGCTTTATCGAATCGCCTTATAGAAAGGTGGAGCACGTGCTTGATGAAAATGGCAATATGCAAACTATCGTTACAGAACAAGTTGAATACTTGACTGCTGATGAAGAAGATAACTACATCGTTGCACAAGCAAACGAACCACTTATCGATAACAAATACTTCGCTAATGACCGTGTTTCTTGTAGACACAGAGATGAAATTACCGAAGATGTTAAAGAAAAGATGGATTATATGGATGTTTCACCAAAACAACTTATATCTGTCGCAACAGCACTTATTCCGTTCTTAGAAAACGACGATACCAACCGTGCACTCATGGGCTCTAACATGCAACGTCAAGCCGTTCCACTACTTTGCCCAGAAAATGCTATAGTTGCAACCGGTATTGAAAGAAGAATCGCTTACGACTCAGGCGTTATGGTAAACGCTGTAAACGCCGGCGTTGTTGAAAGTGTTGCAAGTGACCTTATCGTTATTAAGGAAGATGACGGAAACTTAAGACAATATACACTTAAGAAATTTGAGCGTTCTAACCAAGGAACTTGCCTAAATCAAAGACCAATCGTTGATAAGGGCGAAAGAATTGAAAAAGGACAAACTATCGCAGACGGCCCATCAACTAAAAACGGCGAACTTGCGCTCGGTCGCAACATCTTAGTCGGCTTTATGAGTTGGGAAGGTTATAACTACGAAGATGCTATCTTGCTTTCAGAAAAACTCGTTCGTGAAGACGTATTTACAACAATTCACATCGAAGAACACGAAATCGAAGCGAGAGATACTCGCCTTGGTGAAGAAGAAATTACAAGAGATATTCCAAACGTTGGCGAAGATGCGCTTAAAGACTTAGATGAAAACGGTATCGTTAGAATCGGTGCAGAAGTTAACAGTGGCGATATTCTCGTTGGTAAGGTTACACCTAAGGGCGAAACAGAACTCACACCAGAAGAAAGACTCTTAAGAGCAATCTTTGGTGAAAAGGCAAGAGAAGTTAGAGATACATCTCTAAAAGTTCCACACGGCGAGGGTGGTATCGTTGTTGACGTTAAAATCTTTACTCGTGCAAATAAAGACGAATTATCTCCAGGTGTAAACAAACTCGTTAGAGTATATATCGCTCAAAAGAGAAAGATTAGCATCGGTGACAAGATGGCTGGTCGTCACGGAAACAAGGGTGTTATCTCAAGGATTTTACCAGAATCAGATATGCCATTTATGGCTGATGGTACACCACTTCAAATCGTACTTAACCCACTCGGCGTTCCATCTCGTATGAACATCGGTCAAGTTCTTGAAGTGCACTTAGGTTTAGTATGTAAACAACTCGGCTGGAAGATTGCAACACCTGTATTCGACGGCGCAACTGAAAGCGATATTAGAGAATTATTAAAAGAAAACAATATAGTTAACCCAGACGGCGAAGTTGATGGTAAGATTCAACTTTACGATGGTAGAACGGGCGAACCATTTGAAAACAGAGTTACTGTTGGTCAAATGTATATGATTAAACTTATCCACTTGGTTGACGATAAGATTCACGCACGTTCAACAGGTCCATACAGCCTTGTTACACAACAACCTTTGGGTGGTAAGGCGCAATTCGGTGGACAACGTTTCGGTGAAATGGAAATTTGGGCGCTTGAAGCATACGGCGCAGCGCACATCTTACAAGAAATCTTAACCGTTAAGTCTGACGATATCGTTGGTAGGGTTAAGACATACGAATCAATCGTTAAAGGAACAAATATCAGCGAACCTGGTATCCCAGAAGCATTTAAGGTATTATTAAAAGAATTACAATCTTTGGCACTCGATATGAAAGTGCTCACAGAAAACAAAGAAGAACTTGCTCTTAAAGACCTTATCGAAGGGGATATCGATGATATGCCTTACGTTCGTGAAAAAGATACTCGTGAAGAAGTTGAACTTGACGAAATCGAAGGCGATATTCCTGAAACAATCTTCGAAGATAGCGAATCTGTTGAAATTGATGATGAATTTAATTTCACTAAAGATATGTTTGAAGATGACGATGATGAAATAGACACAACAATTCCAGATGATGATATGTTCGACGATGATGACGAAGAACTTGAATTTGAGGATGAGGAATAATAAAGGGGGATAGAGAATTATGTTTGAACTTAACAATTTTGATTCTATACAAATAGGAGTAGCGTCTCCCGAAAAAATTAGAGAATGGTCTTATGGCGAAGTAACAAAGCCAGAAACTATTAACTATAGAACACAAAAACCAGAAATGGGTGGACTTTTCTGCGAAAGAATCTTTGGACCTACAAAGGACTGGGAATGTCACTGTGGTAAATATAAACGCATTAGATATAAAGGCGTTATTTGCGACAAGTGTGGCGTTGAAATCACAAAGTCTAAAGTTCGCCGTGATAGATTAGGTCACATCGAACTTGCAGCGCCTGTTTCTCACATTTGGTATTTCAAGGGCGTTCCTTCAAGAATTGGTCTTATGCTCGATATGAGCCCTAAGGCTTTGGAACAAGTTTTATACTTTGCTTGTCACGTGGTTTTAGACCCAGGTACAACACCACTAACATACAAGCAAGTTATTAACGACAGAGAAAAACTTGAAATGGAAGAACAATACGGCGCTGGTTCTTTCAAAACAGGCATGGGTGCAGAAGCCATTAAAGAACTTTTGATGGCTATCGACCTTGAAAAAGAAAGCGCTGAAACAAAGAAAGAAATTGCTGAAAACGCTTCTGGTCAAAAGAGAATTAGAGCAGTTAAAAGGATAGAAATTATCGAATCATTTAGAAAGAGTGGCAATCGCCCTGAATGGATGATTTTAGACGTTCTTCCTGTAATCCCACCAGAACTTCGCCCAATGGTGCAACTCGATGGTGGTAGATTTGCAACGAGTGACTTAAACGACTTATATAGAAGGGTTATCAACAGAAATAACCGTTTGAAAAAGTTAATGGAACTCGGTGCTCCTGAAATCATTATTAGAAATGAAAAGCGTATGCTTCAAGAAGCAGTTGACGCTCTCATCGACAATGGTCGTCGTGGCAAAGCAATTAGTGGCGCTGGCAACCGTGAATTAAAATCACTTTCTGGCATGCTTCGTGGTAAGCAAGGTCGTTTCCGTCAAAACCTTCTCGGTAAGCGTGTTGACTACTCAGGCCGTTCAGTTATCGTTGTAGGACCAGAACTTAAACTTTATCAATGTGGTTTGCCAAAGGAAATGGCTATTGAACTTTTCAAGCCTTTCGTTATGAAAAAACTCGTTGAAACTAACGTTTGCCACAACATTAAAAACGCAAAGCGTACAGTAGAGCGTGGTAAGGCAGTAGTTTGGGATGTTTTAGAAGAAGTTATCAAAGACCACCCAGTTATGCTCAACCGTGCGCCTACACTTCACAGATTATCAATCCAAGCATTTGAACCTGTTCTTATTGAAGGTAGAGCAATCAAACTTCACCCACTGGTTTGTGGCGCATTCAACGCCGACTTCGACGGTGACCAAATGGCTGTTCACGTTCCACTTTCAGTTGAAGCACAAGCAGAAGCAAGGTTCTTGATGCTTGCATCAAACAACATCTTAAAACTTTCTGACGGTAAGCCTGTTATGTCACCATCACAAGATATGGTTATGGGTGCATACTACTTGACCATTTTAAGAAAGAAGATTGGTGAAAAGTATAATGAAAAAGGTAGACCTGATGAAAACGGCACAGTTTATGGCGTTCCAGAATATACCGTTTCTTATGCATCACCAGAAGAAGCAATTATGGCTTATCAAACAGGTAAGATTGGGCTTCAAGATGAAATTTATGTTCGTAGACAAGTGGAAGCCCTTGGCGAAGTAATCACAGGCAGAGTTAAGACTTCTGTTGGTAAGATTATATTCAACGAAGCAATCCCACAAACATTAGGTTTTGTTCAAAGAAAGACTAAGGAAGATTACCTTAAATATGAAATCGACAAATTGACAGGCAAGAAAGACCTTCAAAAAATTGTCGGTGCTTGCTTTAAGCGTCATGGCGCAAGTTGTGCTGCTGATGTTCTTGACAAGGTTAAGGCTCTCGGCTTTAAATATTCAACAATCGGTGCTATCACAACTAGCGTATTCGATATGCATATGCCAAAAGATAAGGCAGAAATTTTAGGCGAAGCAGAAAAGCACGTGCTTAAGATTGAAAACCTTTATAAGAAGGGCTTTATCACTGATGATGAAAGATATAAAAAGGTTGTTAACATCTGGAAACAAGCAACAGAAGACGTTACAGATAAACTTATGGATTCACTTGATGAATTCAACCCAATCTTGATGATGGCAAACTCTGGTGCCCGTGGTTCTAAAGACCAAATTAAACAACTTGCTGGTATGCGTGGTCTTATGACAGATACTAACGGTAAAACTATCGAAATCCCTGTTAAGTCATGCTTTAGGGAAGGCCTTTCAGTTTTGGAATACTTTATTTCATCACACGGTGGTCGTAAAGGTCTTGCCGATACAGCGCTTAAAACTGCCGACTCTGGTTACTTAACTCGTCGTTTAGTTGACGTATCTCAAGAAGTTATCATTAAAGAAGACGACTGTTTCGCAAGCACAGGCGATGCTGTTAAGGGTGTTGTCGTTAGTGCAATTAAGGGCTCTAAGGGCGAAATTATCGAAGGGCTTCGTGATAGAATCGCTGGTAGATTTACAGTTAAAGATATCATAAATCCAACAAACGGCGAAGTTATGGTTAAGGCTAACGAAATGATTGATGAAGATATGGCTGATGAAATCGTTAAAGTTGGCATTGAACAAGTAGAAATTAGAAGTATATTCACTTGTAAATCAAAGACTGGTGTTTGTGCTAAGTGTTATGGTAAGAACATGTCAAACAACAATCCTGTTCAAATTGGTGAAGCAGTTGGTATTATCGCTGCTCAATCAATCGGTGAACCAGGTACACAGCTCACCATGAGAACATTCCACACCGGTGGTATTGCAAGTACAGGCGATATTACACAAGGTCTTCCAAGAGTTGAAGAATTATTCGAAGCTCGTAGACCAAAACACGCTGCAATCGTTTGCGAACACAGTGGAACGGTTGAAATCGAAGAAAAAGATAAGATTATTCACGTTATCGTTAAGCCAGATGATGGTTCTAAGAGCGAAGATTATACAATTCCTTTCGGAACAGGCGTTATCGTTAAGACGGGTGATAGAGTTGAACCAGGTTCAGTTTTAACAAATGGTTCAGTATATCCACAAGACATTTTGAAGACAAAGGGTATCAAGGGCGTACAAGACTATATCCTTAAAGAAATTCAAAGTGTTTACCGTTCACAAGGCGTTGATATCAACGATAAGCACGTAGAAATCATCGTTCGTCAAATGATGAAGAAAGTTCAAGTAGAAAACCCAGGTGGAGCAGATATTCTTCCAGGTGAAAAACTTGACGTTCATAGGTTTGAAGAAGAAACAATCAATGCTCTTGAAAATGGTCTTGAACCACCACAAGGTAAGAGAATTCTTCTTGGTATTACAAAGGCTGCGCTCGCAAAAGAAAGTTTCCTTTCTGCAGCATCATTCCAAGAAACAGCAAGAGTATTAACAGAAGCCGCAATCAAGAATAAGATTGACCCACTTGTAGGCTTAAAAGAAAATGTAATTATCGGTAAACTTATTCCAGCAGGTACAGGAATTAAGAATTACAAAAACGTGTCACCACAAACAGTAATTCAAAGACCTGCGCAAGACGCTGAATAATAGATAATTATTAAGGTTTTCAAATAAAAAAGCCAAGAAAATGGTACATTTTATTTGACTAAACCGACAATAAATGGTAAAATAATAATTCAGTGGGCAAAATAAAAACGCCCACTGAAAAAAGCAAAATTTGTTTCATTGACGGAAGTTTCCGAATCCGTTTTCTGAATATCCGAAATAATTTAAGGAGGTGCGATATGCCAACAATTCAACAGTTAATCAGACAAGGTAGAAAGAACATTACTTACAAGTCAAAGTCACCAGCGCTCGACGAATGTCCACAAAAGCGTGGTGTTTGTTTGTCAGTAACAACAACAACTCCAAAGAAGCCTAACTCAGCGCTTCGTAAGATTGCTCGTGTTCGTTTGACTAATAAAGCTGAAGGTATTGTTTATATCCCAGGTGAAGGCCACAACCTTCAAGAACACAGCTCTGTTCTTATCCGTGGTGGAAGGGTTAAAGACTTACCAGGTGTAAGATACCACATTATCCGTGGCGCTCTTGACACAGCAGGCGTTGCAAAGCGTCGTCAAGCAAGGTCAAAATACGGCGCAAAGAGACCTAAATAAGTAAAAAACAAATAGAAGAAAAAACTTATTTAATTTAAGACACCTACTTATAATCGGAATTCGGAAAATTAGCCCGATTTGGTAGGCAGTATGTCGAAAGACAGAAGGTTCGCTACCTTAAATTTGATAAGGCAAGCGATAGCTGTACTAAACTAAGGGTTTACCCTTAAAGGCACTAAGAAAAGTGCAAAAAATTTAAAGGAGGATTTAATTATGCCAAGAAGAGGCAATATTGCAAAAAGAGATGTTTTGCCAGACCCAATGTATAATGATAAGGTTGTAACAAAACTTATCAACCAAGTTATGCTTGATGGTAAAAAGGGCATTGCACAAGGCATTGTTTATGAAGCATTTGCAGTGGCTGCTGAAAAAGTAGGCCAAGACGCAAAGGAAATGTTCGCTCAAGCGCTCAACAACATTATGCCTTTAGTAGAAGTAAAAGCGAGGAGAGTTGGTGGTGCTAACTATCAAGTTCCAATTGAAATCCGTGCTGAAAGAAGACAAACACTTGCAATCAGATGGTTGGTTGCAGCAGCAAGAAAGAGAGGCGAAAGAGAAATGGCTTCTAGACTTGCAGCAGAACTCGTAGACGCTTTCAACAACACAGGTAGTGCTGTTAAGAAGAAAGAAGATACACATAGAATGGCTGAAGCAAACAAGGCTTTTGCACATTATAGATTCTAATTTTGGAGAACGAATATGGCAAGAGATTTTGATTTAGGTGTGACAAGAAATATAGGTATTATGGCGCACATCGATGCTGGTAAAACAACTACTACTGAAAGAATTTTGTTTTACACAGGTAAGACACACAAGCTCGGCGAAACCCACGAAGGTGGCGCTACTATGGACTGGATGGTTCAAGAACAAGAGCGTGGTATTACAATCACAAGTGCTGCTACAACATGCTATTGGAAAAATCACCGTATAAATATTATTGATACCCCTGGCCACGTTGACTTTACTGTAGAAGTTGAAAGGTCACTCCGTATTCTTGACGGCGCAGTTGCAACATTCTGTGCTAAGGGTGGCGTTGAACCTCAAAGTGAAACTGTTTGGAGACAAGCAGATAAGTATAAAGTTCCAAGAATCGCTTATGTAAATAAGATGGATATCAATGGCGCTAACTATGATAACGCTATCAAAATGATGAAGGAAAGACTTCATACAAACGCTGTTCCAATTATCCTTCCTATCGGTAAGGAAGATACATTCAAAGGTATCATCGATGTTATCACAAGAAAAGCATTCATTTATCTTGATGACTTAGGAAGAGAAATCGACATTCAAGACGTTCCAAGTGATATGCAAGATGCAGTTGAAGAAGCAAGAGCACAAGTTGTTGAAATTGCTGCTGAATCTGATGATGCATTGATGGAAAAATATTTTGAAGAAGGCGACCTTTCTGTTGAAGAAATTAAAAAGGGCTTGCGTGATGCAACTCTCGCTATGAAAGTTACACCAGTTCTTTGTGGTTCTTCATATAGAAACAAGGGCGTTCAAAACCTTCTCGACGCTATCGTTGATTACTTACCAAGCCCACTTGATGTTGGTGCTGTAAGTGGTGTTAACGATAAGGGCGAAGAAATAAAGAGAGAACCAAAAGATGACGAAGCGTTCAGTGGTCTTGCATTTAAGATTATGACAGACCCATTCGTTGGTAAACTTGCTTTCTTCCGTGCTTACTCTGGTGTACTTAAGACAGGTTCTTATGTATATAACAGTGTTAAGGGCAAAAAGGAAAGAGTTGCTCGTATTCTTAGAATGCACGCTAACCACAGAGAAGAAGTTGATGCAGTTTACTCAGGTGAAATTTGTGCGTTAGTAGGTTTAAAAGATACAACAACAGGTGATACTTTGTGTGATGAAAGCAAACCAATCATCCTAGAACAAATGGAATTCCCAGACCCAGTTATCCAAGTTGCTATCGAACCAAAAACAAAACAAGGTCAAGAAAAGATGGGCTTTGCTCTTGCAAAACTTGCAGAAGAAGACCCAACATTTAAGACATATACAGATGGCGAAACAGGTCAAACAATCATCGCTGGTATGGGCGAACTTCACCTTGAAATTATCGTAGATAGACTCTTAAGAGAATTCAGAGTAGAAGCAAACGTTGGTAAGCCACAAGTTTCTTATAAGGAAACAATTAGACAAGCAGTTGAAGCAGAAGGTATGTTCAAGCGTCAATCAGGTGGTCACGGTCAATATGGTCACTGTAAGATTCGTCTTGAACCACAAGAAGCAGGCAAGGGCTATGAATTCGTTGATGAAACAGTTGGTGGTTCTATTCCTAAGGAATTTATCCAACCTATCAACAAGGGTATTATGGAAGCATCTAAGAACGGTATCTTAGCTGGCTACGAAGTAGTTGACTTCAAAGTTACAGTTTACGATGGTAGTTACCACGATGTAGACTCATCAGAAATGGCGTTTAAGATTGCTGGTTCTATGGCTCTTAAAGATGGCTTAGCAAAAGCAAAGAGTGTTCTTCTTGAACCTGTTATGAAGGTTGAAATCGTAACACCAGATGATTACTTTGGTGACCTTATGGGTAACGTTACTGCTCGTCGTGGTATTATCCAAGGTACTGATGATAGAAACGGCGTTAAGGTTATCGATGCGCATATCCCACTAGCAGAAATGTTCGGTTATGCAACAGACCTTCGTTCAAGAACACAAGGTAGAGGCAACTACACAATGCAATTCTCTCACTATGCAGAAGTTCCAAAGTCAGTTGCTGAAAAGATTATGGGTAAAAAAGCATAATTAACTGTTGACAATTATATAAAATTATTGTAAAATAGAATTATACTTAGGAAAAAACCCTAAAAACTAATAAAAAACAAATAAAAATTAAAAAAATATAATTATTGAAAAATTTGGAGGAAACCAAAATGGCAAAGGCTAAATTCGAAAGAACAAAACCACACATTAACATTGGTACTATCGGCCACGTTGACCACGGCAAAACAACTCTTACTGCTGCTATCACTATGACAATGGCTGCTAAGGGTCAAGCTAAGAAAATGAAATACGATGAAATCGATAAGGCACCAGAAGAAAAGGCAAGAGGTATTACAATTAATACTTCACACGTAGAATATGAAACAGATAACCGTCACTATGCACACGTTGACTGTCCAGGCCACGCAGACTATGTAAAGAACATGATTACAGGTGCTGCTCAAATGGACGGCGCTATCCTCGTTGTTGCTGCAACTGATGGTCCAATGCCACAAACAAGAGAACACATCCTTCTTGCTCGTCAAGTAGGCGTTCCTTACATTGTAGTATTTATGAACAAATGTGACCAACTCGACGACCCAGAACTTTTGGAACTCGTTGAAATGGAAATCAGAGAACTTCTCTCTGAATATGGCTTCCCAGGCGATGATACACCAATCATCAAGGGTTCAGCTTT
>SVIO01000012.1 GCA_015069465.1 Clostridiales bacterium | reverse complement strand
TAGCAACTGTCATATCAGTAGATTGCCACCAAATAGACGTAGGAATTTCTTCTGCTATTTCAACATTAATAGTAAATTCTTCATCTAATTTTAGGTCTTTGGCTGTTTCAGAAAGTGTTACAGAATACATGCTACCATTGTCAGTTGGCTCTACCAAACCGGCTACAAGGTCAACTGATTGATTTATAACGCCCTTTAAGATGTCAATGTTAGACTGAGGCATATACAAGTCTAAAGCTGCTCTTTCGTTTAGCATTTCTGCTGCCGCATATGCATAAGAACAAGCATAATTTTGATAACTTAAACCTTCTGGTAAAGAAGCATACTTATAACTTACGTTTTCGCCATCAACAGTCTTAACAAAACCTATACCTAAAAGCTGCATATTTACGCCTTGATATGGGATATTAGCAATAGAAGCCTTGTGTATATAATGACTTAAAGAGCCATCTGCTGATGTAATTGCCACAGGTTTAGACTCAACAAAAGATGGGTCTAATTCGTTTTTTTCAAACTCTTTAATCCAATCTATCTTTTCATACGATTCACCCGTATCAACTTGCGTAAAGAAGCGTAATGGTCCAAAAAGTGTTCCAAAACTCTTATTTTCATCTTTAGATACTTCGTTATATAATTCTGGTGAAATTATTGTCGTATATCTAAGCCCTATTGGTTCATTAAGCCTAAAATCAGGCATTGCCGACATAACCAGTCCTTCTTGAATAGTAGTAACTTCACTATCAACGTTATTGCCACCACCATTATCAACGGAGCCTGTATTATCACTATCTTTTTTGTTTAAGACAACAAATACTGCGCCAGCTGCTGCAATAAGTAAAATTATTATCAAAAGCCACGCTACTACTTTGCCTGTCTTTTTTTGTTTGTAACTATAATTCATTTTTTACCTCCAAATTTTAAAATACCGCCCTATGCAATATTCACAGGGCGGCTTTCATTAATTATTTTGCAAGCATAGTAAGAAGTGCTTTATCTGAATTACGATAAGGTTTAACCGAACATTCGTAAACTTCGCCGTTTTCATCCTTGGTAAATACTGAATAAGTATTGCCAGAAATAACGTTACCGTTTTCACCTTTAATTTCAAAAGGCGTTATTTTAAGTTCTGCTTCCATAGCATCCCCAAAAACGATATCTAAAACGGTATAACCACCCTTATCAGGAGGTGCAACTGCAATCTTTACGTCTTTACCTCTGATATTGCCTTTAATGAAATACGAAAAATACGTCTTTTCGTTCTTTTCAAACGTCTCTCTTTCTACCATAATTACCTGTTTCTTAGCCATTTTCTTTTATCCTCCTATTTTTCTTAAATTAAGCGCCTTTCTTTTTAGAAATTGCTCTGGCTTGTTCTAAGGTTTTACCTTCTGCAAGTGCTTTCTTAAACTTATACATACCTGCATTGTCTGATTGTGCTAAAAGATAACCGGAACGGAAACCCTTGTTATAGTCATCAAGGGGTTGATTTTTCTTAGGACCTCTTTCGTGCACCATCTTTTTTCTTTCTTGTGCATAACCCGCAGCACGTTTATTAGGGGATATCCACTTCCTTTCGTTGTAATTAGTATTTGATTTTGCCATATTGTTTTTTAATCTCCTTTTTATATAAATTTTTAATAATATTTGCCCGTAATACAGATAGCACAATGCCCGTTTTGCCGTTAGCTAAGCGTGAATTTTAATATTAAATTGTTGTTTTAATGCCGAAAGGGAATTATTTCTAAAACACTACGTTTCCTGCGACCTTACTGCTGGAAGGTGGCCACCTTTATCTAACGTTAGTCCACAAGTTACGAAGTCGGTTTGCTCTAACCCCAACGGAATTAAGTTGTTATAAAAAGCTTAAAAGCGCTTTTACTTGATATATCTTCGGCTATAGCTCGTAGATGGCAAGCGTTTACCGTTGACAAACTTTCTATCTGCAAAAATATTTTCATATTGCTTATCACGGGCTTTAGTTCTTTCATAAAAAACGTCACTACTATAAGTGATGGTTTCGCCCCTATCATTAAGTTCTATAGAAATGTCCTGCTTAACGATATATCTTTTAGTGCGATAAACATTTACAGCATCTTCACAAAAATCTGGAATATTACCGAACATTTGTCTTAACCCTCCTTTCTAAATTCTTCAACAAAAAATTCGTTTAATTGCTTACTTAAAAGAGCAATTTGACTAATTGACACACCCCAATCTTCTGCAACCACTAATTGTGAATTGTTTCGTAAATATAACGATACGTATAGGTCATAAAGCCTTATAGGTGCATTCAATATCTTTTTGTTATACGATTCCACCATAGCCAAAGCCAATGGACTGCCAATTACTTTCGATACCTTTTCAAACTCTTCAATTTTAGAGTAATAATGCCTTATATCTCTTAAATCTTCTCTTACCCTTGCCAATGTCTTCATTTTCTTACACCACCGTTTCTTCCAAAACTTTTCATTATCGTTTCCAAAACCTTTTCATCCTCACCGGATAATGTTCCTTTTAACCTTTCCAATAATTCAAACTGCTTTGCCGTTAAATACCTTTCATATAAATCAAAGCCGTCTTGAACGTAAACGCAACCACCGGTTCCTTTTCTTGTGTCAATGGGGTAAGAACACGAAAGCACTTCAATATCATATTGAATTGTGCGTCTTGCAACACCTAGCTCATTAGCTAAGTTGTCAATCTTTTCAGAACGACGCATATTTAATATGTCTATAATGCGTTGCCTACGCTCGATTGTGCTCTGCATATTCTTACCTCCTTTTTTGTTTTGTAGCCGTATTCTAAAACTCTAATGTGCAACCTAATTGCGCATTGAAAAAAGTTTTTTAATTTTTTTGAAATTTTTTTCGCAACAACATACACGGCTCTTCTTCTGTTGTGCCTGTATTCTAAAACCCTAATATGCAACCTAATTGCACATTGAAAAAGTTTTTTTAATTTTTTGAAAGTTTTTTTGAGAACGAAAAAAAGCCCCCGAAAATCAGACTGCACGTAATGCAATCTAATTATCGAAGGCTTCACAATTTACTTGGCTCACTCTTGCGATTTTAAGTATTGGTCTTTCAAGGGCTTACGCAGCGACTCTCGTCCTTCTGCCTTGTAGTCTAATATACTGTTTATTTAGTTTTGTATAAGGATTTCTTCTCCCAATGGTGCATAAATATCTTCAACAATATGCCGCCTACTCATTTCTCTGCTCACATACCTAGTTTTACAAATAGGGCACTCAACTTTTAGCAAACCATTAGCATCACGATAACCTAATATTTTTTGTCCACAATTTCGACAGTAGCCAAAAACAACCGTGGTATTCCCCTTTTGCATAAATTTGCTCCTTATTATTTAATGTTTGCAACCCTTCCTTTTTATAAACACGAACATTTGTTCGTTTTGTGTCTAAAATTATACTCCCTTTTGCATTTAAAGTCAACGCTACTTGGGAGCAGAGTTAAAAATAATTTTAGAAAAATTTCACTAAAAAATGTCAGTTTCTCTTGACAAGTAAAAACACCCAAAATCTTGTCAAAAATGTTCCGTCTGAGATTTTCCGCAAAACTATATTATCAAACTAATGATGACAACTCTTGTCATATTTAAAAAATAAATCTACCTTTTTTAGAATTTTGCTACTAAATAAATTTCCTTTCTTTTTTGGTGGGTGGTTCGTATCATAAGCACCCCTTTTTCCTGTCAAGCGTCGTCTAAAAGATTTGCTTAATTTAATAATGAATATACGGCTAATCTTTTTTCCTTTGGTTTGACAGTCGGGCTGCTTATGATGTTCGGTAGCTGGAAAGAAAATTTATTTTTAATAAGGAGGTAGATTTATAAATGATTATAAGTTTTTGTAGTTTTTTAGAACTCTATATAACCTACTGCAAGTTATTGGTTTTTAGTAGAATTTATTGATTAACACCTTTGATTAAATCTATGCAACAATGGAATCAAGAAAAAATTTAATCAGAGAAATAAGCGTATAGCAAAAATGACAAGCTTATTAATAGTTGCATTTTCTGGGCGTAATACGTACCTACTTTGGTCGTAGTGCGCTCTTTTCTCTATACAAGGAGAAATATGGAAAATAATGTAAACAATTTTAACGCTTTTTTAGAAACTGTTAGCCAAATGATGGATAACAAAGATTTTGTTGACCTCTTGAAACAAAAGAAAAAAGAACAAAACGAACAAAATTTAGCATTTACTGAAAAGGAGATTGAAAAAATGCCTAAAACATTTAGAAAAGAATTTAGAACCGATGGTTGCACAGCCAGAGTGTATAAATCTAAATTCAGTAAAAACACGTATGGTTATGTAATCAAATACCGAAGAAACGGCTATAATGTTTACGCTGCCGACGTTAATCTTGAAAAAGCAAAAGAGAAATTTATTGAAAAACTTAAAACAGCCGAAAAAATTGTGCAAGCTACAAAAGGAACACCTAAAACATTTAATATGTTTGCTATGTTCTATTTTGAGAAGTTCCGAAAACGGACTGTTACACCGAAAACTTATGAGGGGGATATAAACCGATATAAGAAATACCTTTTACCCTACTTTGAAGAAAAACCACTTTTGAAAATTACTTCCCTAGAATGTCAAGAACTAATTGATGAAATTGTAAACACAGGCAAAGGCAAAACAGCCGATGAAATTTTTTCACTATTATCGGTTATTTTCAAAAATGCTATAGCTCATAGTGTTTTACAAAAAAATCCTATGGATATAGTAATTCATAAGAAGCACCAACGTGAACACGGAAAGGCTTTAACAAAGGAAGAAGAAATAAAACTGCTTCAAGAAACAGCAGGCACAGAATACCAACTTATGTATGCAATCGCTTTATATACTGGTATGCGACCTAATGAGTTTGAAACGGCAAAACGTGATGGCGATTTTATTATTGCAAACAACAGCAAAAGAAAAGGTGGTAAAGTAGAATCTAAACGTATTCCTATAACACCTATGCTTAAACCTTATATAAAGGATATACAGGAATTTACTTTTTATAAGCCTTATACGTTGCGTGAAAAATTTAATTCAATATTGCCAAACCATATCCTATATGATTTAAGAACAACATTTTATTCAAGGTGTACCGAGTGTGGTATTTCTGATGTAGTGCAAAAATTATTTGTTGGTCACTCTCTAGGAGAACTTGGAAATGCTTATACAGACTTATCTGATGACTTCTTACTAAAAGAAGGCAATAAATTAAAATATTAAAAAATGAAAAACGAGAGCCTAAAAAACTCTCGTTTTTTTCTTGCTTTTTAAGGTGTAGAACTTGACAAACAACTTGACAAAACGCAAAATAAAACTTTTGAAAAATCTCAAAAGTGGTCAAAGCACCCCTGTTTCAAGGGTACAAAGTGGTTAAAAACGAAAAAAATCAGCCATTTTTGACTGATTTTTCGTGATTTTGGTGACCCCTACGGGAATCGAACCCATGTTACCACCGTGAAAGGGTGGTGTCTTAACCGCTTGACCAAGGGGCCTTTTGTCTGGCAAAATAATTTGCCTATATGTGAACCGACGCATACCGCCGTTTGTTTGCTGGTAGCGGCGGTCAGATTCGAACCAACGACCTGCCGGGTATGAACCGGCCGCTCTAACCAACTAAGCTACGCCGCCATAACTCAGTTGTCAATGTGTTTATCGACAAATGCTCATGTATTATACCTAAAAAATGTTTTGTTGTCAAATACTTTTTATATGTTTTTTAAAAAAAATTTTAAAATTTTGTTTTTTTATTTTTTTGGCTATATTCATCTGTTTTTAAATACAAAAAAGGCATACTTTTACATAGGTTTTATGTTGTTTAAGTCTATAATACCTTCAAACACTTGTTTTGCATATGGGGCAGCGACAGTTGAGCCATAATATTGCCCCACAGGTTCATCGATGACAACGAGCGCTAAATACTTTGGATTTGAGGCTGGAAAGTAACCAACAAAACTTGATACGTACTTTCCTTGAGCGATTATTCCATTTTGATATTTTTGAGCCGTGCCTGTTTTTCCTGCAACCGAATAACCTTCTATATAGGCTTGTTTTCCAGAGCCTTCAGATACTACTTTTTCTAACATTTCATTTAAAATTTTTGATGCCCTGCTACTTATTACCTTATTTTTTAATTGTGGCTCGATTTTTTCTGCAATTATACCATTATCAGCATAAATTTCGCTAACTAAATATGGTGAATAATAATTGCCACCATTTATTGCTGCACAAGTTGCACTTGCAAGTTGAAGAGCGCTGACTGCTATCGTTTGACCAAAGGCAATTCTTGCTAAATCCACATTTTGGACAGCCCAGATTGGCAAAACCATACCTTGTGTTTCGCCACTAAAATCTATACCTGTTGTTGCGCCATAATTAAATAAATCAATATATTTATACATTGTTTGTTTGCCGAGTGACATAGCAATATCCACAAAAATTGGATTACAACTATTATTTAGTGCGCCTTGAAGGGTTAGTCCTGCATGCTTGCCATTTTTATGGTCGCTCCAACACTTAACCTTTTGACCATCAATATATCTATATCTTGAAGAATTATAAACATGATTTATAGAAAAAGCCTTGTTATTGCCCTGCAAATATTCTTCTATGTTTGCGGCTGCAGTAAGAACCTTAAAAGTTGAGCCTGGTTCGTAAATATCACAAACTATTCCATTTCTACCTAGTTTATTAAGTGCTTCTAAGTCATCTCTTGGTATTTCATTTAGATTAAAAGATGGTTTACTTGCCATTCCTCTAATTGCACCACTATTTGGGTCCATAACGATAATCTGTGCTGATTTTGCTTGATGAACTTCCATGGCTTCTTGCATTGCTGTTTCGCAAAGTTGTTGGACATTATAGTCTATTGTGAGTTTTAAATTCAAGCCGTTTGTTGCTGGGCGATAACTTGCCTTTCCATCATTGATTTCTACACCAACGATGTCAGTTTCATACAAAATCTCACCATTTATTCCAGAAAGATACTTGTCATAATATAATTCTAAGCCAGACTGACCTTTTCCATCAGTTGAAGTAAAACCTAAAACCGATGTCAAAAATTCGTTATAAGGATAAACTCTAGAATTGTCACGAGAATAATATACGCCTGATAAATTTAAGTCGAGAAGTTTTGATATTTTTTCTTTAGAAACCTGTTTTTTTATTGTGATTTCACTAGAAATTGTCTTGGTTAGTCGTGAATATATAAATTCATAATCCAATTCCAAACATTTAGAGAGAGCACTTGCTAAAAACTGCAAGTCGTTAACTGCATTTTTTCTTACAAAAACAGTATAAGTGTCATCATTATTAGCAAGGATGACACCATTTGTATCTACAATTTTACCACGAGATGCAATTATAGGGATTTCTCTTGTCCATTGGTCTATGGCTTTTTGTTGCAAGTCTTCTCCCCAAATTACTTGAACATATAAGAGTCTGCCTAAAACGAACAAAAATAAAAAGGTTACAGCAAGTATAATTGCAAGTAACCTCTTTCGTAAAATCGTTATTGAAAAATCTTGTTTAATAAAATTATCCCCCCTAATAAGCACTACTATATGTTTATTCGGGGGGAATAAATTTAATTACCATTTACCATTCCATATTGATTTTGTGCAACATCTATAATATAGTCAGGCGATGAAATGTTTTCTACATTTGACATAACTTGATTATATTCCACAACCTTTTCATTAAGACTTGCGCTTATTGCTTTTTCTCTTGATGTAAATGTTGCCAAAATACCTGTATTAAGAACAATGAGTGCCAAAATTACTGTCACTACGAGCGAATAAAGAATTACAGCAACCTTGCCTTTAGCGTTTAGGTGATAAGCACTTTCTTCTATCACTTCGCTTTTCTTCATTTCTTCACGAATTTGTTCAATGTCATCGCCAAATTGCATTGTTGTTGAAGTTGGTCTAATATCTTCATCAGCAAAATTGCTTACTTCTTGAGCAATTTCTGGCTCACTTACTTGCATGTTTTCTTCAGTGAACCTGTCATAATTTAGAAGATTATATAGGTTTTGACGCATTTTTTCACTCTGACTTGTAGAGTTTGTTTCAGTTTGACTTTGTTCCACTTGCTCTAATGCACGTGGTCTTTCAAGTAAATCAACACCACCCCTAGTTGAAGTAGTTTCAAATGTTTTGCTTTCAATTTCTGTTGAACGCCTTGTTGTAACCATACTCTCTTCTCCTTATTTCTAAAGCTCAATCGCTTAATTTTAAATTTTTTGTGCAATTCTTAGTTTTGCACTTCTTGCCCTACTATTTTTTTCAAGTTCATCTTGGTTTGCAGTGATAGGGTGTCTTGTTATAATCTCTATTTCCTTGCGTTTGCCACATACACAAACCGGCAAACTTTTATCGCATATACAATCGCACTCTAATTCTTTGAATGCTCTTTTTACAATTCTATCTTCTAGTGAGTGAAAGGTTATAATTGCTATTCTTCCACCGACTTTAAGTGCCCTAGCCATATCTAATATCGTTTGATATAGCCCGTCTAGTTCGCCATTTACTTCAATTCTTATTGCTTGAAATGTTCGTTTTGCTGGATGGCCGTCTTGTTGAAATTTCTTTGGAATACTTCTTTCAATAATTTCAATCAAATCGCCTGTAGTTTCAATACTTTTTTGTTTGCGAGTTTTTACTATATTTGAAGCAATTGTGCCAGCAAATCTTTCTTCGCCATACTCTGAAAGTATTCTTTTTAACTCTTTTTCATCGTAGTTATTTACTACTTCAAAAGCCGAAAGGCTACTTGACTTGTCCATTCTCATATCAAGGCGAACATCGGTTGCCATGTATGAAAATCCCCTTTCTCTATCATCAAGTTGAAAACTTGAAACGCCAAGGTCAAGTAAAATTCCATCAAAACCATCTATATTAAGGTTTTCTTTTATATCCTTAAAAGACTTAAAGTTATCTTTTACTAAGGTGAACCTACCATCAAACTCTTTTAACCTTTGACTTGCACGCTCTAGCGCATAATCATCAAGGTCGGTTGCCACAAGTTTGCCGTTTGGTGTGCTTCTTCTTAAAATTTCATAAGAATGTCCACCACCACCTAACGTTCCATCAAAATAGATGCCATCAGGTTTTATCTCTAACCCTGTCATGCACTCTTCGAGCATAACAGATATGTGTTTAAACTCAGTCATTTTCATTTAGCATGTCCAAAGCATCTGCAAGGTCTTCAAAGTTCACGTCATTAAAATATTCGTTCCAAACTTCTTCGCTCCAAATTTCAATACATTCAGGACCCTTAAATATCATTAAGTTCTTTTGGATTTTAGCATATTTAATTAGGTTGTCTGGTAAACGAATTCTACCTTGATTATCTTCTTCTGCCTGCCAAGTGTTATAAAGAATAAAACGAGCAGCCTTCATTTGCTTTTCTCTATAACGATTAATATTACTTAGGGATGCTTTTACCTTTTTCATTTGTTCTTCTGTGTAAACACAAAGACAATTGCCTGTGCCAATTGTTATCGAATAATTCGAACCCAATTCTTCACGCAATTTTGCCGGTATTCGCATTCTATTTTTAGCATCTAATTGATGTGAATAATTCTTACCCGACATAGAAAAAGACTACTCCCCCTTGTTTTGATATTGATATTTTAACACACATTTTGACCACTGTCAACCCTTTTTTTAATTTTTTTTGTAATTTTGACCACTTTTTTTTATAATTTGTGGCATCTTAACCACTTTTGACATAAAAAATTTGGTTTAATTTTGCATTTTTTCCAATAAATAATGTTTTATTTTGACAGTGTTTTTCTAACGATTTTGGCTTTTTAATAACTTTTTGCATTTGAGATATTAAATTGTCGATACCATCGTATACATTTTGGGGTTGAAAGTGGTTAACAATTTGAGTTTTTATAAAATTATAGTGTGTGCACCCTAAAATCACATTTTGAAAATCACCTTTTTTGCAATTTTTTAAGTCTAAAAAAGTATTTGTTTTACAATTTAAGAAATTAACCTTTTCCAAGCAAAATAAATTTCGTTCTATATCGCTTGCAAGGTCATAAAACCCCACGCTTTCAAAGCCATTTTTACTCTTAAAAATCTGTGAAGTTTTAACCGTTGAGAGTAAAATTGTTTTTTTGCCACTACACATTAAACTTTCAACAGGTGGAAAAATGCCAAACACCACCATATTAGAATATTCTTTGATTTCATTTAATATGTTAACGCTTAAAGTATTGCAAGCGAGAACAATCATTTTTACAGGGTATGTTTTTATTATATTTATATTATGTATAGTAAGCGATAATAAATTTTGCCTGCTTCTATTTCCATAAGGTGAATTTAAGTTGTCTCCAAAATATAAAAAGTTTTCAAAAGGAAAGGCTTTTTCAAGTTTTTTTAGAACTGAAATTCCCCCTATTCCACTGTCCAAAACTGCAATATAACCACTATTCATAATAAATTGTATGAATTTATTTGTAAAAATAGTGAAAATTTACACGAAAAGCAAAATTAAGTGGTTAAATGTAGTTGCATTTAGTTTAATTTTGTGCTAAAATATCTTAGACATTAAAAGTAAACTAAGGAGTGCATTAGATATGCCAAATATTAAATCTGCAAAAAAGAGAGTTTTAGTAAACGCAAAGAAAACAGAACAAAATAAGTCAATCCGTTCAGCTGTTAAAACTGAAATGAAGAAAATTGACTTATTGATTAAGGAAAATAAGTTAGAAGAAGCAAAAGCAAGTCTTGCAGTTGCTTTCAAAGTAATTGACAGCGCTTGCAGTAAAAACATTTACCACGCAAACAATGCATCAAACAAGAAGTCTAAACTTGCTAAAAGAGTTGATGCTGCTATTTGTGCTGCTAAATCAAACGAAGAAGTTGCTACACCTGTAGTTGAAGAAGCACCTGCAGTTGAAGTTGCTGTAGAAGAAGCTCCTGCAAAGAAAACAACAAGAAAGCCAAGAGCTAAGAAAGTAGCTGAATAATTTATTAAAACGATAATTTTTAAATGCCTATTGTTTTCTCAATAGGCATTTTCTCTTTT
Organism: Clostridiales bacterium; assembly: GCA_015069465.1. Classification (GTDB taxonomy): domain Bacteria; phylum Bacillota; class Clostridia; order Christensenellales; family Borkfalkiaceae; genus UBA1259. Next base: position 20,000 of record SVIO01000012.1, on the reverse strand, counting down.
TAAATTTTGTAAACATTATATATAATAATTTTTGTTAATCTATACCCTTTTCTTATCAGTAGATTTAAGGATTTTAACTCTACAAAGAGTAGAAAATGTTGTTGTTTTAGCAAATTTTACTTGTTTACATCAAGTTTTTATGTTATACTTAAATTATGGATATAAAAGAAAATCTTGCAAAAAACTTAATGCTATATAGAAAAGCAAAGGGTTTAACACAAGCAGAACTAGCAGATAAACTTAATTATTCTGATAAAGCAGTGTCTAAGTGGGAAAGAGGCGAATCTGTGCCAGACCTTGCAGTACTTAAACAACTTGCCGATTTTTATGGAGTAAAAATTGACACGCTTATTGCCGAGCCTAAAAAAGCAGTTTTAAACTCTAATAAAAACTCCAAAAAGCGTGTGGCTATTTATCTTTGCTCAACAGGTTTAGTTTGGCTTATTGCCGTTTTAAGTTATGCCATGATAAATTTGATTTTTCCATCCATAACTCACACATGGCTTTCTTTCTTTTACGCTATTCCTATTACCTTTATTATTTTGCTTATATTTACTGCCGTTTGGAAAAAGCCTTGGGTAAACACTATTGCAATTTCGCTTGTAATTTGGTCAACCCTACTTGCAATTTTTTTAACTTTGCTAGTTTCACTTATTAACCCACCAAGAACTTTATGGATGATTTTTTTAATAGGCGTTCCAGCACAATTATTAACTATTTTCTTTCTTATGTATAGAAAAACTAGATAATTTATTAAATTTATAAACAAAAGGTATGAACTACTTTCAGTTCATACCTTTTTTGTTGCTTTTTATTAATTTAGCGTTATATCTTTGATTTTTTCATACTTTTTGAGAGCAATTTCACGAACAACATCAATATTTTTACCACTATCAAAAAACTCATCGCTAAGTTTTTTAGCAAGAAAAATACTTTCGGTTGTATAGTTTAAACTTCCTAAATCGTGCATAAATTTACCACTCTGTTTATCGCCCATAAAATCGCCAGCACCACGCATTTTATAGTCGTGCTCTGAAATCTTAAATCCATCACTATTGTCTTTTATTACTTTTAATCTTTCTAAGCCTTTTTCGTCATTAGTTTTTGTCATTAAAAAACAATAACTTTTTATATTAGACCTTCCTACTCTACCCCTAAGTTGGTGTAATTGCGAAAGTCCAAACCTTTCAGCATCATAAATGACCATAACCGAAGCATCTGGCACGTCAACGCCAACTTCAACAACCGTTGTAGAAACTAAAATATCTAAATTTTTGTTTTTGAACTCTTCCATAATGGCATTTTTTTCTTTATCTTTCATTTTGCCGTGTAAAAGCCCAATTCTTTCATCTGGAAGTTTAGATTTTATGTCTTCAAAGAGTTCAGTTGCACTCATAACCGAGCCTTCTTCATCACCTTCAATTTTAGGACATACAAAATATGCTTGTCTGCCTTCTTTAACTTCATTTTTAATAAAGCCTAGCATATCTAAGTATTTGTGCTGTGGAACTATATTGGTTTGAATTTCCACACGCATTTTTGGTTTATCGTGTATTGTTGTAATATCAAGGTCACCATAAAATATTAGTGATAAAGTTCTTGGAATAGGCGTTGCACTCATAACCAACACATCAGGTGTAATACCTTTACTAAGCAGACTGCTTCTTTGAGCCACACCGAAACGCTGTTGTTCATCACAAATGCAAAGCGAAAGTTTCTTAAACTCCACGTCTTCAGTTAAAAGCGCATGCGTGCCAACTATGATGTTTATAAATCCGTTTTGAAGCATTTGTTTAGTTTCTCTTTTTTCTTTTGCTGTCATCGAACCGGTAATTAGTGCAACATTATAATCAGGAAAAACATTTTTAATTGACTCATAATTTTGCCTTGCAAGAACTTCGGTTGGAGCAAGCATTGCCACTTGATAGCCACTATTAACAGCAATAAAAATTGCGCACTGACTTACGGCTGTTTTTCCACTACCTACATCGCCTTGCATAAGCCTATTCATAACGCTTTCGCCTTTCATGTCAGCAAAAATATCGTTTACAGCCTTCTTTTGACCTTCAGTAAACTCAAAAGGAAAACGCATGACTATAAACTCTAAAAGTTGTTCTGCAGTTGTGGTATATCTGTTTAATCTTACTTGTGTTTTATCACCTTTTATAAACTTAAATGCTGAAATTATAGAAAAATATTCTTCAACAGCAATTCTGTTTGATGCCTTTTTCATGCTTTCAAAACTTGTTGGAGAGTGAACTTCTTTATATGCTTCATACAAATTCATAAGACCATATTTCGCCTGTAATTCTAAAGGGATTATGCTCTTTGGCTTTTCTACATCAACAGCAATTTTTACTGCATCTCTAAATAGTTTTTGATTGAGATAATTCTTAATTGCATATTGTGGAACTATTCCTTTAAGCCTGAAAACCTTTTCGCAAGGCTCAAAAGATGGGTTTACTAAACTTACTTCAAAGCCCTCTACTCTAACTCTACCATAAAACAAATATTCTTCACCAACTTTTAGTTTTTCCGAAACATATGGCTGATTAAACCAAACAACAGAAAACATAAAGCCTTCTTGCTCGCACCTAATTTTTACAAGTCCACCCCTTTTATAATATCTTGACATAGGCACGCTTAAAACCTTGCCTGCCGTTAACACAATGTCATTATGATATGCATACTTTAAGAGTTGGCTTTCTCTTAGGTCTAAATAAGAGCGTGGAAAAAACTGCACCAACTGTGCAGTATCAAAAATTCCAAGTTTATTAAATTCTTGCGCTCTTTTTTCGTTTACATAGCGAATTTTTGTTAGTTCCATATGCTTTTTTGTCTTATTTTTATCTAAAATTGGTATTTATTTTGATTATAAAAAAAGGGAAAGAGCAATCTTTCCCTTGTAAATTATTCTAATGCGATGTAATAATAGTAAATTGGTTGACCACCATAATGGATATCAACATCACAATCTGGATATTTTTCCATTATTTTTTCGCTAAGGGCAACAGCATCTTCTTCTTTAACATCTTGACCATAATAAAGTGTTATTATTTCTTCACCATGCTTTAACTTTTCAATTAGGTCTAATGTAACTTCGCTAACATCTTTACCATTTGACAAAATCTTTTTATTGTCAAGACCTATGATGTCGCCAACTTTAAGTTCAAAGCCATAAAGTTTTGTATTTCTAACCGAATAGGTAACTTGACCAACGGTAACCGTGTCGAGCGAGTGAATCATATTTGCCTTGTTTTCGTTAACAGAAAGGTCTGGATTAAACGCAAGTGCAGCAGCAAAACCTTGTGGAATATTCTTTGTTGGAATAACGTGAATTCGCTTGTTTTGAACTAGCGATTTTGCTTGTTCAGCAGCGAGAATTATATTCTTATTATTTGGGAAAACAAAGACGTTATCTGCATTGATTCTTTGAACGGCATTTGCAATATCATCTGCCGATGGGTTCATTGATTGACCACCTTCGATAACGCCATCAACCATTAAATCCTTAAATATTGCAGAAATTCCATCACCTGCTGAAATTGCAAGCATGCCCATGTCTTTTTTCTCTGCTTCATATTTTTTCATTAAAGCACGATTTTGCTCTAACATGTTTTCAATTTTAAGTCTATCAAGTTCGCCAAGTTCTAATGCTTTTGAAAGTGCAACGCCCGGTTGGTTTGTATGAACGTGAACTTTTACAAACTCTAAGTCACCAATAACGATTACACTATCGCCAATAGTCATTAAATATTCACGCAATCTTTCAATATCGGCAAGAGTTGTCTTTTTCTTTATGTTGATAATAAAGAATTCTGTGCAATATGCAAACTCAATATTGCCAAGATTCATAATGTCTGCGTGTTCCATCAAACTATCCGAAGAATTTTCTGTTGGAGCAAGCACTTCTTCACTTACGCTTTCGCCCATAAGTGCTTTATACATGCCTTCATATAAGCACATTAAACCTTTGCCACCAGCATCTACAACCCCTGCTTTTTTAAGAACAGGTAGAAGTGATGGTGTGAGTTCAACTGCATTATTACCAGCAGTGATAAGTTCTGGCAAAAATGCTTCAAAATCCTTGAATTTTGAACGAACTGATTGCGCGTGTTCAGCAACCATACGAGCAACTGTTAGCATTGTTCCTTCTTTTGGTTTGCTTACTGCACCATATGCAACTTGAGCACCAGACATCAATGCTTGTGCAAAAAGTTTGGTGTCGATTTCTTCTGATTTTCTAAGTGTTGAGCAAAAGCCCCTTAAAACTTGTGAAAGTATAACGCCGGAATTACCACGAGCACCACGAAGTGCGCCTTTTGAAACTGCTTCTGTTATATCTTCTACTTTATTGCTTTGACAGTTAATTAGTTCCTTAACTGCTGATTGAAATGTTAGTGACATGTTTGTTCCAGTGTCTCCATCAGGAACAGGGAAAACATTAAGTGCATCGATTGATGCTTTATTTACTTCGAGTAATTTTGCTGATGTTAAAATCATTGATTTTAGCATTGAGCCATTTATCGTTTTTTGCATATTAAACCTCAAATTATGAGAACATATATAAATTTATTATATTTACGATGGTTAACTAAAAATTAACTTACAACCCCTGTCACGCTGACATCGATAGTATCAACAATCATACCTGTAAAACGCTCTACTTTATACTTGATTGATTCTTTTAAAGCTTCTACAACTGCTTTTATAGATACGCCATATTTTACTATTACGGCTATTTCTATAAATATCCTATCTTCTTCAGAGCGAACTTTTACGCTTCTAAATCTAGAGCCTGTTTTCAACAAACTAACAAACGACGAAAAAGCATTGTGGCGTGGATATGCTACAATGCCATAACAGTCTGTTGCTATATGAGAAACAAACTTTTCTATGGTTTTATCAGAAATAATTATCTTTCCATATATATTGTTAGTTTTTACAGACATATTAACCTCTCTATAAATACACATCTATTTTACAATATTTCAAATGATTTTGCAACATTTTGGTAGGGTTAAATAAAAATTTTTCTATTTACTATAATTTTAATTATATTTTTTTAATAAATTACCCTTTTTTTGTTGCTTTTTATCAAATAATATGGTAAAGTATTCGTTGTTAATAAATAAACAATTCCAAACTGGAGGATAGAGTAATGAGTAGAATTTGTAGCGTATGTGGTAAAGGCAAACTTTCAGGCAATTTAGTTAGTCACTCTAATAGAAAAACACCTAAACTTTATGAAGCTAACCTTCAAAAAGTAAGCGTTAAAAACGAAAACGGAACAGTTTCTAAACAATATGTTTGCACTCGTTGTCTAAAGAGTGGCAAAGTTGAAAGAGCTTAATCATCTATTTTAATTTAGCAATTTTTTAAGGGTATATTCATGCGAATATACCCTTAATTATTTTATTCTATTTTATTTGTTTTTATTAAAGTTTAATCATTAAATAATTCTGTCGACAAATATCTCTCACCTGTGTCTGGCAAGATAACAACTATTGTTTTGCCCTTGTTTTCTTCTTTTTTTGCCATTTTAACAGCAACTGAAAGGGCTGCGCCAGATGAAATTCCAACTAAAATTCCTTGTTTTTTTGCCAAGAGTTTAGAATAGTAAATTGCATCTTCATCGCTTACCTGTTCAACCAAGTCAACATACTCGCTTAAGTAATTTTCTGGCACGAAGTTTGCGCCTATTCCTTGAATTTTATGCACGCCACTTTTTCCTAAACTTATCATAGGCGAACTTTTTGGTTCTACGCCAACAACTTTAATATTATTGTTTTGTTCTTTTAGATATTTAGCACTGCCAGAAAGAGTTCCACCCGTTCCAACACCAGCAACAAACATATCAATTTTCCCGTCAGTATCTAAATAAATTTCTCTGCCTGTTGTAAAATAATGCGCATCGATATTTGCCTTATTATCAAACTGAGATGGTATAAAACTGCCATTTATTTGAGATTTTAACTCATTTGCCTTATCGATTGCACCTTTCATGCCAAGTTTTCCATCAGTTAAGACAACATCTGCACCATAACCTTTAATGAGTTTAATTCGCTCAGTGCTCATAGTTTCTGGCATTGTTAAAATAAGTTTATATCCCCTTGAAGCGCATATTGATGCTAAACCTATTCCTGTGTTTCCACTCGTCGGCTCAATAATAGTTGCGCCCTTTTTGATAAGCCCATCTTTTTCGGCTTTATCTATCATAAAAAGTGCCGTTCTATCTTTTATGCTTCCTGTAGGATTAAAATACTCTAATTTTGCCAAAATTTTGGCGTTTAATCCTAAAAAATTATTAAAATTTTTAATTTCTAAAAGTGGCGTTTTACCAATTAAATCTTCTACTCTATCAAAAATTTTCATACTTTATTTATCCGTTTCAAGTTGTTTCTTTAATTCTTCAAGTGCTCTAAATCGATGGCTTATCGTGTTTTTTTCATCTGCACTTGCAATTCCTAAACATTTATTTAAATCATAACTAAAAAACAATGGGTCATATCCAAAACCATTTTCGCCATAGCATTTATCCATAATTTCGCCATGAGTTTCGCCAAGTGCCGATATGATTTTTCCATCTGGTTTATAATAAACTAATTGACACACGAATTTTGCCTTTCTATTAGTCTTTCCTTTCATATTTTTTAGCAACAATTCATTATTATGTTCATCAACGCCGTCACCAGCATATCTTGCGCTATAAATGCCCGGCTCTCCATTTAACTCATCAACACAAATGCCACTATCATCAGCAAGGGCTGGAATATTAAACCTTTCGCACACGGTTTTTGCCTTAATCAAGGCGTTTTCATAAAAAGTTGCGCCGTTTTCTTCAATTTCAAAGTCCACGCCAAGTTGTTTATACCCAATTATTTCATAATCGGGAAGCATTTGCTGAATTTCTTTAATTTTGTGCAAGTTTCCACTTGCTAGAACTATCTTTTGCTTTTCCATTTTTATCCTTTATAAATAACTTCGCTTAAAAGCACAAAATCTTGCGCACTCAAGTTTTCGCCACGAACTGTTAAATCTAAGTTTGCCTTAGTTAGAATTTCTTCTGCTTTTGCCCTAGAAAACTTATATGTGTTCATCAAGTTGTTTACAAGCATTTTTCTTCGACTTGAAAAGGCGCATCTTACAACGTTTCTTACGTTATTAAAGTCAACGCCCTTAAATTTATCCTTTTCAATAGTGATTTTAACTATTGCTGAATCTACATTTGGAATAGGCGTAAATTTTTCTCTGCCCACCTTTAACACAACTTCTGCACTGCCACGAAGATTTATTCCTACCGTTATTGCACCATAATCTGAAGAACTATTTTTTGATGCTAATCGATATGCAACTTCTTCTTGCACCATAATTACCATGCCCTTAATATTTTGGGCATTTTCTATAAATCGCATAATTATCGGTGTGGTTATATAATATGGAAGGTTTGCAACTAAAATGTATTCGCCACCTAGTTTTTTCTCAATTTCATCAAGACTAACTTTCATAATGTCATTAAACACAATTTCAACATTATTATAGTCACATAAAACATCATTTAGGACTGGCTTTAACCTTGTGTCAATTTCATAACCAACCACTCTTTTTGCTCTTTTTGCAAGCGCACTTGTAAGTGCCCCAGCACCACAGCCAATTTCTAAAACGGTGTCATTGCTACTAACCCCTGCTTTTTCTACAATTTGGTCAAGCAGTTCCGTATCGGTTAAAAAATTTTGACCGAACGCTTTTTTTAGCGAAAAATTATGTTTTATTAAAATTGATTTTAGTTTTTCCATAATTTACCTAAGCAAATAGTCGTGCTAGTGCATAATTTGTTTTAGCCTGCACATACTTAATTTTGTAAAGATAATCTCTTTACTATATAATTTATACAAATGAATTAAGAAAATAAATATAGTGGGCATTTTGCCAACTATATTTATTTTATTTTATAAAATAATCGTTTGCCATTTTGCATTATTTGACTTGCTAAATCTTTCTCGCTGACATCTTTTATTTCAGCGAGTTTTTTAACGATTAAAGGTATATTTTTTGGTGTATTTATTTTACCCCTTAACGGATGTGGGGATAAATATGGGCTGTCCGTTTCTGTTAAGCACATATCGTTTGGCACGTATTTAGCAACGTCTAAAATAGTGTTTGCATTCTTAAATGTCAGTGGCCCTGCAAACGAAATATAAAGACCTAAATTTAATAGTTCTCTTGCCGTTTCCACGCTTCCACTATAGCAATGCATAACTCCACCATAAGTGAGTTTTGATTTGTTTTCTTTAAGCAATCTTACCATATCGCCCGTTGCATCTCTGCTATGGATTGATATAGGTAGTTTAACTTCTTTTGCAAGTTCTATTTGCTTTATAAAGGTGTCGATTTGCTTATTCTTATCATAAGGTTGGTGATAATAGTCAAGCCCAATTTCGCCAACAGCAACGCATTTTTCGTGCGAAGTAAGTTTTTTTATTTCATCAAACTCTTTTTCATCAAAGCCAAGCGTGTCGCAAGGATGACAACCTGAGCCAAAATATACCGATGGATATTTTTCGGCAAGTTCTTTCCCCTTATTTGCAGTGAGCGCACAACAAGCCATATTTAGAACAACGCTAACGCCGTTTTCTAAATATCCGTTAACGACATTATCCGTGTCGCTTAACTTTTCATCGTGAAGATGACAATGGGTGTCAATATACATTAGAAAATTTGGCTCCCATCTTCAATATCGTTTTCTGGCATTAAAAATGCAAGTTTACCTTCACTATTTTCAGCACAAAGAATCATACCTTCACTTACAATTCCACAAAGTTTTGCAGGTTTTAGGTTTGTTATCATTGTAAGTTTTTTGCCTATCATTTGCTCTGGCGAATAATGAAGAGCAATGCCACTTACAACAGTTCTTGTTTCTTCACCAATTTTAACAGTGAGTTTTAATAGTTTTTTGCTTTTTTCTACCTTTTCGCAAGCGATAACCTTTGCAATTTTAAGTTCTATTTTAGCAAAATCTTCAATATCTATTGGTTCTTTTTTAGGTTCAGTCTTTTCTTCTATAACCTTTTCTTTTCTTGATTCTATCATGGCGTTAACTTCTTCCATAACCTTAACTGCATCTAAACGAGCAAATAAAATTTCTGGATTTTCGCATACCTTAACGCTTTCTGCCACGCCGAATTTATCAGCGCTATCATAACTTCTTAAGTCTAGGTTCATCATTTTTGCAACCTTTTCGCAAGTGTCTGGTAAAAATGCTGAAAGAAGTGAAGTTCCTATCATAATGCTTTCTATTAAGTTATATAAAACGGTTGAAAGCCTATCTTTTTTGCTTTCATCTTTTGCAAGCACCCAAGGCATTGTTTCATCGATATATTTGTTTGCCCTTCTAAAGATTGCAAAAATTTCAAAGAGAGCATCTGAAACTTTAAACTCATCGATTTTATCAGTAACTTTTTTCTTTGCTGAAATTACAAGGTTTTTAAGTTCATTATCAACTTCTTCTGCTTGTCCACAATCTTTAACAGAGCCACCAAAATATTTGTTTGACATTGCAATAGTTCTGCTAACCAAGTTGCCATAAACGTTTGCAAGGTCACTATTTATTGTGTCAATAATAGATTCCCAAGAAATTAAGCCGTCGTTATCTTGTGGCATTGCCGAAAGAACATAATATCTAACTGCATCTTTTCCAAAAAATCTAACTAAATCATCAGCATACATAACGTTGCCTTTAGATTTACTCATCTTTCCACCATCTTGCAATAGCCAACCGTGTCCATAAACCTTTTTAGGTAGTGGAACGCCGAGAGCCATTAAAAAGATTGGCCAATAAATTGTGTGGAATCTTATAATATCCTTACCGATTACATGCACATCTGCAGGCCAAAAATCTTTATACTTTTGGTCGTGATTTCCATCTACATCATAGCCTAAACCCGTAATGTAGTTTGTAAGAGCATCTAGCCATACATAAACTACGTGCCTGTTATCAAAATCTACAGGAATACCCCACTTAAATGTGCTTCTTGAAACGCATAAATCTTGAAGCCCCGGTTTTAAGAAGTTGTTTACCATTTCGTTCTTGCGAGAAACAGGTGTTATAAATTCTGGGTGCTCGTTATAATACTCCATAAGCCTATCGGCATATTTACTCATTTTGAAAAAGTATGCTTCTTCTTTTGACTTGTTAACAGGTCTGCCACAATCTGGGCATTTGCCATCTACAAGTTGACTTTCTGTCCAGAAAGATTCACATGGTGTGCAATACCAACCTTCATAAGAGCCTTTATAAATATCACCTTGTTCATAAAGTTTTTTGAATATTTTTTGAACTTGTTTTTCGTGATAAAAGTCAGTTGTTCTTATAAATTTATCATAAGAAACGCCAACTAAATCCCATATTTGTTTAATTTCGTTTGCAACGCCGTCAACAAATGCTTTTGGTGACATGTTAGCGTTTTTTGCTTTTTCTTCTATCTTTTGACCGTGCTCATCGGTGCCTGTTTGAAAAAGCACTTCATAGCCTTGATAACGCTTAAAGCGTGCCAAGCAGTCTGTTAAAATTGCTTCATAAGTGTTGCCTATATGAGGCTTGCCTGATGTATATGCAATTGCTGTTGTAATATAGTATTTTTGGTTCATATTTTTTACTCCTTTAACCCAAATGATTGGTTATTTAGTATTTTATACTACTCATAATATTTTAACATATTTTTTCCACATATTCAACCATTATTTAGCATAAAGTTTACTATGAACGTAATTTTTGGCACACTTTTAATTTTATCAACTATAATTTTAATGTTTTCAAGCCCCGAAACCTTGCTTAGCGCTATGCTTAGTGGTGGCGAAAAGGCTCTTTCCTTAACAACTAAAATGGTCATTGTCTATGCTGTTTGGCTTGGTGTTTTTGCTCTTTTAGAGCAAAGTGGACTTGCCGATAAGTTTGCAAAAATGCTTAAACCTTTTAACAACAAACTTTTTGGCAAACTTCCAGACAAGGCAAATAACTTTATGTCCTTAAACATTTCTGCAAATATCCTTGGCATGAGTGGTGCGACAACTCCTATGGGCATTAAGTCTATTCAAGAACTCGAAAAACACAATGGCACTGAGTATGCAATCGCTATGTTTTTTGTTATTAACGCAACTAGCGTTCAACTTATTCCTTCATCTGTTTTAGCGCTTAGAACTTCGCTTGGTTCTACTTTCCCTTCAAGTATAATTCTGCCCACAATTTTAGCCACCCTTTTATCTACAATAATCGGTATTATTTTAGTTAAGATTTTCATTAAAAAAGGTGCAAAATGAGATATTTTATACCTGTTTTATTTTTGATAATTTTTGTTATTGCCTTATTTAAAAAGGTCAAGCCTTACGATGCGTTTACTTCTGGCGCAAAGTCTGCAATCCCTTTCGCAATGAGCATTTTTCCATATCTTGTTAGCATTTTTGTTTTGACAGAACTATTTGAAGTGAGTGGTTTATCTAATGCCGTTACTAAACTAATTTCTCCACTATTTAACCTTTTAGGAATACCAAGTGAACTTACAAAATTAGTTTTAATAAAGCCCTTTTCTGGCAATGGAGCGCTTGCAATTTTAACCGAAATTTATCAAACTTATGGCGTGGATAGTTATTTATCTCGCTGTGCATCGGTTATTTATGGAAGCAGTGAAACGGTGTTTTATGTGGCTGCCGTTTACTTTGCAGGCGCTAAAACAAAAAACTTAACAAAGCCTATTCTAATATCTCTTTTTGCATCGTTTTGCTCGTGTGTGTTTGCTTGTTTTATATGTTTAATTTTATAAAAATTATATAAAAAAATCGCTAGCGTTTTGCTAACGATTTTTCTTTTTTTTATTTTAATTAAAAATTAAACTCTTTTTGAATTGTTTTCTTGAACAAGGTCAGCGATTACTTCGTCTAAGTTCTTAGCGCCTAAATCGCCTGCTTTTCTTGACCTAACTGAAACGAGTCCTTCTTCTTTTTCCTTGTCCCCAACGATAAACATATAAGGAACTTTTTCAAGTTGTGCTTCTCTGATTTTATAACCGATTTTTTCGCTTCTTGTATCAACTTCTGCCCTAATTCCAGCCATAAGGAGTTTGTCCACAATCTCTTTAGCATAATCAGCCGTTCTATCAGTTAAACTCATAACCTTTACTTGTGTAGGACAAATCCAGAATGGGAAAGCGCCTGCATATTTTTCAATAAGCATTGCAAGTGTTCTTTCATAACAACCGATTGAACTTCTGTGGATAACGAAAGGATATTGCTTTGTGCCGTTTTCATCGATATATGTCATATCAAAACTATGCGCTGCTGCAAAGTCTAATTGAATTGTGATAATTGTATCTTCTTTTCCATAAACGTTCTTTGCTTGAACGTCAAGTTTTGGTCCATAGAATGCTGCTTCATCATCGGCTTCAACATAATCGATGCCGATATTATCTAAAATCTTTTTCATAAGGCTTTCAGTTTCGTTCCAAGCCTTATCGTTATCGATATATTTGCTCTTATTAGACTCGCCACGCTTACTGAAACGGAAAGTAACGTCTTCTCTCATTCCCAAACAGTCTAAGAAATAATAACTGAGTTCTAAACAACGCTTAAACTCTTCTTCAATTTGGTCTGGCGTACAAACGATGTGTCCGTCTGAAAGTGTGAATTGGCGAACTCTTATTAGTCCGTGCATTTCGCCACTTGCTTCCTTTCTAAAGAGCGTTGCTGTTTCGCTATATCTACATGGAAGGTCTCTATAACTCTTTAAGCCGTTTCTATAAATTTGATATTGGAAAGGACAAGTCATTGGTCTAAGCGCCATTGCTTCTGGAGAGTTTTCATCACCGATAACAAACATCTTGTCTCTATAGTGGTCCCAGTGACCTGAAATTTTATAAAGGTCACTCTTTGCCATGTATGGAGTTTTTGTTATCATAAAGCCACGCTTTTCTTCTTCATCTTCTACAAAACGAGTTAAAATTTGAAGAATTTTTGCGCCTTTTGGGGCTAAAATTGGAAGACCTTGACCAACAACTTCTTCTGTTAAGAAAATGCCAAGTTCTCTGCCGAGTTTGTTGTGGTCACGCTTTTTTGCTTCTTCTAATGCTAATAAGTGTTCTTCTAGTTCGCTCTTTTTAGCAAATGCTGTGCCATAAATTCTAGTAAGCATCTTGTTCTTTTCATCGCCACGCCAATATGCGCCTGTTACCGATGTTAACTTAAATGCCTTAACCTTGCCTGTTGATGGAAGGTGTGGGCCACGACAAAGGTCCATAAAATCGCCTTGCTTATAGCAAGATATAGTGCTTCCTGCTGGAAGGTCATTGATGAGTTCAACTTTATAAGGCTCTGAAAAATCTTTAAATATTTTAAGCGCTTCTTTCTTTGAATAAACAAATCTTTCAATTGGGAAATCGCCTTTTATAATTTCCTTCATTTCATTTTCAATCTTTTGAAGGTCTTGTTGAGTTATTGGTGTTTTGAACTCTATGTCATAATAAAAACCATTTTCAATCGTTGGACCGATTGCAAGTTTTGATGTTGGGAAAATATTTTTAACTGCTTGAGCCAAAATATGTGATGTTGTATGGCGATACACATCTAAACCTTCTTTATCTTTTAATGTAACGATTTCTAAATCGCAATCGCTTTCAAGTTTTGTAGATAAATCAACGAGTTCGCCGTTTACCTTTCCACAAACTGCATTTCTAAAAAGTCCTTCCGAAATAGCACTTGCCACTTCGCCTACGCTAACGCCTGCTTGCATTTCCATAACTGAGCCATCTTTAAGGGTTATTTTCATTTTGCTCCTCCTAAAAAAATAAAATATCCTTAGACTATGTCTAAGGACGAAAAAATTTCCGTGGTTCCACCTTAATTGCTGTAAACTTTTACAGCCACTTATTTTCGCTTTTGTAAGAGCGATAACTTTTGCCATTGCAGTGGTTTCATTTCAAGTAATGTTTATAGGCTTTTCACCCCTGCCTACTCTCTGAAAAACATTTTTCTTGTACTACTTGTCTGCAAATTATGTGCAATATTTATAGATACATATTACAACATAAAAAGTTTTTTGTCAACACTTTAATGGTCATATCCGTTAGAAAAAAATATTTTGTCCGTGTAAAATTCTTTTAGATAAAACTCATCATCTTTTGGAATTTTGCCACTAAGTTCAACTTCGCCACAATTACTTAAGAGAATTTCTCTAATGATTTTAACGCCGTCACCATCTAAAAGAGTGCTTCGCTTTAGCCTTCTATAATGACTGTCATACACCATGCCATCATCAACATATACCCTTTTTTTCTTGTTCTCTAGCAAAAAATATACAAATTCTTTTAACTGACTATTCAAAAAACAATCGGGAATACAATTAACGATATCAAACCACTTTTTCTTTAATGGTTTAAGCATAAAATTATATATTCCGTCAATTGCTATATCACTATATTTTTTTATATTCTCAAAAGCATATTTTTTGTCATCATCAAGGTCGGCTGCAATTAGGCTTGTAAATAAAATTTCCTTTTCGGTGCTTGATAGTCCACTTACATAAATATTTCTTTTAAAATATTCATACTTATATTTTATGCTTATTATTTCGGCAACTTTATCGGCAAGTTCGGTCTTTATTATATCAGCATAATATTCAGGGCAATTTACTCTTAAAACTGCCCTATTATCTATAATTTTATTGGTAAGCGAACAATCTGCATGCGATAATAGTTCGCCTATGCTCGTTTGTATATACATTAAATTTTCTTGATTATATTCTTTTTCAGAAATTACTATTGATGTCATATATTTTAGTTTACGCTCCATAATAAAATTTATTTATGATTTTTATCGAAACTTTAAGTTTTTTTGCCCTTTAATATCCTATACAACAATTTGTACACTTCCGAAACTATTATAATCGAAAAACTTACTATGATTATTTTTATCCACGATTGCATCGATAATGGATTAACATTAAACATCGATGAAAATATTTGTACGATTAAGTAATGCAATAAAAATACTACGCTAAATGTTATTACCATTATTTTATTTTTACCTATACTACTAAAAATACTATTTCTACCTAGTTCTCTAGAGTTAAATGCATTAAATAATTGAAGCAAGATAAATAGCGAGAATATTCCACCAGAAAGTTCATTATTACTTAAACGCAAAAAGTTATATCTATATTGCATTAGCATTATCGTTGCCATATAAATGCCGTTAAACAATATTCTAAATAGCATACTTAGTCCAACGATACTTTCCGTGCGTTTTACAGGTGGATTGTTCATTAGTTTACTATTTGCGCTCTCAAGCCCTAACGTCAGCGCAGGTGGTCCGTCCATTATGACATTTATCCATAATAGTTGCAATGTGTTGAATGGCGATGGCATATTAAAAATCGCACATATAGTTATAAAAAGTAGTGCCGAAATATTTACCGATAACTGAAAAAGTATAAATCTTTGCAAGTTTTTATAAACATTTCTTCCAAAGGCAATAGATTTGACTATTGTTGAAAAACTATCGTCGAGAAGAACAATATCTGCCGTTTCTTTTGTAATATCGCTTCCACTTATCCCCATTGCAATACCGACATCTGCATGCTTTATTGCTGGAGCATCGTTTATTCCATCACCAGTCACAGCAACGACTTCGCCCATTTCTTTTAACAACTTTACCACTCTTGATTTTGTCGTAGGCGTGCTTCGTGCAATTACAGTGATTTTTCCAAGCATTTTCTTTAATGAATCATCATCTAATTTTTCTATGTCCGATGCTTCTATTACTTGACCTATTTCGGTTGCAATTTTTAACTCTTTTGCGATAGCAAAGGCTGTGATTTTGTTATCGCCTGTTAAAATTTTTATTTTTATGCCTGCCCTTTTACAGTCTAAAACAGCCTTATAAACATCTTTTCTAATTGGGTCAGCAATTGATACAAACCCATCATAATTAAACTTATCTCTACCATTTTCGCCATCTAAATGGGCAAGGCAAATAATTCTTTTCGCATCTTTTTGATGTAGCGACATCTGCTCTAATATTTTTGTCTTTTGAAATGTGGATAGGTCGCACATGTTTAGCACAACTTCTGGTGCGCCCTTAAGTAGTGTTCGACTTTTATCATTACCAAGTGAAATGGTTGTGGTCATAAACTTTGTGTCGCTTGAAAACGGCTGTCTAGAAATAACATTATAATTCCTGCGATAGGTTTGATAACTTATTTCGCTCATTTTATTAAATGCCCTAAGCAAAGCACACTCAGTGCTACTTCCACGATTTATGTCTTTATTTGATGTGGTAATTATATCAGCCGTTGAATTTATCGAAAAGTTTTGCTTTATAATCTCATTTTTAATGTTTTCTGGCTGTGAACAAGTTTGGCTATAACAAATGCTTACAACTTGCATTTTGTTTTGAGTTAGAGTGCCCGTTTTGTCCGAACAAATAACGCTGACAGCACCTGCTGTCTCGGTGGCTGTCATCTTTTTTATTAAGGCATTACTCTTAGCAAGTTTTATCATGTTTAAGGCAAGTGAAACGGCAACTATTGTTGGCAAGCCTTCTGGAACTGCTGCCACTATTAAAACTATACAAGAAATAAAAAGCCCTTGAATATTATCAAATGTGATTGCGTTATTTAGATAAATTCTAATTACCGATATTATAAACACTAAAACGGCACTTATAGCACCGATAATAGTTATGGTTTTTCCAAGTTTAGAAAGTTTTGCTTGAAGTGGCGCATCTTTATTTGTGCTTGATAAAAGTTCACTTGCAATACCACCCATTTCGGTGTTATCACCAAGTGCTGTGATTAATAGTTTTCCACTGCCACTAACGATAAAAGTGCCTGAAAATAAAGAGTTTACTCGTTCTGCAAGCGCACAATTAGATGGCAAAACTTTAATTGCATTTTTCTTTATAGGTTGGCTTTCGCCCGTTAGTGCCGATTCATCAACTGAAAGTTCTTCACACTCTATAAGCCTGCCATCAGCAACAACTTTATCGCCACTTTCTAAAAGCATAATGTCACCAACGATAAGGTCTTGTTGGCTTATAGTTATAATCTTGCCTGAGCGAATAACTCTAACGGCAATGTTTTCATAAATTTTATTTAAGGCGTCAAAGGCTTTTTCCGAACTGCCTTCCATAATTATGGTTATAGAAACTGAAACTATTACAGCAAGAAGTATGCCAATGCATTCTGCAAATTCGCCACTACCTGTTTTTAAGAATCTGCCCATACTGCTACCAAAAGCAATGACAAAACCAAACATTAAAATAAGCATCATCGGTTCTTTCATCGCTGATATAAACCTAGATATTATACTTTGCCTTTTGCGTTTTGTTAAAACGTTTCTTCCATATTTTTCGGCATTGATTTTTTGCATTTTTTGGTCAAGCCCTAATTTTTTATGAGAGCCTAAATTTTTTACGGCTTCGTCTATGCTTTTATCATAAAAATTCATCAAAGTCTCCTTATCACTACAATAAAATTATGCTTTTATAAATAAATTTATGAGCAAGGTATAGACAAACCATAAAAAAAGTGATAAACTATATTAGGTTAGAAAAAATAAATTTACAAAAGGAAGTTATTATGGAAAAATTTCATGAAGTTGATATTAAAGGTTATATCGCCAAGTTACCACTAATTCCACTTTCAGAAAAAATTACTATTGCATTTTTTAATTTGCATGGTGATGCGTTACTTACTGAACATTGTGGCAAGGAACTTGCTAAACTTGTTGGAGATAGCGAAGTTTTAATTACTGCAGAATCCAAGGGTTTACAACTTACTCACGTTGTTGCTAGAGAAAGCAATTTGCCTGATTATGCAGTTGCAAGAAAGTCTAAAAAACTATATATGAACGATGGTATTTCCGTTCAATATGGCAGTTCTATTACAACAGGAAAGTCTCAAGAATTTTTCCTTTCAGCAAAAGATGTTAACTTAATTAAAGGCAAAAAAGTTTGTATTGTTGACGATGTTTTATCAACAGGTGCAAGCCTTTCTGGTTTAGAAATGCTCGTTGAAAAGGCTGGTGGCATTGTATACAAAAAACTTTTTGTTCTCGCTGAAGATGCAGCAGCAGATAGAACAGATGTTGAATTTTTAGCATCTATTCCACTATTTTAATTTTAATAAAATCAAAAAAGCCACCGAATTTTCGGTGGCTTTTGTTTTTATTTTTTTAA
Source organism: Clostridiales bacterium (assembly GCA_015069465.1). Lineage (GTDB taxonomy): Bacteria > Bacillota > Clostridia > Christensenellales > Borkfalkiaceae > UBA1259. The sequence continues at coordinate 1,778 of SVIO01000012.1, read as the reverse complement.
CTTTATTTATCAAACTTTTTTAACGCTTTTTTGATTTTCTCTATAGGAAGTCCAATGATGTTATTCATACTCCCCTTGTATTTTTTTACAAAGTTAAACTCGCCGTCTTGAATACCATAAGCACCTGCTTTTCCTATATATAAATTGCTATCTAAATAACTTTCTATTTGGCTATCACTTAGTTTGTTAAATATCACGGTGCTTTTATCATAGCCGATAATGGTTTTGTCTTTAGAAATTATTGCATAGCCTGTTATAACTTTATGCTTATTCCCTGAAAGATTTTTTAATATGCGCTTTGCATCTTGCCTATCTATAGGTTTCCCTAAAATTTCTCCCTTAAGATACACAACGGTGTCTGCCCCTAAAACAACGGCGTTTTTATCTTCAAGTTTATTAAACACGTCTTTGGCTTTTTCAAATGCGAAAGTCTTTGCCGTTATGATGGGATTCGAAGTAAAACTTTTTTCATCATAATCGCTTGATATAATTTGAAAGTTATAGCCTTCTTTTTGTAAAATTTCTTTTCTTCTTGGCGAAGCACTAGCGAGTATTAGTTGCATTTTTCTCCTTAAAAGTTAAGCCACGCTTTTTGCGTGGCTTTTTTAGTTAATTTAAGCGTTTTCTTTATTTTCTTTTTGGTTTTCTTTTGGCAATATGAATGGCATTTTTTTATAACGATATATAATCATCAAAGCAATGCCACCAAGCACGAATAAAATTGATAGCCATTGTGATGGATATAGCGTTGGGTTAAAACCACGATAGTCGGTTCTTAAAAATTCAACGATAAAACGCCATACGCCATAGCCGATTAGATATACGCTCATTGTGATATTTGAGCGCTTTAAGTATAAAATAATTAAAACGGTTGCAAGTGCAAACAAGAATAACGATTCGTATAATTGAATTGGCACATAATATCCCCAACCATCTGTTGTTCCTTTCATGTATAAGCCACCGAACACAAAATCTCTACCTAAAAATGCTCCGTGACAGCAACCACTCATAAGACAACCTATTCTACCAAATGCATGTGCTATACAAATGCATGCTGGTGCTATTCTAAAAAGCGTGTTAAAGTGCTTTTTGTGAAGTCCTTGTTCCTTTCCCTTAAAAACAAATTTACCTATTAAGAAGTATAGAAGCAAGAAACAGCCTGCACCACCGATTAGACCACCCATAACGGTTAAGCCTGCGCCAAAAATCTTAAATGGCTTACCATCAAGCCAATTATAAAAGCCTTGAAATACCATTGCTGAGAAAAAACCTGATACTAATGCTCCAATTAAAATGAAGAACACATAGTCTTGCACCTTTTCTGGCATACCAAACTTTTTAGAAAAAATATAGAACGCAAATAAACAACATATTATGCCCACAGCAATGCATACGCCATATAGCATAACTTCTCTTCCAAAAATTGTAAATATTGGGTATGGATACATAGTTTTCTCCTTTATTTTTACATATTTATTATATATTTTTCCTTAAAAAAAGTCAACTAAAAAGGTTTTTCTTTTAATATTTGTTTGCTTTTACTTGCCGTTTTGTGTATAATATGAAAGAACTTTTTGGAAAGATATAGAATAGTTCATTATCAATTTAATTGTTTAGTTTGGAAAGGTATCGAAGTGGTCATAACGAGAACGACTCGAAATCGTTTTGCCGAGTTCTCGGCACATGGGTTCGAATCCCATCCTTTCCGCCATAAAAATAGAACGCATAGAGCGTTCTTTTTTTATGCAGGATGGTTGATTTGAACCCATCGGTTCGCC
>SVIO01000004.1 GCA_015069465.1 Clostridiales bacterium | reverse complement strand
TAGATATTATTTAAGGGGTTATTATGGAAATAAAAGAAATATTATCAAGAATAGGTTATGTTAGAAATAAGGCTAACTTATCTGCAAGAGAAGTTAGTTTAAGAATGGGTATGAGCCCACAATATGTTGCACAACTTGAAAGTGGAAGAATTGTTTTAACTGTTGAAAAGTTGTTTCAAATTTTAGAAATTTGCGACTTCCCTATTGAAAGATTTTTTAGCACTAACATTGCTGACTATGATGTTGATAACCAATTAAAGAATTTAATAGAATCTTTGCCAACAGACAAAAAGAAAAACATAATTGAATTTATAAAAAAATAATATATAGCAAAAATATAAAAGCACTTGCAAATTTGCAAGTGCTTTTAGTTTTATTTTTGGCTAAATATTAGTAACCAACCTTTTCCCAACATTCAAATGGAGCAGCAAGTTCATCACTAACGAGAACTTGTGTCTTCATCAATTGAAGCATTGATGATGGAATAAGTGGTGTTACAGGTCCGTGAAGAACGAGTCTTGATGTCATTCTTTGCCATGAAGAGAATGTGCAGTTTGTTAAAAGTGCGTGAACTTCGATTCTTTCTCTTGCATTCTTAACGTCGATAGGACCGATTGTTGCAGCCTTAGGTGGAACGTCTGCAATGTAACCAGATTGACCAAATACACCGTGTAATGAGTTTTGAGCAACTGTAAGTGGGTGTAAGTCAACGATTCTTGCCTTCATGTTGAGCCATGCATCGATTTGTTCTTTTGTTGGTTCAACTGCTGGGTCGAAACCTTCTGGGAAGAAATCTTTTACAGGGTCGATAAATGCCATGTGACCTGTCCATCCTGGTGAAGAAGAACAAATGTCTGCACCACCTTCGCCACAGTCTGTAATCATATCTGAATAACTGTTGATGTTCTTGTTTGTTGGATAGTGAACGTTTTCAAGTGGCATACGCAATTTTTCATCAATTTGGTAAACCAAATATTTTAGCATTGAGTGTGCAAAGCCTGCTTGATATGTTTCAGGTGCGATGTTGCCATCTTGGTCTGCCCATTCGTCCATTGCGAATAGGTGAACGTTTTTACAATCAACTTTGAAGTAGTTGATGAGTTGTGCAAGTGGAATATATGTGTCAGGTTCTGGGTTGCCCAAAATCAAAGTGATTTTCTTGCCCTTTTCTGATGCTTCTTTAATTCTTGAGAAAAGTGTTGCAATCAAAACTGGGTGTGGGTTCATCATAACTTTGATGTTGAACTCTGGGTGTTGGTCAGCCTTTGTGTGCTTTTCCAAATCTGTTCCGCTTATTTTGCGAAGTTTTTCGCAAATTTCTCTGTCCTTAAATGGAACGAAACTTGCTGGGGTAAAATTGAATGTTGTTGCTGGTTCAAACAATTTGTTCATATTTTTTCTCCTTTAAATATTACTTTCTTTATATCAAACAAATGATTTACAATTATTAAGTCTGCTACATTTCCTTTTGCTATGTAGCCCCTATCCCAAAGGCCCAATGCTCTTGCTGGGTTGGTTGATGCAAACCTAAACGCATCGCAAACTGAACAGCCCATATGGAATAAAACGTTTTTACAAGCAAGGTCAAGCGTCATGCCAGAGCCTGCAATTTCGCCTGCCCAGTCAAAGTTGATGTCGGTTGCTTCTTCAAAACCTTCTGGAACAGGTCCGTCTGCTATGAATTGGTCTGAGATGAGAATAAGTCTATCATCGCCCTTTATCTTTCTAACAAGTCTTTGCATATAAGGAACAACGTGTGCGCCTATTCTATCGCAGATAAGTTCTGCATAAATTTCTTTATTGTAGTTAACGGCTTCGTCAACACATACCCCCCTACACTCTGAATAATGCTCGAGTGTGCCCGTTGCGTTGGTGTGGTGCGTTGCTATCTTTAAGCCGTATGGAATAAACTTTTCAACTTGCTCTGGTGTTGCTTCACTGTGTGCAACTGAGAACACGCAGTTTGGAATTGCCTTTTTAACATCGATAACAAATTGTTCGATGCCTTCTCTTTCAGGTGCTATACACCATACTTTTGTATAGTCTTTTGAACGCTCGATAAGTTCAAGGTAATCCTTTTGGAACACCCCGTGTCTCCAAGCGTTCTTTTCTTGGTCGCAACCAAACTTTGGATTAAGATATGGACCTTCCATATAAAAGCCTAAAAAGTTGTCAAATTCGCCCTTTTTATGCGCATCGATAATGTCATCGATGGCTTTTAAGAAATGCTCTTTATCAAGGCTATAATATAAGGCAGGTAAAACACTTGTAACGCCGTGTTTTAGCAGTTCTATTGAACTAACCTTAGGGTTATCCATAATATAACATCCACCTGCTGCGTGGGTGTGAATATCAACTAAGCCTGGACCAACAAAATTGTTTTCTGCATCGATAATTTCAGCATCTTTTGGAATATCAATATTTTTAGCCTTGCCAAAATCAACAATAACGCCGTTATCGATAAGGATAACGCCGTTTTCTATAACATGGTCTGGCATTATTATGTTTGCGTTTATAATCGCTTTCACTCTAAATTCTCCTACCTATTTATAACTTAGTTATAACAATACAAATACATTATATATGGTTTTTGAAAAATAGTCAATACTAAATTGAGAAATTTTGTCAATTTATTTAGTTAATTACTTATTTTTACAGGCTTTCTATACGCCTTTTGTCATTTCGGTGAGCATGGCTCCTAAATAATGAGATATGCACTCGGTAACTATCTTAAATTCGCCATCATATTCGATTTCCATTATGCTTGCATTACACACATAATCTATGTTTTTAAGTTCGCTAACCGATAAGCCCATAAGTGCGCCTTGAAGCCCTTTTATAAGCCCACCGTGTGTTGCAACAACAACTGTTTTCCCTTCGTTTTCTTTGGCTATATCAAGAAGTGCGTTTTTTGCCCTTTGCATAACTTCACTCATGCTTTCACCACCTGTTGCACGCATATCTTCATGATAGTTTTGCCATTTTTTATAGTCATTAGAATAAAGTTCGTTTATTTTTGCTATGGTTTTGCCTTCCCAAACCCCACCATAAATTTCACGCAAGGTTTTAGTTGTTTTTATTGGCATATTAAGTCTATCGGCAAGTGGCTTTATTGTGCTAACTGCACGATTTAGGTCACTTGAGTATATGGCATCAATTTTGTAATTATTATAAATATATTCGCTTGCAAGTTCCCCTTGTTTAAGCCCTAATTCAGTGAGTGGTGCATCTAAATGCCCTGTAAATGTTCCATCAAGATTTGACTGACTAAATCCGTGCCTAACAACTAAAAATTTAACCATAATTTCTCCTTAAAAACTAGTTTTATATATTGTAGCAAACAAAAAATTAAAAGTCAATTGTAAAATAAGCGCATAAAATGTATAAAAGATAAAAAAAATATTTTTTTTGTGCATAAAAACGCTTTTATTTTTTTATAAAATGTGATAGAATATATTTCGCTGATATGCGAGCATGGCGGAATTGGCAGACGCGCTAGACTTAGGATCTAGTGGGAGACCGTGGGGGTTCAAGTCCCTTTGCTCGCACCAATAAAAGACAAGTCACCTTGTGTGGCTTGTTTTTTATTTTGTAATGTAAAAAGGGACTTGAATATGGAGAAAATTTGATTTATCAAATTTGTCCGTAGGACTAAACAGTGGTCACCCACTGTTTATCGGGTAGGTCGCACAGGCGCAATCCACTAGCGTGGGACGGCAACCCTTTTGTCGACATAAAGTCGACATTTCCCCTCACAGGGGAATTTCCCTTTGCTCGCTAAAAAATAAAATGCTCTATGCCAAATCACATAGAGCATTTTTATATTGTTTTATTTAATTAAATATCTAAATTTTCTTCTAAAAATAATGGACTATCTAAAAATTCACTAACAGTCATATTAAAACCTGATGCAATTAAAATAACAGTTGATAACAAATTATCTTTTACTGTTTCGTGAATAATATTTTTTAGTGTTGAATGAGTTATTCCACTATTCATTGCTAATCTATATTGAGTTATATTTTTTTCCTTTAATAATTGACTTATCCTTAAAGCAACTGCCCTATTAACACAATTATTCATATATCATTTTCCTTATAGTTTCATACAACTATATTGTACTAAAAGAAAAATTTTATTTATGGTTGCATGCAACCATAAAATGTGGTACAATTTATATGGTTTTGCATAACCATATAAGGTGAATTATGATAAAATATTGTTCAGTGTTTGGACATCGCACAATTGAAACAACAAGCGAATTAGAAAACAGACTTTATTTAATTTTTGAAGATTTAATTAGAAATGGTTGTGAAAATTTTTATTTTGGTGGATTTGGCATGTTTGATGAACTTTGCCACAAAATAATTAGCAACTTAAAAGAAAAAAATAATCATATAAAAAGAATTTTTTGTCTATCAGACCCACGACATTTAAGGTTAGACAAACGACCTAAATATTTAAGAGTTGAAGATTATGAGGATTTTATTTATTTAGAATTAGATTTTGATTGGTGGTATAAAAGAATATATTATAGAAATTGTGCAATAATTGACAAAAGCGACATTGTTGTTTTTTATGTAGAAAAAAAAGAAAATTCTGGCGCATATAAAACATATAAATATGCTAAGAAACAGAAAAAACCTTTTATAAATATTTTAGAAATATAGTTTTTATTTAAACAAGTCTGCGACTTGGATAAAAAAGTAAAAAAGTACACAATAATGTGGTCTTTTAAGTAAAAAAATGAAGGAGTGTGCAATAATTATCTCGCAAAAAATTCTTCGATACCTTTTGCAAAAAAGGAAGAATAAGTTATTTTAATAAAAAAATCACAAAATAATTTTGCAAAGCAAAAGAATTTTGTGAAAAAGGAGAAGCAGGCTATCAATTCATTGCTTTTTGAGCAAAACAAAAAGCAAGACAATTAGCCTTGCTTCGACGTGGTGGAAGCGCAGAGACTTGCACTCTGGTCTTATACGCTTTACAAAAGTTTTCTACATACTTAGCCAAACTTTAATTTTCGTGATAATTTTGGTAGTCGGCGACCAAGAATTATCCTTAGATTTCTTAAATCCACCCTTTAGCGAAATCAAACTAAAGGACAGTTCCCTGTCTTGTTGACGCCGTTTTCCCTTCCAACAGGCGAGAAAGGAAACAGCGTTCGCTATAAATTAAGCAGCGAATGCAAATTCGTTATTGTTTGCATTTAAATTTAATTTTCAGGTTTTTTACGAAGCCCAAAATAACTTCGGTATGCTTATACCTTTATAAACGGCGCACAATCGAATCTAAAACGCCCCCATAATTGCCAAGAATTCTTGGCAAAAAATTAAATATCGTTTATTTGGTATGGTGTTAGTTGATATACATAGTGATTTAGCCAATTCATATAGATAAGGTTTGCAGTTGATGACCAACACATTTTTATTTCGCCCTTATCTCCACTTACATAATAGTTTTGTGGTGGGTCGATTGGTAGCCCCCTATCTAAATCACGCTTATATTCGAGTTCTAATGTATCTCTATCGTATTCTGCGTGACCTGTTATGAATATAAACTTGTTATCTTTTGAACGGATAATGCCTGCACCTGCTTCTTTTGAACTTGCAAGAAGCACGATGTCTTTACACTTTTTGATATCTTCTTCATACACGGTGGTATGGCGAGAGTGTGGCATAAAGAACCTGTCATCAGTTCCCTTTAATAGTTTATCATAACTCACTAACTTTTTATGCTTAAACACGCCGAAAAGTTTCTTTTCAAGTGGGTGTTTTTCTATGCCATAATAATAGTGTAGTGCTGCTTGAGCCCCCCAACAAATAAAGAGTGTGCTCGTTACACTTTTTTTAGCAAACTCAAAAATTTCTTCAAGTTCCTTCCAATATTTAACTTCTGAAAACTCCATTTCTTCAACAGGCGCACCCGTGATAATCATGCCGTCAAACTTTTTGTTTTTAACTTGTTCAAAAGTCTTATAGAACTTATCCAAGTGTTCAAAAGGCGTGTTTTTACCCACATAACTTGTAGTGCTGACCAAAGTTATGTTTACTTGAAGTGGCGAGTTTGAAAGCAATCTCATAAGTTGTGTTTCCGTTACGATTTTTGTTGGCATCAAGTTGACAATGGCAATCTCAAGTGGCCTAATATCCTGCTTTTCTGCCCTTTGATTATTCATAACGAATATGTTTTCCGACTGCAAAATCTTTGCGGCTGGAATATCTTTTGGAACTATGATAGGCATTTATTTTCTCCTAATGTACTTTTTATGTAACTATTTTTCTTAAATCTTATCTAATGCTTGCTTGATATCTGCAATTAAATCTTCTGCATTTTCGATACCACAAGAATATCTAATAAGTGTTGGCGTGATACCTGCTGCTTCTAACTGAGCATCTGTCATTTGACGGTGGGTTGCGTTTGCTGGGTGCAAGCAACATGTTCTTGCATCTGCAACGTGTGTTTCGATTGCTGCAATTTTTAGGCTCTTCATAAACTTTTCAGCCGTTTTTCTATCGCCCTTAACAGCAAAACTGAGCACACCACAAGAGCCGTTTGGCAAGTATTTTTGACCAAGCTGATAATATTTATCTTCTTTAAGTCCACAATATCTAACCCATTCAATCTTATCGCTTGCATTTAAGAATTCAGCCACCTTTTGTGCGTTTTCGCAATGGCGTTTCATTCTTACGTGTAAACTTTCTAAGCCAAGGTTAATATAAAATGCGTGTTGTGGAGATTGGATTGAACCAAAGTCTCTCATAAGTTGGGCTGTTGCCTTTGTGATAAATGCACCTTCCTTGCCAAACTTTTCTGCATAAACGATGCCGTGATAACTATCGTCTGGTGTGCAAAGTCCTGGATATTTATCTTTATGAGCCATCCAATCAAACTTACCTGCATCGATGATTGCACCACCAACTGAAACGCCGTGTCCATCAATATACTTTGTTGTTGAGTGAGTAACGATATCTGCACCCCACTCGATAGGACGACAATTTACAGGTGTTGCAAACGTGTTATCGATAATGAAAGGAACACCGTGTCTATGAGCAACCTTTGCAAAAAGTTCTATGTCTAAAACTGAGCACGCTGGGTTTGCAATAGTTTCGCCAAACACTGCCTTTGTGTTAGGTCTAAATGCGGCTTCGATTTCTTCTTCTGTTGAGTCTGGAGAAATAAAAGTAAAGTCGATACCCATCTTTTTCATTGTAACGGCAAAAAGGTTGAAAGTTCCACCATAGATTGCCGAACTTGAAATTACGTGGTCGCCACAGTTTGCGATATTAAAAATTGAATAAAAGTTTGCGGCTTGACCAGATGAAGTGAGCATTGCTGCCGAGCCACCTTCTAATTCGCAAAGTTTTGCTGCAACTAAGTCATTTGTTGGGTTTTGGAGTCTTGTGTAAAAATAACCACTTGCTTCTAGGTCGAAAAGTTTACCCATATCTTCGCTTGTGTCATACTTAAACGTTGTGCTTTGGTAAATTGGGATTTGCCTTGGCTCGCCATTTTTTGGGGTGTAACCACCTTGAACACAAATAGTTTCAATTCTCTTTTTGTTTTCCATCTTGTTTTCTCCTATTGCTTTATGTATATTTATCTATAATTTTTAATTTGGCGTTCTTTTTCTCGTTTTAAGTCTTTTTCCATAATAGAACGCTTTTTATCGTATGTATGCTTACCTTGACAAACACCAAGTTCCATTTTGATAAGCGATTCCTTAAAATAAAGTTTAAGTGGTATTAGCGTTAAGCCTTTTTGAGTTATTTTTGCATTTATTTTTAATATCTCACTCATATGGAGCAAAAGTTTTCTATCACGCCTTGCATCTTTTGTATTAAATGCCCCCGACTTATCATAAAGGGCAATGTGCATATTTTTAATAAAAAGTTCGCCATTTTGCATTATACAAAAACTATCTTTAAGGTTAACATTGCCAAGTCTAAGTGACTTAACTTCGCTTCCTTCAAGCACAATCCCTGCTTCATATCTATCAAGTATGAAATATTCGTGTGTGGCTTGCCTATTAAGACAAATTACTTTTTGTTCCATATACTTCCTCTAAATAATTATTTTACTACATTTGTTTGACTTTTGCAACAATTATTTGTAAATAATTGTTCAGGCTAAGACAAATTCTGCCCTTCTATCCCCAAAGTTGATGCCTGCAACCTGAATTTTTAGTTTTTGACCGAGTTTATAAGTTGTTTTTCCATCGCTAAGCGTATAGTTTTTGGCGTTCAGTTCAAGTCTTTTTCTGCTTCTTAAAGTTTCTATCTTTATAAGTCCTTCAACACCATTTTCAAGTTCAACGAAAACTCCAAAATTTGTTACGCCACTTATAACGCCTTCAAACTCTTCACCCACATAACCACTGATATATAAAAGTTTATAAAAATCATCAACGTCACGCTCGGCTTCGGTTGCAATCTTTTCTCGCTCTGATGACTGAGCCGATGCAGAATAAACATACTCGCCATACTTTTGTTCTAAATCTTTCTCGCCACTTAAAAAGTCTTTTATTATTCTATGAATAACAAGGTCTGGATATCTTCTTATTGGCGAAGTAAAGTGGCAATAATGCTTGAGTGACAAACCAAAATGTCCTATATCCGTTGGAGAATATTTTGCCTTTTGCATTGTGCGAAGCATAACTCTGTTGATAAGGGTGAACGCAGGCGTGTTTTCTGCATTTTTTAATATCGTTTGAAAGTCTTTTGAATATACCCCTTCTTTTTTTCGCTTTACCCTTAAGCCTAAGCCATCTAAAAAATCATAAAAGTTATCAAGCCTTTCTTCAGTAGGTTCGCCGTGCACCCTATAAATGAACGGCTTTTCTAGATAAAACATATACTCGGCAACCGTACAGTTTGCAAGTATCATAAATTCTTCTATAATTCTATGCGCCTTATCCCTTTTGGTTGCTTCAACCACGATTTCGCCCTTTTTATCTACATAAATCGTGCTTTCTTTAACATCTAAATCCACACTGCCATTTATATCTCGCCTTTCGATTAAAATATCGGCAAGTTTATCCATAAGCAAAATCTCTTTATGGATATTTTTATACTTCTTTATAAGTTTTTCATCGCCATCTAAAATCTTTTGAACATTAGTATAGGTCATACGAGCACTACTTTTTATAACCGATGGACAAATTTCATAATCTTTTACCTTGCCATCTTTACCAACCGTCATAACGCAAGATAGAGTTGGTCTATCTTCATTTTCTACTAATGAACAAAGGTCGTTACAAAGCCTTTCTGGGAGCATTGGAATAACCATTTCTGGAAAATACACGCTAGTGCCCCTTTCGTATGCTTCTCTATCTACTGCATCATCTTTTTTGACATAGTATGTTACATCGGCGATATGCACCCCTAGAATAAAGTCGCCATTTTTGTTTTGACTGATTGAAATTGCATCGTCAAAATCCCTTGCATCTTCGCCATCGATGGTCATGGTTACTTGCTCTCTAAAATCTTTTCTTCCTTTTAGATTTTCAGCAGTAAACGGCGAATAATCATTTACTTTATCTATGGTTTCTTTTCTAAATTTTTCTGGAAGGTCATAGTTAAATAAAATTGACTTTAATTCTGCCTTTTTTTCAAATTGGCGACCGAGTATTTTTGTTATTATGCCTTCTGGGTTTTGCTTTTTTGGATACGCCGTTATTTTAACTACGACTTTATCCCCTGACTTTGCCCTAAGCCCCTTAGAAAAAGGCACGTAAATATCATTATAATATTTTTTGTCATCAGGGCATACAAAACCACAGCCCTTGTGCGAAAAATAAGTTCCAACAAGTTCTGTAATTCCACGGCCAACAATTTTAAGCACTCTTGCCGTTGTTCTAGGTCCATCACCACGAGTACGCTCTGCAATGACCGTGTCGCCATGCATTGCACCCCTAAGGTCAGAGTGTGGAATAAAAAAGTCTTGTAAATTTTCATCGTTTGGAATTAAAAAGGCATAGCCACGCTCGTTGCCCTGTAATTTCCCTTCAATAATTTCTCTTGCCATACATATCCTTAATAAGGCTTTGTCGCAAAAAATGATATGTGACAGTGCCTATAAAAAAAGGTGGTTAAGCGTTAGCCAACCACCAAAATTAACATTTTTTAATTATTAAAATCCAACAAAATGGAATACAATTGCAAAACCGATACATAAAATTGCAAATACTACACTTGCAACAACAGTTAATTTTTTCATTTTATGTTCAAAAGTCTTGCTTTTGTTTTTGCTTAAAAATGTTTCAGATTGTCCACCGAGTGCGCTTACACCAGATGAGTTGCCTGGTTGAAATAATACAACGAGTATGATAAAGATTGCACAAATTGCCATTATTGCAAGAACAATATATTTAACATAACCGTGCCATATAGACCAAAATGATGCCATGAGCATTGCTAACATTTCCATAATTATCTCCTTAAAAGGTGTTTTTCAAACATTGCGATATAGATTATATCATACAATATCAATTTTTTCAACTATTTTTTACTATTTTTATTTAATAATCAAACTTTTGCCACTCATTTCTTGTGGAATTTCCACTTGCATTAAATCTAAAAGTGTTGGGGCAACGTCTGCTAAAATTCCATCTTCACGAAGTTTAATGCCACCAACGTCATTTCCTACAACGATAAGTGGAACTTTGTTTGTCGTGTGTGCTGTAAATGGAGAGCCATCTTCTTCTTGCATTTTATCTGCATTGCCGTGGTCGGCTGTGATAATTGCTAAGCCACCGAGTGATAAAATTTTATCAACAACTTTCTTTACGCATTTATCAACAGTTTTAACTGCCTTAACTGCTGCATCAAAATCGCCTGTGTGACCTACCATATCGCAGTTAGCAAAGTTTAATATCATAACATCATATTTATTGCTGTCGAGTTTTTCTATAGCACGCTCTGTAACTTCAACTGCACTCATTTCAGGTTGCAAGTCATAAGTTGCCACCTTTGGAGATGCAATAAGTTCTCTATCTTCCTTATCATTTGGTTTTTCTACACCACCGTTAAAGAAGAAAGTTACGTGTGCATATTTTTCAGTTTCTGCAATTCTAAGTTGATTTAAGCCGAGCGAAGAAATGTATTCGCCAAGTGTGTTTGTTAAAACTTGTGGCTTAAATGCAATTTTTACACCTTCAAAACTTGCATCGTATCTTGTAAAACATACATATGTTGGGTTTAAAAAGCCTGTTTTTCTTTCAAAACCATCGAACGCACTTTGACTCATTGCCCTTGTGATTTGTCTTGCTCTATCAGGACGGAAGTTAAAGAAAATAATGCTGTCTCCATTTTCAATCAAGCCGACAGGCTTGCCATCTTTAACTACGCATGCTGGAATAACAAATTCGTCAGTTGTGCCCTTTTCATAAGAACTTCTAACATAACTTTCAGCGTTTTCAGTTTTTTCGCCTTCGCCCAAAGTCATCATGTCATAAGCCTTTTGAACTCTGTCCCAACGATTATCTCTATCCATTACATAATATCTGCCACCAACTGATGCTATAGTGCCAAAGCCGAGTTTATCGATTTCTGTTTGTAAGTCTTTAATAAAATCTGCACCACTTGTTGGAGAAACGTCTCTGCCATCTAAAAAGCAGTGAACATAAACATTGTCAAGCCCTTGCATTTTTGCAAGTTTTATAAGTGCATAAAGGTGTGTAATATGGCTGTGAACGCCACCATCAGAAAGTAATCCGTAAAGGTGGAGTTTTTTGCCGTTTTTCTTTGCATTTTCTATTGCATATAAAAATTCTTCGTTATTAAAGAAGTCTCCATCAGAAATTGACTTTGTAATTCTTGTGAGTTCTTGATAAACAATTCTTCCTGCACCCATATTTAGATGTCCTACTTCGCTGTTGCCCATTTGACCTTCTGGAAGTCCAACATCCATGCCACTTGCACCGATTAGTGTGCTTGGGTAGTTTGCCATTAAGTAATCTACATTTTCACTGTTTGCACATTTAATGGCATTGCCAACGCTTTGTGGGTTGATGCCATAACCATCCATAATTATTATACAATTTGGTCTTGTTTTCATAAATAATTTCCTTATAAATTTTGTCTAGTTTTTATCCTTTCTATTATATAATGTTGTTTAAATTAAAGCAAGTTATTTTACTCCAAAATTTTTATGCAATGATATTTTGCACTAAATATTTTTTAGTCTTGTCTTAATTTTATTGCTTTAAATTTGGATTTTCGATGATAATCAGCAAAATTTATCACTAATTTACTTGCTAAAATTTTATATTTAATGTAAAATAATATAGCCGTGCTATGCGGGGAGTTAGCGATGCCCTGTTATCCACAATTCGCTTTAGTGGAGCAGAAAGCCAGTTGAGGCTTGCTGTGTGGAAGGCTGTGCGCAATAAGGAGCGTTGATATTAAGGTCTTATGCAATGTACCCCTGTGAACCGTGTCAGAATAGGAATATAGCAGCACTAAGCAGTTAGGTTCATGTGATATAAGGTTGCTTTAAAGGAGCCACCTACTGCGTTAACGCTTCGGCATAGTTTGTCGAGGTTGGATGCACGGTTTTTTTTGCAAAAAAACGACTTGAGTTTTTTCCCAAGTCGTTTTATTTTTTAGTTTTTTAATTTTTAGCCGTTAAAATATTGCTTCTACGAATTCTTCAGCATCAAAGTCTTCTATATCATCTATTTTTTCGCCCGTTCCAACAAAGCAAACGGGAACTTCAAGTTCATATGAAAGTGAAATTATAAAGCCACCCTTTGCCGTGCCATCAAGTTTAGTTAAAATTATTCCGTCAATACCTATCGCCTCATTAAACACTTCCACTTGATTATATGCGTTTTGACCTGTGGTTGCATCAAGAGCAATAAGTTTATAGTAGTTTGCTTCTGGATACTCTCTTTTTACAACCCTATCCATTTTCTTTAGTTCTTCCATAAGGTTTGATTTAACGTGAAGTCTTCCTGCTGTGTCAATAATCAAGACATCGGTGTTTTTAGCCTTTGCAGAACTGATTGCATCGAAAACAACGGCTGATGCATCAGAGCCTTCATCGTGCTTAACTATTCTTACCTTTGCCCTATCTGCCCAAACTGAAAGTTGGTCTGATGCGGCTGCCCTAAAGGTATCCCCAGCAGCGATTGTAACGCTCTTTTTTTCTTTTACAAACTTATTTGCAAGTTTTCCGATAGTTGTTGTTTTGCCAACGCCGTTTACACCAACAACCATAATTATTGCAGGTGATTTGAACTCGATTTTTTCGGCATAGTCAAGACTATCGAAAAGTTCTTTCTTTAATAGGTCTATAACATACTCTTTATCCTTGCATTTTTCTTTTATAGCAATATCTCTAATTTCATCAACAATTTCCATTGTCGTTTTAACCGAAACGTCTGCCGAAATTAAAATGTCTTCAAGTTCGGTATAAAATTCTTCGCCGAGTTTGTTTTTTGCAAATAAATCGTTCAATTTTTTTGCTATGCCATCACGAGTTTTTGATAAAACTGATTTTAACTTGCTAAATAATCCCATATTTAATTTCCTTTTTTATATTAGATGATTGTAAAAAAGGGGTTAGCAATTAAGTTAAACCCCTTTTGTGTATTATGAAAGTGTTTGGTCGCCTGTGATATCAGCAACGTCTGAAAGTTTAACTGAAACCATTTTAGAAACGCCTTTTTCTTGCATTGTTACACCGAATAAGGCATCTGCAAGTTCCATTGTTGGCTTTCTGTGAGTTATAACGATAAACTGGGTATCATCGCTAAACTTCTTTAAGTATCTTGCAAACCTATCAACGTTGGCTTCGTCAAGCGCTGCTTCGATTTCGTCGAGTACGCAGAATGGCATTGGGCGAAGTTTTAAGATAGAGAATAATATTGCTATTGCTGTAAGTGCCTTTTCACCACCTGATAAAAGTGAAAGTTTTTGGAGTTTCTTTCCCGGTGGCTCAGCAACGATTTCCACGCCTGCTTCAAGCCTATCTTCAACACCTGTATAGTCCATTTGAAGCATTGCCCTACCACCACCAAAGAGTTCTTTGAAGATTCTTTGGAAATTTTCGTTGATTGTTGTAAAGCCTTGGTCGAATTGAGTTAGCATTTCTGCCTTAATCTTGTCGATTGCTTGCTTTAAGTCTGACTCTGCCTTTTCTAAGTCTTCTTTTTGAGCAACCATTTCAGCATGTCTTTCTTTCAAAATCTTGCAGTCTTCTATAGCCGTTGCGTTGATAGCACCAAGTGATGAACGCTTTTTGCGAAGCCTATTTATTTCGCTTTCGCCAACGCTTGCATCATAACCTTCTTCACGAACTTTGACTGCCGTTTCATAAGTTTCTTGATAGTCTTCCCAAATGCTTTGTTGCATATACTCTAGGTCAGAGTCTATCTTTGTAAGGGCAATTTCTTCATTATGCTTTTTCTCTAAAAGTTCTGTAATTTGATTTTGAAGAACTTGCTTTTTCTCATCGTTTTTGTTGAGTTTTTCTCTTAAGTTGCTCTTATCCGTTTCAATATTTTTAATCTTATCACGGATACCTTCAATATAATCTTGCTCTTCTTTGCTGAGTGCCACTTTTTCTTGGTCAAGTCTTAATTGTTCGATTATACTTTCTGCACCTTGGTTGCTGTTTTTAAGGTCAAGATTTGCCTTTTCACATTCTTCTATAACAGAAGTAAGTCTTTGGTTTTCTGCCTTTAGTCCACCGATTTTTGCCTTAAGTTCGGTAATTTCAACTTGCGAAGATGTGCTTTCGGCTAAGATGCTTTCCCTTTGCTTTTTAAGTTCATCGTATTCTTGCTCGTGCTTAGTTGCCGTTTGGTGTGCTGAAAGTTTATCTTGCTCAAGTTTCTTTCCACCACTTGCAACGCTTAAATATCTTTGGTCAATTTCTTCTATTCTAGATTTAACTTCTTCTATTAACTCATTTGTGCTTTCTATTTCTTGACCGATATCGCTAAGTGAACGCTCTGCTGATGATTGTTTTTCCCTTTCAAGTAAAATTTGCTCTCTCTTGCCGTTATATAGGTCATTGAGCATAGAAAGTTCATCAAGCGCTTTATCTCTGCGCTTTTCTTTTTCAGCCTTGGCTTCTTTAATAGCGTTCATTTCAGCACGCTTTTTGTCTAGTTCTAAAGAAATGTCTTCAAGTTTTCTATCGTTTGAAAGTAAACCCACAGCATCTGGTCTTCTTGAACCACCCGTCATAGCACCTTGTGGGGTGAACACATCGCCGTCAAGCGTTACTATCTTAAAGTCAAAACGATATTTCTTTGCAATTTTTGTTGCATTGTCAAGCGTGTCAACAACAAGCGTGTTACCAAGCAAGTTTGAAATTACATTTTCGAATTGTGGCTTGTATGAAACAATTTTGTTTGCTATACCTAAAGCACCTTCTTCATTTAATGCATTTGTAACTTGAACGCTTTGCTCTCTTGGTTTAACACTTGTAATAGGTAAGCAAGTAATTCTACCTATTCTATTTTGCTTTGCATATTCAAGCAAATATTTAGCGTCATCAGGCGTTTCTGTAACAACGTTTTGTGCTGCTGCTGCGAGTGCTGTTTCAAGCGCAATGTCGTATTTTTTATCGCTCTTAATTATCTCTGCAACAACGCCCTTTATCTTTTCTTTAAGTGCGCCGTTAGTCTTTGCTTTATTTAGAATAGTTTTTACGGCTGGAGCATATCCATCGTAATTGTCTTTTAACGCTTTATAGAAGTTATCTTTTGCCATAAGGGTTGTGATAACCGAATTTAATGTATAAATTGAGTTTTCATCCTTTGCAACTTCTTCGTTACAAGACCTAACTTCATCTTCTTTTTCTTCAATTTGATTTTTAAGGTCAAAAACTGCCCTGTCTAAATCATCAATGCTCTTATCTGCACGCTCTTTTTCGTTGAAAAGATTTTCCCTTTTAACCGAAAGACTGTCTAATTTTTCAATTAGTTCGTTTTGCTTGTCAACTAGATTTTTCTTTTCAAAACTGATTGTGCCTGCATTAAGTTTAATATCCGAAAGGTTTTCGATAGATTCAATCATCTTTTTTCTATTTGCATCGGCAAGTTGCTCGCCAAGTGCAATTTTTTCAGAAACTGATAGTAATTTTTTACCTAAACTTTCGGCTTTTTGGGTGAGTTTATCAAGTTTTTCTTCAAAACTATTTAATTCTTCGCTATTTGCTGAAAAGTTTTGCTTGCAATCATTTATCATGGCGATATTGCTTTCAATTTCAGCATTTGCCCTTTCAATTTGGCTTTTTAGGAAAGAGATTTTTTGCGCAAACATTTGTCTTTCGCCCGAAGAATGCTCCATGCTAACTCGTTTTTCTAAAAGTTCATCATTTAACTTTCTTAAATTGTCATCGGCATCGCTTATGTCAAGGAATATCTTATCATATTGCCTTTGAGCATCTGTTAATTCTGCATTTCTAAGTGCAGTTTGTTCGTCAATGCCCTTTATCCTAACATTTATTTTATTTTTTGCTTCTGCAACGCCGTCAACTTTTGCAATATATGTATTGAGTTCGTGGAACTTTAACTGACTTGAAAGTTCATTAAACTCTTTTGCCTTTTCGGCTTGTCTTTCAAGTGGTGCAAGTTGGTTTTCGATTTCAGACAAAATATCGTTGTATCTAACAATATTTTCGTGTGTTCTTTCAAGTTTTCTTTCAGATTCGTTTTTACGAGTCTTAAATTTAGCAATGCCTGTTGCTTCTTCAAAGATAAGACGCCTATCTTCTGGCTTTGCTGACATAATTTCTTCAACTTTACCTTGTCCGATTATGGTATAGCCTTCTTTACCTATACCACATTCGTGCAATAATTCAACAATGTCTTTAAGTCTTGCAGGTTGCTTGTTTATGTAGTATTCACTTTCGCCACTTCTAAAGAGTTTACGAGTGATTATAACTTCGTTATAGTCAATGCTGAACATTTTGTTAGAGTTATCAAAGTATAGCGATACTTCGCAATAAGAAAGCGACTTTCTGCCTTGCGTTCCACTAAAGATAACGTCTGACATGCTTGAACCACGAAGGCTCTTAGCAGACTGCTCGCCAAGTACCCAACGGATTGCATCGGCAACGTTACTCTTACCACAACCGTTAGGTCCAACGATACCCGTTATACCACCACCAAATTTAATTTCGGCTTTGTCTGCAAACGACTTAAATCCGTAAATTTCCACCTTTTCGAAATTCACTTTGTTTTACCACCTTGTTTTTTTAGTTTGTTTAGTGCTAGTTCTGCTGATATCGCTTCTGCCATCTTTTTTGAACTTGCACTTGCTTCTGCTATTCTTGTGCCGTTTAAGGTGCTTGCCACCCTAAACTCTGGCTTATGTTCTGGCCCTTTTTTCCATAAAAGTTCATATGAAATTGAGCCTAGTTTGTTTTTTTGCACATATTCTTGAAATTTATTCTTAGCATCAGGTTTTACAATTTTATTTTCCTTTTTTCTTTTCTCGCTTAAAACTTCAAAGTCTGCAATTATCGTGTTTTTTATAAACTTTTTTGCTTTTTCTAGTCCACCGTCAAGATAAATCCCAGCAACGACTGCTTCATATATGCTTGAAAATAGTTTCTCAGTTGTCTTTTTTGCCCTTTCTTGACCTTTTCCAAGAAGAACAAAATCTATGAGTTTTAATTTTTCAACTGCTTTTAAGAGTGGCTCTTTACTAACCACTTCTGCACGCTTTTTGGTGAGTTTTCCTTCATCGCCAAAAGCATTTTTATATAAATGCTCGGTGACCACAAACTGAATAATTGCGTCCCCAAAAAACTCTAACAGTTCGTTGTCTTCCCCACCATTTTCATAGGCATAAGACGAGTGTGTAAAACACCTTCTAAGAAGCATTTTATCATTAAACTTATAACCTATTCTCTTTTCACACTCATCAATGTCAAAAATGTGCATTAGTTGATTCCTAACCCTTCATTAAGTTCTAATTTTTCTGTAATTTTATTTGAAATGTCAAATGTTGCATAGTGGGCTGCTTGTAAAACTGCTGCCTTAAACGCTTTGCGTTTTGATGAGCCGTGTGCTTTGATAACTGCTTTATTCACGCCTAAGAACAGTGCGCCACCATGGTTGTTATAGTCAAGTTTTTTCTTTAAGTCCTTAAACATATCTTTGAGTAAAAGTCCACCGAGTTTATGCTTAAGCGAACTGTTAATTCCATTTTTAAGTGTCTTTAGAAGCATACTAACCGTGCCTTCTATTGCTTTTAAGGCAATGTTTCCACTAAAGCCATCGCTTACGACAACATCATATTCGCCTGTTAAAATATCCCTGCCTTCGATGTTGCCAACAAAGTTAACGCCTTTGAGTTGTTTTAATAGTGGCAATGTTTCGTGAATAAGCATGTTGCCCTTTTCATCTTCCGTGCCGTTTGATAAAAGTGCAACTTTTGGCTCTTTAACGCCAAGCGCTTCTGCATAAGTAGCGCCCATAATTGCAAATTGAATTAAATTTATGCTTTTGCAATCTGCGTTTGCACCAGAGTCTAATAGTATTACGTTTTTGCCATCGATAAGGGTTGGCAATATTGGGCTTGTTGCTGGGCGATTTACACCCTTAATTCTGCCGAGTTTTAGCGTTGCGCCAACTAAAACTGCACCCGTTGAACCTGCCGATACAAACGCACCTGCATTTTCATCTTCTTTTAAGTGCTTGAACGCCACGCATATTGAACTGTTTGGCTTTCTTCTAACGGCAACAGTTGGCTCTTCTTCACAAGTTATAACGTCTTGTGCATCAATGATTGAAACCCTTTCTTTATCAAATGTGTACTTTGTCAAAAGGTTAGATATTACATCTTCCTTTCCAACAAAAACTGCCCTAAATCCATCTTTTTCTGCAAGCGCATCGATAGTGCCTGCAATTACTTCTTCTGGTGCGTTATCTCCACCAAATGCATCAATTAAAATATCCATAAATTTATCCTTTGTTAGTTTTCAAGTGTGCCAACCGTTCTTGGGAATGGAAGCACGTCTCTAATATTTGAAATGCCCGTTAAATACATAACCATTCTTTCAAAGCCTAAGCCAAAACCAGAGTGGATTACGCCACCATATCTACGAAGGTCAAGATATGACTTGTAGTCTTCAGGCTTGAGTGAACACTCTTCCATACGCTTTGTTAAAATGTCCATTCTTTCTTCTCTTTGACTGCCACCGATAAGTTCGCCGATTCCTGGAACTAAAAGGTCGCTTGCGGCAACCGTTTTGCCATCATCGTTTAAGCGCATATAAAATGCCTTGATTTCTTTTGGATAGTTTGTTAAGAACACAGGTTTTTTGAAAACTTGTTCTGTGATATATCTTTCGTGTTCGCTTTGAAGGTCACAACCCCAGTACACTGGTGCATCAAACTTATCCTTAACTTTTTCTAAGATTTCAATGGCTTCTGTATATGTTAAACGCTTGAATTCGTTGTTTCTAACGTTGTTAAGCCTTTCTATTAAACCTGTATCGACAAAACTATTTAAGAACTGAATTTCATCTGCACAAGAAGTCATAACATAGTCGATTATATATTTAACCATATCTTCAGCGCAGTCCATATCGTCAGATAGGTCTGCAAATGCAAGTTCTGGCTCTATCATCCAAAATTCTGCTGCGTGGCGAACTGTGTTAGAGTGTTCTGCCCTAAATGTAGGTCCAAAAGTATAAACGTTTGAATATGCCATTGCAAAGTTTTCAACATCGAGTTGACCTGAAACAGTCATGCTTGCTTTCTTGCCAAAAAAGTCCCCAGTATAGTCGCACTTTCCATCAACTGTTGGGATATTATCAAGGTCAAGTGTTGTTACTTGGAACATTGCACCTGCACCTTCACAGTCACTGCCAGTGATTATTGGTGTGTGAACGTATACAAAGCCCCTTTGATTAAAGAAGTTATGGATTGCAAACGCTGCTTCACTGCGAATCTTAAACACTGCCCTAAAAATGTTGGTTCTTGGGCGAAGATGTGGCATCGTTCTTAAAAACTCTAATGTATGGCGCTTCTTTTGAAGTGGATAGTCTGGTGAAGATGCACCGAGAACTTCAATGCTGTCTGCATTGATTTCAAAAGGTTGTTTATTTTCTGGCGTTAAAATTAGTTTGCCTTTAACCATTAAGCAAGCACCAACGTTTTGCTTTGCAATTTCATCGTAGTTTGAAACCTTTTCTCTATCGAAAACTACTTGACAACTCTTAAAACAAGAGCCGTCGTTAAGTTCTATAAAACCAAATGCCTTGCTGTCTCTAATAGTTCTTGCCCAGCCACAAACTGTGACTTCTTTTCCATCAAAATCTGCACTTTTTGTAAAAATACTTTTTAGTTGTGTTCTTTTCATAGCCATTCCTTCTACTTTTTATTTAAAATAATACTTGTATATTATATCACTAATCGGCGTGCTTTTCAAGAATTTTAGCAAACATTTTATGCTAACTTGTTAAATAAAAGCAAAAAATTATTATTAAAATAATAAAATATTAAATTTTCCATGTGTTTTTTGCAAAAAGTTCCCCTAAAAACACAAAAAGCCCAACCTTAACTCTGTTGGACCTTTTTGTTGTAGTTATTTTTCTTAGCCTTTATGGCATTTCATCTTTTTGGGTTTGCCTAACTAGTAGTGGTGGGCGTTCATCTTTAAGCGCCATAATGTATGCACCATACTGCTCATCAGTAAGCCTAATTACCTTGTCTTTGACCTTTCTACTCGATTTCTTTTTTCTTGACATAAATTTCTCACCACCTTTATCTTATTATCGGCTTTAAGAAATTTTTTATACCCAAATTTTAATGTTTTTCTCTGGTGCGAGTTTTGATTTTTTTATAGGTTTTATCCTTGTTAAAATCTCTAATTTTATTATACTCTCCACCCAAAACTTCTATTGCAAACCTTAACTCTTCAAAGTCTGCATAAGTTATGTCTTCCCTTTCTATTTGGGTCATTAAAAATGGGAGTGCCCTTTGGTCGCCATACTTTGATAGATAGCCAGCATAAATAGGAATTTTTGATGGGTTTTTAACAAACTGATTTATCAAAATATCAAAGATTTTATCTTCTTTTTCGCACATTGAAAGTATTTCGCTTAAATATTCTTTAACGCTTTCATCAGCGTCGTTAAACTGAGATAATATTTGACCTTTTACATCGTTTGCCATGCCTTTTAAGTGCTCTGTTGCAAGTTCTTTTATAGGAGAAGAATAATCCCACAAAATAAACTCTAAAAACTTATCTAAACACTTTTTGCTACCCATATCGGCAAGCATATTCATAACATAGAGAGTAAATTCTTCATCTTTGTCGTCAAGTGCACTAACTAGTGCCCCTTCGTTTTCCTTGTTTTTTGTTATTGCTTCGCACAAAAAGTCAGAAACGCTTACGCCTTTAGTAATATGAGTTTTTAAGCACTCTAAAAGTTCTAAAATATCAAAATTTAGATAGTATGTGTTTGGTGTAAAATTATCTAGGTCTTTTAACTTTTTGTCGCCAAATTCTTCGTATAATTTTGGTATTTGATTTTCTATTTCTTCAGGCTTAACCTTGCCTATATTTTGATAAACAAAATCTGAAATATATTTGTCAAAAAGTTCATCAATGTCTATTATTTTTATCATTATCTCTCTCCTTTTTTGCTCTTTCTGCAATGTTTATAAGTTTTTGGAGTTTTTCTTCTTCTACATCAAAAACTGAAAGAATAAACTTGCTTTCAGAAAAATTTTCATAGCCACTCTCGGCTAAAATTAGCCCAGCAAGTTCTTCATTTGTCACTTCATCGCTGTTTATCCTGTTTCCTATATCAAAAAACAGCCTGTCCGTTGCGTTTACCATGTTTGTAAAATCATCTACTCCGTAAAACAACATTCTGGATAAACATAAGGCATATGCCGAAATGTAAAGCCTGCTTCCTTCTCTCTTTTCGCATAGCAATTTCTTTAATGAAAATTCTGAGTAATAACTGCCAGCAACCACTGCTATTTTTCCTTTGATTCCCGTTATGGTTAAAGCGTATGCTAAAAGCCTTTTTGCATCGGCAGAAACATCAGGATTTAACAGCACATTTAAGGCAACTTCCTTAAACACTTTTTTATCGCAAAATGATAAAATCATTGCACACTCTTTCATAAGCGAATCTTTGCCAAATATAAGCCCCCAAGTTAGCATTTTTTTAGTTTCGTCTTTTTTGATTTGCACGCTTATATTTTGTGGATTTTTTGCAAGTTCATTTATCTTTTTCTTATATGCCGTTTGGCATTTTTTAGGAAGTTCTTTATAATAGGCAAGTGGCAACATTTTGGTTTCTATGTCACTGCCAAGAGTAAGTTTTTTTGCTAGGTTTATATAATACTCTACGACAAAATCTTTAGGGTTATGAAGGTATGCTTTTTTAAGTTCTTTTAGCCCTTGTTCATAGTCGCCTAAATTGATTAGTGCTTGAGCATAGAAAAAACGCATTGTAAAATCATAAGGTCTATCTTTTATTATTCTCTCAAAGCACATTTTTGCCGTTTTGTGGTCTTTTCTTTCAATGGCAGGGCTTACGATTTTATAGCAATCATCTTCGTTATCATTATATAGCGCTAAGGCTTTTTGATAGTAGAACTCTGCGTTTTCGCTGTCCTTTTTCATATCAAAAATGGTTGATAAATTGCAATATGCGTTTAGATTATCGCCCTTTATTTTCAAATGCTCTCTTGCCGTTTTTTCAGCATTTTCATAGTCGTCAAGCATCAAATATGCAACTGATAAATCATCTAAAGTTTGCTCATCGTGACAGGCCTTTGGCAATTTTTTTAGTTCAACTATACTTTCTTTAAAATTGCCTGCTCTAATAAACCTTCTTGCATTAGTTTTTTCTAAAGAATAGTCTGCTTTATCATAAGGATAAACTATTCTATAAGCATATTTTTTGGCATCTTCCCCAGAGAAAAAATCGATTATTTCTGGGTCTATATCTTGTTTAGAAATAAAGCCATCTACTGATATTTTTTTGTGAAAATAATATCCAGACGCCCACAAATTGTCTAGATAAAAATAGTTTATTGCAAGTTCTTCATAGCACATAGATACTTTATCTTTTGGGGCATAATATAGATATCTAAACCAATATAAATTAGACATTTCATACTGTTCCATAAGCGAATATACCCTTGCTATTTGCTCATAAAACTCGTGATTTTTACACACTTTTTCGCCGTCAAAAAGAAAGGCTAATGCACCTAGATAATCTTTGTTTTCTATGCGCATTGTAGCAAGGCGAATATATCTATTTATGTCTTTTTCAAATGGTATAATCTTTGCGTTCATTATTTTCTCTTGTAAGCACTTTTTTGTTAGTTAAAAAATTTCTCTACATCACTACTATCAAACTCATAAATCTTATCACAGAACTCACAACTTACCGTGATTTTCCCTTCTTTTTCTATGATATCTAAAAGTTCTTCTTTCCCAAGCGAGATAAGCACCTTTTCTATTTGCTCTCTTGAACAAAGGCACTTATATTCTGGGTGATATTCGTTATATTTGTCGGTAAAAAATAGTTCTTTTACAATCCACTCTGCGCCGTGATTTTCAATTAGCGATGAAACGTTTGCGCAATCTTTAACAATTTGTTCTGCCAAAAATAGCGCATCATCACTTGCACCCGGTAAGGCTTGAACTATTACCCCACCTGCACCCACGCATTTTCCGTCAGTGCCTATTCTTACACCAAGCGCCATTGCTGTTGGCATTTGTTCGCTAAAGGCATAATATGCAGTAAAATCTTCTGCAATTTCACCACTAACAAGTTCGCTACTGCCTGTATATGGCTCTTTTAGCCCCATACTTCTAACAACGGTGAGTCTTCCATTTTTGCCAACGCACGCACCCACGTTGAGTTTTCCATCACTTCTAAGTGGAAGGTCAATTTGTGGGTTATCAATAAAGCCACGCATTTCTAGGTCGCCATTTCCACAAACTGTGATTTTGCCACCCTTACCATCGCCTTTTATGGTTACAGAGAGTTTATCTTTTTGGTTTTTTAAGTTGCTTGACATAAACGTGCAAACGGTGAGCGTACGCCCAAGTGCTGCTGCACATACAGGCGATAACGAGTGAATTTTTATTGCTTCGTTTACCATATCGGTTGTGTCTAATACCGACAAGGTAATTTGATTGTCAAATACTATTGTTTTAAGTAATTTATTCAATGCTTTTCTTCCTTTATAAAAGTAATTTATCTATAAGTTATCAAAGACGCCTATTATAAATAAGCGTCTTTATGAAAATCAATTATTATTTTTTATTTCTCTTAGCAAGTTCTCTCTTTGCTTTTTCTATTCTCTTTTCTCTTTCTAACCTTAACCTTTCGTTTTCCTTATCTTGTTCGGTAAACTCGTGTTTATCTTTCTTTGTATGTTCTTCAACATATCTTTCGTGGTCGTCATAAAGCGCTTGTTTACTTTGTTCAAGTTTATGAATATCGCTTCTGCTAAACGATGTTGGAAGTTCTGCAATAGTTAGTTCTTCATCGGTTATAGGCTTAACAGGTCTGCTGTTTAGCGCAGTTTGCTCAGCCATTGCAAGTTGGTCTTTGTATTTCTTGAGAGCACCAGAGTCGCTTGATTTAATTTTTTGATAGATACCCCTATTCTTTTTAGCACCCTTAATCCTGTCGTTTACAAACTTATCGTATGACCATTGACAGAAGTTAACCCATATTAACAAGAAAAGTGAAAAACCAAAAACAAACACCATTACTATGCCTATTAGCATAAATAAACCATCTAGCAGTAATAGTAAAAATGGAATTAGTGCAATTGCAATAAAGAATGCGTTGTTTGGAAGCAATGCAAACGAGAAAATAAACGAGTTCTTAAAAAGTTGTCTTAATTTTAGGTCATAAGTTACAGACATAACAATCATATGCAATGTCATAACCGAGAAAGTTCCTATAATGATATAGGTAAGAACTTTTGTTGCGATATATAACCACTCAGTGTCAGTGCCCGTTGCAATCACCCTATCGCACATTGCAACAGATATACTTGATAGGTAAAACACAATAGAATAAATAATCATTATAATGGCTATTTGCTTAAAGTTTTTCTTTATTCCATGCCAAAAATCGTTTGCAACGAAAATACCTTCTGTCCACACCATGTTTCTTATTACATAAGTTGCACCAGCAATGCCAACTGCAGCAATACCAAATGCAAGTGGAGCCAAGATATATGATGATAAATTTACCAAGAAAATAATGCTTTCTTGTGCGCCATCCATACTAGGAAGCGAACCATAGCCCACGCCAAAACTTTGTGAAAATGGATATGTTATGCCATAATTTAAGATTGACATATACCTAAAAACTAATAGCGCAAATATTGGCAAGCAAAATAGTATTATTAGCAAATTGATTATAAATAACTTACTAAACCTGCCCTTAAAAATATCCCAACCAAGTTCCCATCTGTTTGATGGAAGGGACGCTCTTGCATAGCCTTCAGATTTTTCTGAACCCATTACAAACCTATCTATTAAGCCTCTTTTTTTCTTTGCCATTATCTTCTCCGTTTATTTGTTTTTACACTCACTAAGGTGTTTTTAACAATATTTTTATAAAACCAGCCTAGCCGTTACTATACCTAAATTCACAAAAATTTTATGTTTAAGTTGTTCGGGTAAATTGATTTTATAGATGCCTATTATAAAATATACACTAAATTTAAATATTTTACAAATAAAAATAGGTATTATGCGAAAAAAAACTTTACTTTTTTACTTTGTTTTGATAAACTATGCATATATTATGTTTATAGGAGACTTACTATGAAGAAATACAATGTAGCAGTTGTCGGCGCAACAGGTATGGTCGGCAGAAAATTTTTACAAGTTTTAGAAGAAAGAAACTTACCAGTTGAAAATTATTACCTATTCGCATCAGCAAGGTCTGCTGGTTCTAACATCGATTTTATGGGCAAACCACACACAGTTATCGAACTTGCTGAAAAAAATATTGTTGATAAAAAAATTGATATCGCTCTTTTCTCTGCAGGTGGTGACATCAGTAAAGAATATGCGCCTATTTTTGCAAAACACGGCATTTTAGTTATCGATAACTCTAATGCTTGGCGTAGAGATAAAGACGTTCCTCTTGTTGTTCCAGAATGTAATGCTGAAGATATCGCTTGGCACAAAAATATCATCGCAAACCCAAACTGCTCAACAATTCAAGCAATGGTTGTTTTAAAACCACTCCACAAGGCTTTCAAAATTAAGAGAGTTATTTATTCTACATATCAAGCAGTTTCTGGTGCTGGCGTTAAAGGCTTTAACGACCTTAAAGATGGAATTAACGGCGCTGAACCTAAGAAATTCCCTTACCCTATTTTTGGTAACTGCTTGCCACACATCGACGTCTTCCTAGAAAATGGTTACACCAAAGAAGAAGACAAAATGATTTTTGAAACAAAGAAAATCTTAAACGACCAATCTATCAAAGTTACTGCAACTTGCGTTAGAGTTCCTGTTTACTATGGTCACAGCGAATCTATCAACCTTGAGTTTGAAAAACCTTGCACTGTTGAAGAAGTTAAAAAGGTTTTAAGTGAGGCACAAGGCGTTGTACTTCAAGACGATGGTGCAAACAACCTTTATCCTATGCCACTTACGGCTGAAGACAAAGACGAAGTTTTTGTTGGTAGAATTAGAAAAGACGAAACTGTTGAAAGTGGTATCAATCTCTGGTGCGTTGCTGACAACATTAGAAAGGGTGCTGCAACTAATACTATTCAAATCGCTGAAAAGGCAATTGAAATGGGTGCAGTTAAAGACCAATTAAACTAATTTTTAGGAGCATTAAATGAACAAGACTATTTTTAAGGGAACTTGTACGGCTGCCATCACTCCTTTTACACCTGATGGCATTGATTACAAGGCGTTTGAAAAACAAATAGAATATCAAATTGCAAATGAGATTGATGCTTTGACAATTCTTGGAACAACGGGTGAAACACCTACAATTACCGATAGCGAATACGACAGAATTGCAAAGTTTGCTTACGACACAATTGCTGGCAGAGTTAAGTTTATCTTGGGTTCTGGAAGCAATTGTACTAAAAAGGCTATTGAAAAGAGTCAATTTGCTCAAAAAGTTGGTGCTGACGGCTTGCTTGTTGTTACACCTTATTACAATAAATGCACACAAAAGGGTTTAGTAAAATACTATAACGATGTGTGCGACAATGTTGATATTCCTGTTCTTTGTTATAACGTGCCTGCAAGAACGGGCGTTAACATTTTGCCAACAACTATGGCTGAAATCGCTGAACATAAAAACATCGGTGGTATCAAAGAAGCCTGTGGCAATATGGAACAAATATGCGAAACTGCACGCCTTATCCGTGGCAAAACTGCCCTTTATTCTGGCGATGACAACCTTAACCTTGCTATGATGAGCATTGGTTCTATGGGTCTCATCTCGGTTGCTTCTAACATCGCTCCAAAAGAAGTTGGCGACGTTGCAAGGCTTTATTATGCTGGCAAAAATAAGCAAGCATATGAACTTCAAGAAAGACTTTTACCACTTATTGACATTATGTTCTGTGAAGTTAACCCTATCCCTGTAAAAAAGGCTGCCGAACTTATCGGACTTGGAACAGGTATCGTTCGTGCTCCACTAACTGAACTCGAGCCTGAACATACTGAAGCAATGAAAAAGATTCTTGTTGATTTTGGATTTTCTATTAAGGAGTAAGATATGATAAATATTTTAATTAGTGGTGCTAATGGTAGAATGGGAAGAAAGGTGTTTGAATCTTGCAAACTTAACGATAATGTTAAGGCTGTTTGTGGCGTTGACATCATTATGAATTGCTTTGACAAAAACTTCCCTATTTATGATGCTTTTGATAAAGTTAAAGAAGATGTTGATGTTATTATCGACTTTTCTGCACCATCTAACCTTGATAATATATTAAATTTTTGCTTGGCTAAAAATATCCCTGCAGTTTTGTGTGCAACAGGATATTCACCTGAGCAAATTGAAAAAGTTAGTAGTTGTAGCAAAAAATTGCCACTTTTCCGTTCTGGAAACATGTCACTAGGCGTTAATGCTCTTATCGACCTTGTAAAGAAAGCAACTTCAGCACTTGGCGAGTTTGATATTGAAATTATTGAAAAACATCACAACCAAAAGGTTGATGCCCCAAGTGGCACGGCGCTTATGCTTGCCGATGCTGTTAAGAGCGTTGATGACGATAAGTTTTATACTTATGGAAGAAATGGAATTGTTGGCAAGCGTGACAAAAATGAAATTGGTATTCACGCTGTACGTGGTGGTGGAATTGTTGGCGAACATCAAGTTATTTTCGCTTCTAACTTTGAAACGATTACACTAACCCACCAAGCAACCGATAGAAGCGTATTTGCTGACGGCGCTGTTAAGGCTGCTCAGTTTATTGTTAATATGCCTAATGGCTTATACAATATGAGTGATGTTATTAACCAAAAATAAAATGCTTGAAAATAACTTAAAACAAATTTTTGCTGATATTTCTAGTGGCAATAATTTAGGCGAGCCTATCACCCTTGTGGGTGCAACTAAAATGGTTGATATCGACACGATAAATAGGGCTATAGAATTAGGGCTTAAAGTTGTTGCTGAAAATAAGGTTCAAGAATTTAACTTGAAAAACTCTAGTATCGTTGGCGCTAAGCAACATTTTATAGGACATTTACAAACTAACAAAGTTAAATATTTGGTTGGAAAGGTTGACCTTATTCAGTCTGTTGATAGTGATAAACTTGCCTCAGAGATAGATAGAGTTGCTAAAAATAGAAATTTAGTGCAAAACATTTTAATAGAAGTAAACATCGGTGGCGAACTTTCTAAAAGTGGCTTTACTTTAGAAAAGGCATTTGATAGCGTTGTTGATATTTCGAATAAATATTCTAATATCTGCGTTAAAGGACTTATGGCAATGCTCCCCCACACTGATGATGAAAGTTTGCTTGAAAATTTGTGCCAAAAAATGCGTGGGCTTTATGATAAACTTAAAGAAAACGGCATGTCTATAGAATATTTGTCAATGGGTATGTCAAACGATTATTTGGTTGCCATTAAAAATGGTAGCAATATGATAAGGCTTGGCTCTAGCATTTTTGGAAAAAGAAATTATTTAAAATAAAGGAAGATACAAATGGGTGTATTTGATTTGTTTGGTAGAGAACCAAAAACTAAAAATGACCGTTCTACAATAAACAACTTAAGCACGGATATTAACGATAAAACAGGTCCTGTGGCTGTGTTTAGCCCTTCGGCTTTTAGTGATGTTGAAAACATAATTGATGCCATGAAAATAGGTAAAAATGCCGTTGTGCATTTGACCGAACTCAAAACCGAAACTGCCGTTAGAGTTTTAGATATGCTTTCAGGCGCTATCTATGCACTTGGTGGTGGCGTTTATGAGATGAGCAAAAATGTGTTTATGTTCTCACCTTCTGGCGTTGAAGTAAAATAATTTTTTAACTAAAAAAAAGACATAGCAATCTGCTATGTCTTTTTTTGTTTTTTTTACTTGTTTCTTACATAAAAGTCATAAAGTTCTTCGGTTGCAAAGTGAATTTTGGTTAATTGATTTTTTGCCGATTTTAAGAACATAAAATAGGTTGTCTTATCGGTTGCGATATCTATTGCATCGCCACGACCTAAAAAGTCATATTCTATATGCGCCGAATACATTGATGAAACAGGCTTATTTACATTAAATTGCTCGCCATTAACAATTCCAGAAATTGTAAAGCCATCTTTATTATGTACTAAGTGTGCATCACCAACAGGGATACAACCTGTTTTAGACGAATAATAATCTTCTACTCTAACTTCATCTTCAAAGAGATAAGTTCCATTTACAACTTCTTTTCTAACTTCTTCTCTCTCCCAATTATACCAATCTGGAATATGAGAATAACCTTTGTCAGTATTTAAGCCCTTAAGCCTACTTAAAGTGTCCATTTCCCACTTAGAGCCACAATTATTGCACCAAAGATATATGCCAGCACTTTCCATCATGAACTCTTTGCCACAATGTGGGCATTTATATAAAATCTTATAAAGTCCGTCTGCCCTTTGTTTGCATTTGGTGTGCAAGTTGTTTTCTACCTGCCACTTATATTCATCTTTAACAAATGCCTGTTCGATTTTTGCCTGAATTTCTTCAGCAGTCATTTCTTTTAGTTGTTCTTTTGTAATTAGCATATAGATATTGGCTTCTTGGCGAATTTTCCTATATGGGTGCTTGCTCCATTGTGGTGAGTTGATGAAGTTACCATTGCTCATGCACATTACAACAGGCACGTCTGCAAGTTTACAGAATTTACCAAGCGCACCATCTAACCTTTCGTTTATGCCAGCAAATTCAAACCTTGCTTCTGGAAAGATTGTGCAAGTGTGCTTTAATTTCTTTAAATAATATAGCATGTGCTTTGCAGTTACGATATCATGGGTGAATTTGCGCTTTGGCATTCCACCTATGCCACCCATAAGCCAATCGCCACGCCTAAATT
This sequence comes from Clostridiales bacterium, assembly GCA_015069465.1. Lineage (GTDB taxonomy): Bacteria > Bacillota > Clostridia > Christensenellales > Borkfalkiaceae > UBA1259. Next base: position 104,130 of record SVIO01000004.1, on the reverse strand, counting down.
CTTCAACTGACATAACCCAGCCCGTTGTTCGTGGCATTATTCCCCTAACTATTTGTGGAAAATCCATAAAAGATGCGTGCGTTGCAAGAATTAAGTATGGCCCTTTTATCTTTTTAACTTCTTTCTGAACTTTTACCTTTCCCTTATTAAACCATAAATAAAATGGCGCTGCAACATATTCCACAAGTTTTAAATACCACTTGGGTTTAATTGGCTTTTTGTTCATATTGAATCTCGGTTTGTTGTCTATAACTCGTTTCTTTTTCATGTTTACATTTTACCATATAACTTTATTTTTTGCAAGTAATTTGTTGTGTTGTCAACAATTTTTATAAAAAATAATATGCAGTTCTTTTTTAGGACTGCACATCTTTTGTTATTTTAATTTAGTTTTTCTAAGGACTTGCCTAGTTTTATCATCTAATATTAAGCATGTCAAATGTTTTGTCTATAGAATTAAGCTTTTCTGAGAATAACTCTTTCTCATCTTTAGAGAGTGGCAATTCTAAAACTTTTTTAATGCCACTACCACCAACCTTACAAAGTACGCCTGTGCAAAGGTTTTTAGCGCCATATTCACCATCTAGATATGCTGAAATTGGAAGAATAGTTTCTGTATCTGAAACCATTGCCTTAACTAATTTTACCGTTGACGCTGCAATTGCATAGAAAGTTGCGCCCTTAGCCTTAATAATTTTTCCACCTGCTGCAACCATGTTTGTATAAATACTATTTAACTCTTCTTCAAGACAATCTTTATCAATACCCATAATCCTTGTGCAATATTCTCTAATAGGAATACCACAAACGGTACATAAACTCCAAGGAACCATACAAGCATCGCCATGTTCACCAAACACGTATGCCGTTACGTTAGATACGTCAACGTTGCAATATGTTGCAACAGCGTATTGAAGACGGCTAGAGTCTAAAAGCGTGCCTGTGCCGATAACTTGATTTTTGCTTAAACCTGTATCGTGCATAACTACATATGTTAATACGTCAACAGGGTTACTAACAACGATATATAAAGCTTCTGGAGCAATTTTAGCAACTTCTTTAATAACACTCTTTAATATGTTTACATTTATTGATGCAAGGTCAAGTCTGCTTTGACCAGGTTTTCTACCCACGCCAAAAGTTATAATAATGAGGTCTGAACCTGCAACATCACTATATTCACCGTTCCAAATTTTGCATGCTGGAACACAAGGTGCACATTGCGAAATATCAAGTGCTTCGCCTTCTGCCTTGTCCTTGTTAATGTCAACCAATACAATTTCAGATGCAGTGCCTTGAAGTAATAAAGAATAAGCAATAGTTGCACCTACATTACCTGCACCCAGGATTGAAATCTTCCTCTTTTTTTGTATCATAATCTCACGCTCCGTAAATAAATTACATATATAATACTATTTAAAAGAAAAATATGCAAACGATTGTTGCATATTTTACCATATTTTTTCTATGCTATTTATTATTTTTGTTGATAATCATATGATAATCGCACTTCTACATTAGGTCTAACCACTCCGTTTGCAATTTCAACGTGCATTGGATGTTTTTGATACTCTTTTAATGCCTTTTCATCTCTAAAGGTCGAATCCATCATAACGTCGCCTGATGAACTTTCTAGTTTTTCGGTTAAAATGTTCATTTTTATAAGTCCGTCAATCTTTCCTTCAAGCCCTTCAAGTGCAACCTTTATTTCACTTGCCACCTTTTGTTTATCTATTATTTCTTCTTTTAACTTCCAAATTATCATATGTTTAACCATAAAATTACCTCGCTAGATTTTGCTTTTTATATTATATCAAGCAGTAATATTATTGTCAACATAAACCCATCTAATTGCCTTTAATTTATTACTATTTCTCTTGCAATGTCATATATGTCCCCAGCGCCTAGAAACACTGCTTTATCTATTCCATTACTTAAAGACCTTAAAATGCTTTCTAACTCTTTTTTGTTGCCTGCATAATACACCTTTTTTCCATTAAGGTTTTCACCTTTAATTAACTTGTTATATAATGTTTTTGCACTGCCATATTTATCATACTTTTCCCTTGCTGGATATGTTTTATAAATTATGAGTGGCGATGAGGTTTTAAAGCAATTTATAAACTCATCGATAAGCAGTTTTGTCCGTGAATAAGTGTGTGGTTGAAATATGGTTATATAACTATTTTTTTGTTTATTATAAGTAGATAGCATTGCACTGATTTCTTTTGGATGATGAGCATAGTCACAATAAAAATCCATACCGAACTTCTTGCCTATAAACTCATTTCTTCGCTTTACTCCACAAAAACTTTCAAGTGATGTTTTCACTATATGAAACGGAACTTTTAACAGATTTGCCACTGCTATAACCGAAAGGGCGTTGTATATGTTGTGCTCACCTTCTAGACCTAGCCTTATTCGCCCCAAACGTCTTCCACACGAATAAACACTAAAGACATAGCCTTTTCGGTTGTACACCACGTTTTTTGCCACGAGATTAGCCACGCCGTTCTTCGCAAAGGAAATACTAGTGGTTGTACAAATATCTTTTGCCATTTTATCATCGATATTTATTATGGATATGCTGTTTTTACTAAACTCATAAAAGGCTTTTGCCGTTTGCTCTATATTTTTATAAGTATCTAAATGGTCGCTATCGATATTTAGTATGATGGATATTTTTGGTTTTAGGTCAAGAAAGTTTCTTTGATATTCGCATGCTTCAGCAACGATTATATCACCTTTCCCACTTAAATAATTGCCAAAATTTTTATCACTGCCACCTAAAAATACGGTTGGACATAGATTTGCGCATATAAGCACATTTGCAAGCATAGCCGTAGTTGTAGTTTTTCCGTGACTTCCACTTATGGCAATAGATATTTTATACCTATCCATAATTTGTCCAAGTAGTTGGCTTCTTTTTATTAATGGTATATTATTTTTAATTGCATAAACTAGTTCTGGATTGTTTTCACTAATTGCAGATGTATAAACTATAGCATCACAGCCTATTACATTTTTTTCATCGTGCCGATTATAAATTTTAATGTCAAGAGCCTTTAACTCTTTTGTGTTGTTTCTCGAAATATCACTGCCACTTACCAAATAACCTTGCTCGCTTAGGTGTTTTGCCAAAGCACTCATATTTACTCCACCTATGCCTATAAAATGAACTTTTTTTATTTTTTGAGACTCTAAATATATATTCATACCAATATTTATGAAAAATGGGCATTTTTTATTACTTTTTTGCTAAAAATGATAACTTTTTTTAAAAAAACTATTGAAAATTAAAAAAAAATATGATAAAATATTATCATTATAAGATAAGGGAAGGTAAAATATGAACATTACAGATGTTAGAGTGCGCATTGTCAAAAAAGATGACAGCAAACTTAAAGGCGTAGCATCAATCACTTTTGATGATTGCTTTGTTATTCACGATATCAAAGTAATCGAAGGTAGTGAAGGATATTTCATTGCAATGCCATCAAGAAAAACTGCTGATGGTGAATACAAAGATATCGCTCACCCAATCAAAACTGAAACAAGAGAGTTATTGATTAAAGCAATCTTAACTGCTTTTGAAGAAGAAAAAGCAAAGCCTGCTGAATAATTTAATACAACAACTACTACTTTAGACAAGACTCTGCCGAAAAAAAATTTTTTTCCGGTAGTTTTTTTGTGTTTTGAAATGATTGTGATAAATATTTTGTTTGGCTTGCACACACTTTTATTTAATTAGTTTGGCTAAATTTTTAAACTAAAAACGGAAGGCAATTTTGCCTTCCGTTTTTTCTTTTTTTGTTTACTAAAAATTATTCACCCTTAAATGGTAATAAGTCAACTAGTCTTGCACGTTTGATAGCTGTTGCTAAAACTCTTTGGTGTTTTGCACATACGCCTGTCATACGCCTTGGGAGAATTTTACCACCTTCTGTAATGTACTTTTTCAAAGTGTTGATATCTTTATAATCGATAGTTTCAACTTTATTTTGACAGAAAGCACAAACTTTCTTGCGTGGAATTCTCTTAACAAATTTTTTACCTTCTTTTGGTTGTGCTTCTACAGCAACATTCATATTTGTATTTTCTTCCATTTTTAACTCCTTAAATATGCTTGTGGAACTTCTTAAAATGGCAATTGATTGTCATCAATAGCCTCAAGTTCAGGGCGTTCTCTTTTTGCTGAGATTACAGGTGCATCATCTTCACCTTGACTTCCCTTTGGTGTTAAGAACTCCACTTCGTTTGCAACGATGTCAGTTACATTTCTCTTAATGCCATCTTTATCTTCATAAGAGCGTGTTTGTAAACTGCCAACTACTGCTACTTTGTTACCTTTTTTCAAATATTTACCACAATTTTCTGCCCTTCCACGCCATACAGTTATATTGAAAAAATCTACATCACGTGAACCATCAGCATTTGCATAATCTCTTGATACTGCTATGCTAAATCTACATACAGAAACCCCACTTGGTGTTTCTGATAATTCTGGGTCTCTTGTTAAATTTCCTACTAAGATAACCTTGTTCATAATCTTTCTCCTAATTAGATTTTGGTAATCAATCTTCTTATGATACCATCTGTAATGCCTACAATACGTTTGAGTTCCACAACGAGCGTTGGTTCTGCTTCAAATGTGGTCAAAACATAATAACCTTCAGATTTATAGTTAATTGGGTATTGTAATTTCTTGTTACCCCAACGGTCAGTTTTTTCAACCTTACCATTGCTGTTAACTAAATCTTCGATTTTCTTGATTATCCCTTCTTTTGCTTCGTCTGTAAGTGAAGCATCTAGGATATAGAGCATCTCATATTTTGTCATATTTTTTTACCTCCCGGACTTATTCGGCTTGCCTTTTTAGCAAGCAAGGTTTTTTGCTTTTCTATAATAATTATAGAATAACTCTCATAATAATATCAAAATTTTAAACTTTTGTCAACAATTTTTACATTACTATGTTTTATTTGCCAAATTTAATTTGTTCTAATGCATCTTGAAGTGTGCCTGAATATGCTGGCTTTAATGTCAAACTATCTTCTAATAAACCAATAATCACTAATTCTCTAATCGTTGCGCTTCCTATTTTTTGAGAAATATTAAGACCGTCCTGCAAATCCCCAAGAGTTTTGTCTGTTGGTCTATAACTAATTCTACAGCCGTTATAGTTGCTCACAGTATTTTCTAAAACGACTTCTGATGGCTCATAGCACAAGATTAGCCATACCCCAGCGTTTTGGCTTAACACGTATTCGCCGTTGCCTTGTTCGTTTAAAACGTAGTATTCACCACCTATATCTTCAACTTTATCGTAAGTTGGCGTATTAGAATTAACTGCTCTACCTCTTTCTTCAAAGCATGCTTGACCATATACGTCAAATAAAGATAGTGTTTCTATTGCTGAACCTAAGTTTGAAATAGTTGGGTTTCTTTTTAGTAAAGCTTCTAGCATTTTGTTTGAAGTTGTTACATCGCCTATGATATTTACTAATGTGATATTACCTTCACTAAATGAGTCTAATTCGCTAAGTTTTAAACTTTTTGCAGCAGTCTTTAGGGCTTCTTTAGACATTTCGTTAACGTTTTGATAACCACAACCACTAAGTAATATTTTATAGAACTTTGTGTTGTCTTTTTCGCTTTCGTCATCAACGTAATGTACGAAAGTATCAAGATAAATATATTCATAATGCATTTCGCCGTGCAAATGCGCTATTGTTAGTTTTGAGAAATTCTCTGCACCACTACCTAAACCAACTGACAAACACAAAATATCGTAAAGTTCTTTATACTTTTTATAATGAGTTTCTTCTGTTTCACCATCTTGCATTAAAATGGTTGTTAGTTTTATGTTGTCAAAATCTAATTCACTTTGCAAGTCTGATATTGTCAACTTGTCCCAAGTTTTGTTTCCTGGTATTGCCGAACACAAAATGTCATATAGCATCTTGTTGTTTTTATAATGGTCTTGCTCTGTTTCGCCATCTTTAATTAAAATGGTTGATAGTTTTACATCTTCAAAGTGTAAATTACCCTTCAAATGCAACACTGTCAATTCGTTATATTTAGGTTTTCCTGACGCTAGAGAACACAACACGTCATAGAACATTTTATTATTTTCATAATGCGCTTGTTCTGTTTCATCGTCTTGCATTAAAATGGTAATTAGTTTTATGTTTTCAAATTCTAACGTCTGTTGTAAATCCAATATGGTTATTTCATAATACTCAGGATTACCAGGTATTGATTCTCTTAAAACATCGTAAAACATTTTGTTGTTTCTATAATGCTGTTCTAACGTTTCGCCATCTTTCTTTAATATCGTTGTTAGTTTTAAGTCATTAAAACTTAAACTGCCTTGTAAATGAGCCAGGTTAATTGTGTCAAAAGTAGGATTGCCTGGTAATATTGAACAAAGAACGTCGTAGAACATCTTGTTCTTTTCATAATGACTTGTTAAGGTTTCATTTGGTTGTTTTAAGATATTAACTAATACAATATCTTCGCCTGTAAGATTTTGAAGGTCTGAAATTTTCTTTCCTTCTAAAATACCACCTATAAAGCTGTTAGAAAAGCCACTGCCACCACCTAGACTTTCAAGCATGTTGTTGATTTTAAGTCTTGAAAAACTATCTCCAAGCACTTGCACGGCATCAAGAAGTGGTATTTGGGCAAGGTTTGGATAATATAGCTTTGAAAAAACTGCTTGCTTATTGCCGTTTTCATCAAACGCTTTAGCATATTTATTTGTAGAGACTTTATAGTAATATATATTTGGGTTGCTCTTAAGTGGGCTACCAACTTTTTGAGTATCTCTTTCAATATTTCCATTAGCATCCAAAATAGGATATTCACCGTCGGCAACTTCTTCCCACTTGTTGAAAATATCTAGCTTGCAAATATCTTTAAATTTCGGGTCTTTTGTCACACCTATCCCCTCAAGGGTTGCAGTTATTTCAACACAAGATGCAATTTGCTTGCCAAAATTGGAGTCAAACTTTAATGAAGAAAGCTTTTCTTTATCTACTTTTACATAATCTTTTATTTCTGAACTTGTTGAAAATTCATAAATAGAATCTACTATAAATGGAAAATCTGACATGTCGTATGTTTGAGCATCTAAAATCGCATCGAGAATGCTCTTTGAAGACACGTCTTTACTTACAACTTCTCCCGTATCGCCAACATATGTACTAATTGGAATAAATTTAACACCAACAAATATTGCCGATATCAAAAGTACAAATGCTGAAATTAAACCTGTAAGCCAAAACAAAAAGTTTTTTAAGCCACGACACCTATAACTTCTAAGTGCCGCTTTAATCTTGCGCTCTTTTCTTATTTGCTTGACTTCTTCTTTTGTATACTTTCTCCTTGCCATTTTTAACTGCCTCCTTAATCAAGTCTCAAGGCTTGATAAACATTTTACTTAATATTATTTTTGCTTTGCAATATGTTTTTTTGCAAGCATTATAAGAGTTTCCTTATTATTTTTATGTGGATTTAATACAGCATAATCAAATAGCTTGTTTAATTCTTTGCCTATCCACTTATCCTTATACCCTAAGTCAATTAAATCTTGTGCTGTAATTTTTAAATCTTTAAGATTAAACGGAGTGCCTTCAGCAATCATTTTGTCATAGATTTTTTTCCATTTTACAATGGTTGGGGCAACGCTTTCAATCTCTAAACTCGCTCTAAAGTCTGCTTGTTTTACCCAACGCAGTTCTTCGAGTCTGTCTTGATGCTTAACCAAAAATCTTCTAACCTTGTTTTCACTCATAGAGCAATCTAAATCGACCATATGCTCTCTAACCAAAAACTTAACTTGCTCGATGGTAGCATTATCGGCTTTTAGCCTTTTTAAAACCACTTCGGCAATCCTTTCCCCTTCAGAAAAATGGTGATAATAATATCCGTCTCTTAAAAAGCAGAAAGGCTTTCCTATATCGTGGAACAAAGCACCTAGTCTTATTGATGGGCATGAATATAAAACCGTTCTTATGCTATGCTCTAACACATCGTATTTATGAAAGTCTGCCCTTTGCGCCATACCACGACCTTCTGTAAGTTCTGGCAAAATCTTATCCAAAACTCTTGTATGGTCTAAAATTTTTAATGCATTATAGTGACCTATAGGGTCAGAAAAAGGATATTTTTTATCGGCAACAAGAATCATTTTTAGTTCGCTGAAAATACGCTCTGGCGATATTTCTAAAATATTGTCAGCATATTTTTTTGCCGATTTTATCGTTTCATATGTAGGCTTAAAATTAAGTTCCCCAGCAAACCTTGCAAGGCGCATAAGCCTAAGCCCATCAAACCCAAAAACTTTATCTGGTTCGCATACGGTTGAAAGTGTTTTATTATTTATATCTTGCACCCCACCTAATGGGTCAATAAATTCATCTTTTTGAACGTGATAATAGATTGCATTGCACTTAAAGTCCCTTCTTAGTGCATCTTCACCTAAATCTTCGGTAAACACGCTTATTCTAGGCAGATGTTCCCCACCCACGTATTTATCACGGCGAAATGCCGTGTATTCATAATGATGTTCGCCATAAGAAAACATAACCGTGCCAGTTCTTGGATAAGTTGCACTTTCCTTTATGCCAAACTCGTTTAATGCTTTTACAAAGTCAGCAGTTGGAATTGCACCGGCAAGGTCTATGTCGTTTGAAAGCGAGCCGTCAATAAGAAAGTTCCTGACAGCACCACCAACGATGTATAATGGTTTTGGCATGGTTTTTGCCAAGTTTATGAAATTTTTTGGTAGAATATTTTTCATAACAGAAATATTATACCACAAAAACTTGTATTTTTTATCATTTTATAGTAAAATTTATAATGAAATTCAAAAAAAGGAAAAAAAATGTTAGATTTCATTATAAATCCTATTGCTGGTGGCAAGCACGGCAAGAAAATTAAAAAGGTTGTTGAAATTATTGAAGGTTACTTAACCCAAAAAAATATAACTTTCCGTTTACATTTTACAACCTATAAAGGGCACGCAAAACAACTTACCAAAAAGTTAATAAGTGAAAATGCCACCGATATTATTGTGGTTGGGGGTGATGGCACTTTGCACGAAGTTGTAAATGGCTTTACCGACTTTAGCGTTAACCTTGGTTTAGTGCCTTGTGGCACAGGCAACGACTTTGCCTCTGCTCTCGGCATTTCTTTAGACCCACAAAAAGCACTTGATATTATCTTAAACCAAACGCCAAAGTTCATAGACTTTATGGAACTTCCTTTTGTTAGGGGTATTAACATCGTGGGAACAGGTATTGATGTTGACGTTCTTAAAAGATATGAACAACTTAAAAGGAAAAACAAATTTAACTATACAACTTGCTTAATTAAAACACTTTTTAGTTTTGATTACACCGATTTTACTGCTAAAATTGATGACAAAGAAATTCCTTATCGCTCCTTTATCGCTTGCATTGCAAACGGAAGCGTTTATGGTGGTGGAATTCCTATCTGCCCTGTTGCAAGCCCTAGTGACAACAAACTTAACTTCGTTGCTGTTAAATCAATGCCAAAATTAAAAATTATCGGTGCATTTCTTAAACTTAAAAAGGGCAAGATTTTATCTTTAAAAGAAGCCGAACATTTTGAGTGCAATAGCGTTGAAATTATAACCGATAAACCTTGCACAATAAACGTTGATGGCGAACTTTATGAAAATATGCCGTTTAGCGTTAAAATCGTATCTAATAAACTAAAAATGTATAGAAACTAAACTTAACACTCAGAAAAACTTAAAGGGACAGCAAATTTTGCTATCCCTTTTTTGTGTTTTATAATTAAATTTTATTCAAGCCCAACTATCATATAGTCAAAGTTGTCAAACTCAACGGTTATCTTATCGCCGTCAACGAGATTTAATTTTTCTCCCGTCATCTTGTTTGTTGCAGTCTTATATTTTTTAGCAAATGTAATTACCGACTTGCCTGTTGGTTGTTTAGCAAAGTTTGCAATTACTGCAAGCACTTTTCCATCAAGTTCATAATAACTTACCTTTACATTTTCGTTATCGCAAACTACATCGTTGTTAAAGAAAGGCTTATATTCTGCTTTAGACACAGGAAGTTCATCATATATGCGCCAAATCTTTGCAACTTCTTTTAGGTTTGCAACACTATTGTTTGCTCTTGGCAATACGTTAAATGCAACGATTGTTGAAAGTGATTGGTGGAATGTCCAACGTTGTGGGTTTGTATATGCAATATAGCAAATAGGAACGCCGGCAGTTTTACCTGTATATAATGAACGGAAGTGACCCTCAGGCACTTTATCAAGCAAACCTTTTACTAAGAATGGTTGAATAACTTCGCCATCATATAAACTATCAGCAAAAGCAAGCGTTGGCGCTGGGAAAGTCATACCCGTATGGGCATTGATAATACCACCACGGCTATGAACGACTTCGTGAAGTCTTTCAACAAACGCCCTTCTACGCCATACATCATATGTTGGATGGATTACACCATACTTATCTTTATAACCACAGCCGTGTTCTAAGTTCATACAGCCTGTGATTGCAAAAGTTCCGTCAACGTATATTCCATCAAAGTGATATTCATCCATTAAACGAGCAATACCTTCTAGGAAAACTTCACTATAGTCTGATGCATAGCAAACGCTATAGTCCCTTTGATATGGTTGTCTTGAATACAAGCATTTCCAAAGTTCATAGTGAGTGTCCGAATAACGCTTTTTATATTTATATAGGAATTTTTTATTAAAGAGTGGTGATAAAGATGAAATCTCGTATCCAAAATATGGAACTAACTTAATTCCACGAGAGTGAGCAACTTCAACAAGTTTTTTAAGCCTTTCAGAAGTTTTGTCTGTTAACATAAAACTATTTTGCATATCGTTCCAAAGTTCATGCACATATAAAATTTCAATGCCTTCTTTTTTAAGCGCATCAATAAGCGTTTCATCATTACCTTCTTCATAAGGCGCATCAAGGCTTACGCTTGCACTATCTGCTGTGCTAACGTTACCTGCATGGAAACTTCTTTCAAAATAATTGTTTGAAACATATGGCTTAACAGGAGTTGCCTGCATACCGAACTCAAAATTGATTGGGAATAAGTAGCCACCGTTTGCGCCACCTTTGTCCACCCAGTCAAGATGTTCTTCATCTAAAAAACGCACCCTTAAAAGAACGTGGTCTTCTTTATTTAATACTTCTATAACTCTATTTGGAAGGAAATATCTCCAGCCCTCGTCACTTTCAAAGAAAACCGACATACCTATATTGTCGTTGCCAAGATATACGTTTTGCTTAAATGGAGCAACCAAACTTTCACTTGGAACATAGTCTAGTCCATATAATGATGGAGAGCCCACCGTTTCTCTGCCATTGATTTTGATGTTGCCAAATGGATATATTTGATACATCTTTGCAGATTCTTTCTTAAATGGAATTTCAAGCCAGAGTTCGTTTAGAACTAAGTTTTCAGATATAGCAGATGATTTTGGCATAAGTTTTGCATTACACTTAACGCAACCATCATAGAATATTTGCATTGATGTATTAAGAACAAGTTCTCTAAACTTTGTTGTTTGAACAAAAGTTCTTGACTTGCCGTCAGTATCTGCCATTTCAAAGTTTTCGCATGCTTCCCACTCAATAGGCTTACCAAAGCATGTGCCCACTAAACGAATAGGACCTGCAAGGATTTCCTCTCCACCCGATATTATCGAAGAAAAAAATGGAGTATCAGAAATAGTATATTTTCTATTCCATACTGATGCTTCATAAGTGTTATCTACTCTTTTGCTTTCAACCGGCGATAAACCAGCCACTGTGATATTACTTTTCATAATATTCTCCTTTGGTTATTTTTTTGCTTTTATTTTATTATAAAATAACCAATCAAAAATATTATGCCATACCTAGAAAAATAAGTCAATAGTAAATTACGTTTTTTTTGCATTTATTTTCAATATTTGTTTTTACTTTCTTAAAAACAATGTTTTTGGTAAATGCCCTTTACTTTTTTGCATATAAATGTTATAATAATCTTTAACTAAAAATACTAAATTTTCACCAAATAAAAAGCAAAAAGCGAGAGCAAAATGAAACTTTTAAAAACAATTAAAGAAACAACTATATCGTCTCTTCCACTCGCAATAATTGTCGCTATTTGTCTTATTTTCTTTCCTTTTAGTAACCCTAATCTTTATGGCAAAATTTTGGTAGGATATTTTTCGGTTATCGTTGGGCAAGCGTTATTTTTAGTCGGTTTAGATTCTAGTATTTTGCCTATTGGAAATATGCTTGGCACTTCTTTTTCTAAATACAACAAACTAATTTTTGTGCTATCTTTCGGCTTTGTTTTTGGGCTTTTATCAACAGTTGCAGAGCCTGCACTTTCTGTTCTTGCAAGGCAAGTGACCATTATTCTTCCTTTAGTTAGTAACACCCTTTTTATTTGGATTACAGGCACGGGTATAGGCATTGGCGTGGCTTTAGCACTCGTTAGAATTATTAAAAACATAAACATTAAAATTGTATTTGGCATTCTTTATATAATAGTTTTTGTGCTTGTTATATTTGCACCACCTGAATTTATTTCCCTTGCTTTTGATGGAAGTGGCGCAACTACAGGCGACGTTTCCGTTCCTTTTATTTTGGCGCTTGGAATCGGCATTTCTTCGACCTTTTCTAAAAGCAAGAAAAACGATGAATCGTTTGGTATTATAGGTATCGCTTCGGTTGGTCCTATTATAGCAGTTTTATTATATGGAATTATAATTAAGGCTATAAATGGTGGTATCCCCCCTGCCAATGAATATATAATAAAAACAGGATTTACGCTTGGCGACATCGTGGTGGCAAACCTACTTGACGTTGCCTTGGCAGTACTTCCTATCGTGCTTATTTCAGTGCCAATACTTTTATTTGTTATTAAACTCCCTAAGCGTGAGTTTTGGCGTTTGATTGTGGGTGTTATCCCTGTTTATTTTGGGCTTTTAATATTCCTATCAGGTATAGATTATGGCTTTGGGTTTGTTGGTCAATATATAGGTGGAGTATTTTTTGACTCTTCTAAGCCAGAATTCTTCCCTTACCTTCTTCTTATTGTAGGATTTATTCTAGGCGCTGCAATAACTGTTTCTGAACCAGCAGTTATCGTGCTTGGCTCTCAAATTGAAGAAATAACCAACGGCCATATTAAAAAAATGACTATCCTTGTAACACTTGCTATCGGTATAGGCTTTGCTTCTTTACTTTCGGTGCTTAAAATTTTAACACAAATAAACATACTTTACTTTTTAGTGCCTTTATATGTGATTGCTCTTGTTATGATGAAGTTTACGCCTAAACTTTTCGTAGGGCTTGCCTTTGACTCTGGTGGAGTTACGGGTGGCGCTCTTACTTCTGCCTTTTTAACACCACTAACGCTTAGCATTGCTCAGTCGGTGGCAACCCTTTCGGAAAGCACGATGTCTATACTAACAAACGGCTTTGGTATAATTTCTTTTATTTCGGTTACACCACTTATTGCTATTCAAGCACTTGGTATAATATATGATATTCGCTCTAAGAAAGCGAGCAAAGAACTTGCACAAGAATCGTTTGATGACCTTATGCGATTTGTTGATGATGACTCTAAAAAACAAACAAAAAAATCTGGTGCAAGAAAAGTGAGGATAAGACTATGGAAGAAAAAATGATAAACGGCTTGCAATATTTTGTTATTATTGGAAGCACCAAACTTAGAGATAAGTTTAGTGCCCTTCTAAAAGATAACGGTGCGCACTCTATTGATACAATTTATGGGCGTGGCTCGGTTGGAAAAAGTATTTTGGCACAGGCTTTTGGGCTTGATGCCGACCAGAAAAAAGCCATTATTTCTTGCCTATTACCAACAGAAAATGCCAAAAATGTAATTGACATTTTATATAATGACTATAAGTTCAAAAAGACTAACACAGGTATTGCTTTTAGCGTGCCTATACAAAAACTATTGTTTTAATTAAAGGAGAAACTTATGAAAGAATTGAAAGTTCTATATATTATAGTAAATGCTGGATTTGCTACTGAAATCGTTGATATTGCAAGAGCAAACGGCTCTACCGGTGCAACCATATTAAACGCAAGGGGTTCTGTGCCTAATCCTCAAACTATTTTTGGAATCACCATTGACCCTGAAAAAGAAATAGTTTTGACAATTGTAGAAAAAGATGTTGCAAAAAAGATTATGGAAAGTGTAAAAGAAAAGGCTGGCGTTGGCACACCTGCCCATGCAATTTCTTTTTACATGCCTGTTGAAATGTCAACACTTAATTTTGAAAAGAAAGAAGACTAATTTTTAATTTAAGAGTTTTTATCATGCTCTAAAACGCTAACTTTTTTGGTTAGCGTTATTTATTTTCTAATCGTTTTATGTTTGTATAAAAAGTAATTTTTATGGGTACAATCTTTTTAGTTAAAAGGTATATTTAACCCAATTCAGCATTAAATACATATAATGAATTGGGAATTACTTTTGATAGGCTTGGAGACATTATGATAAAACGAGGAGAACTTTATTATGCAGACCTTAGCCCTGTTGTGGGAAGCGAACAAGGTGGGGTTAGACCAATTTTAATAGTGCAAAATGACACGGGCAATAAGTATAGTCCCACCATCATTGCTGCGGCAATAACTAGCCAACTTAACAAGGCAAAACTGCCAACGCATATAGAACTTAGCGCAAACGAGTTTGGACTTATGAAGGATTCTGTAATATTATTAGAACAAATAAGAACGCTTGACAAAAGGCGTATAAAAGAGAAAATTGGCGAACTTTCTTTTGCTAAAATGCAAAAGGTCAACACTGCACTACTTATCAGTTTAGGGTTTAGTGATAATTCACAATCTTTCCCTTCATAAAAATAACAGGACACAGCCATCGGCTGTGCCCTTTATTCGTATAACAAATAGTCCTAGATAAGTTCTACAAGTGTTTCAAAATCTTTTCTAGATTTCTTTCTCTTATCAATATCAGAGTATCCTAAAGCGATAACGATTTTACAAGATTGGTCTTCTGGCATTGAAATTGCTTGTTTTAATTCCTTTTCGTTTATCCAACCGATAATACAAGAACTTACCCCTAAACTTTCTGCGCCAAGTGTTAAATAAGCGCAAATTTGACCTATATCGTATTTTACAAAGTGGTTTCTATCAAACTTTAGGCTTGCACCAAGTTTAAGCGTTGCTTCACGCTCTGCTAAAACAATAAATGCCTGTGCCTTATTTGTAAATTTGTTCATCATCATATCTTGCAAAGAGTGAGCAACTTTTTTTCTTGCATTTTCTTCGGTTACAACATAAAGTTTCCAAGGTTGACTGTTGCAAGCAGATGGTGCTAATAGACCTAAAGACACGATTTTATCTAGAGTTTCTTTATCTATTGGTTTATCGTTAAAATCTCTACAAGACTGCCTATTGTTTACTAATAATGAAAATTGTTCAAACATAAATTTACCTTTATTTTTTATTATTATATACTAAATTATATACTAAAATAATTTTTTTTGCAATAGGTTTTTATTTTTTTATATTAAGTGCTTGTTCTTTTCTAAACCTTTCAACTGCTTCTAGATATTTTTCCGAAAGCGAAAGGGTGTATCTTTGCCTTTCTTCATAACTAAGTGAGTTAAAAAGGTCAATATCGGTTAATCTGCCAATAGCATTTGGCACTTCGCCTTCTTCTAATAGTAGTTTTTTGACCTTTTTATAAAATTCTTCTTTTTCTTCATCACGATTTTTAATGTTTTCAATTACCCTTTCGGTGTAATATTGCTTAACCTTAGACGTTGAGATACCTTCCCTTTCAGCACGCTCTATATTTTCGTTTAAATTCTTTTGGTAACTTTGCCAAAATCCACCTTTTAATCTCTTTTTGGCTTCTTTGCAATATTGTTTTAGAGACTTTCCCTCTTCTATCATAATTATCTCCTGTTTTTCTACAAAATTTTACTTAATATTACTTTTTATGCAATAAAAAAATAAAGTCTATCGATATTCGATAGACTTCTTTTGTTTAGCCTTTAATGCTTCTTTTTCTAGCAGCTTCAGACTTCTTTTTCTTCTTTACAGAAGGTTTTTCGTAATGTTCTTTTTTACGTAAATCACCGATAATGCCGTCACGAGAACATTTTCTCTTAAAGCGTCTTAATGCGCTATCAATATTTTCGTTTTCGCCTACTCTTACTGTTGACATCTCCACTAACCCTCCTTTGCCCTTTGGCTGTTCGATAAAGCCTTTTTAGTATATCAATCTATAAGCGCTTTGTCAACTTTTTTTACATACTTTTTAATAGTTTGTGCTTTTTTCTTGACTTATCTTTGTTAAGATTGCTATTATGTTAATATTATTTAGTGTAGGGTCTATTTATGCAAAACAAACGCTGTTATAATTTTTTAATATTTGCTTGTTGCTTAGTTTGGGTTATCATGATGGGAAGCAAAAATATTTACACTGCCGAATATATTGAAATCGGCAGGCTTTTTGGCGTTTCTAAGCCTCAGGCCAGCCTTGCCATGACCTTTTATTTTATAACTTATGGCATTATGCAAATTTTTCTTTTCTTTATTTTAGATAACCTAAATATAAAGTGGTATATGCTAATAAGCGTGGCTCTTTCTGGCATTGTAACTATTTTTATCGCCCTTGCAATGAATTTATGGAGTTTGTGGTGGATTTTGGCCATAAATGGTATCCTTCAAGCAGGTATTTGGGGCATGTGCACTCACGTTCTAAATAAGTATTTGCCTCTTTCTATGAAAGCAACAGCAAATATGATAATGAATATTGGAACGGCAATCGCTGGGATAATATCTTATGGCTCGGCATCGCTTTTTATTTCTTTTAAGAGATTTGATTCGCCTTTTACTTTTTTTGGCGTTATTCTTTTTATATCTGCCATTATATTTTTTATTGCTGTAACTAAATGCGAAAAATTAAGTTCTAAAACAGCAATATCTAACGATACTGCAACAATCAAGACACTAACCCATACACCATTTACATTAAAAAACAAAAATACAAAAATTTTGTTTTTTATTATAACCTTTTTGCTTAGTTTTTTAATCCATTGCGTGTTTTACGGCACGATAAATTGGCTTCCAAGTTTAGTGCAAGAAAATTTTGGTGTAAAAGAACAACCTGCAGTTTTAATTTCGGTTTTAGCACCTCTTGCAACTACCATAGGCCCTATTATTGCAATTAAAAATTGCGAAAAGCATATTAACTTTGTTGCCGTTGGCTTTATATACCTAGTATTTGCATCAATACTCTCGCTTTTGTTTGTGTTTATATTCAACTTAAACATCGTGCTTTCGCTTGCCGTTTTGATAATTTATCTAATTATAATTCAAGGCGCAGTTACTATTGTGTTTAGCGTTATTTCTTATAAACTTTGCGATTACATAAATGCTGGCGCTCACTCTGGACTTATGAACGCTGCAGGCTCTTTTTCGGCTGGCATTGCCCCAACCATTACTGGTGCAATTATTCAGTATTGTGGCTGGCAAATATCTTACGCCTTTATTTTTATTTTAACTCTTTTTATAACTATATTTATTGGCATACTTTTGCTTTTACTAAATAAAACAAAAAAACAAACCATATAAAATTTAAGAAAACTAAAAACCCCTTAAACAACCGTTTAAGGGGTTTATTTTTTTGTTTTATTACCTAATTATAGCGTTGCTGCCATAACTGCTTTTATTGTGTGCATTCTGTTTTCGGCTTGGTCAAACACGATTGACTCTTCACTTTCAAACACTTCATCGCTAACTTCCATTGCAGAAATTCCAAACTTTTCGTAAATATCTCTGCCGATACCAGTTTTTAAATCGTGGAAGGCTGGTAAGCAGTGCATAAACTTACATTTTTCTCCTGCATTATCCATAATCCTTTTATTTACTTGATATGGATAAAGTTGTTCGATTCTTTCCTTCCAAACACTTTCAGGCTCGCCCATAGAAACCCAAACGTCAGTGTAGATAACATCAGCACCCTTTGTTGCAACCATAGGGTCAGTTATAAACTCTAATTTAGCGCCCGTTTGTTTTGCAATTTCTTGCGCTTTTTCTATAAGTTCTTGGTTTGGAAAATATTCTTTAGGAGCACACGCAACAAAGTGCATACCCATCTTAGCACAGCCTATCATAAGCGAGTTACCCATATTATATCTTGCATCGCCCATATACACAAGTTTTTTGCCCTTAAGCGAGCCAAAATGTTCTTTGATTGTCATAAAGTCAGCAAGAATTTGGGTTGGGTGGAATTCGTTTGTAAGTCCGTTCCATACAGGCACGCCTGCATATTTAGCAAGTTCTTCAACGATTTCTTGACCATATCCCCTGTACTCTATGCCATCAAACATTCTGCCTAAAACTCTTGCTGTATCTGCAATGCTTTCCTTTTTGCCAATTTGAGAGCCTTGTGGGTCAAGATATACTGCAGTCATGCCAAGGTCAGACGCTGCAACTTCAAAACTGCAACGAGTTCTTGTGCTTGTCTTTTCAAAAACAAGGGCGATATTCTTTCCTTCGCACTCTTTGTGTGGAACGCCATTTTTTTTCATTTGCTTTAAACTACTTGCATAGTCGATTAAGTATTCTATTTCTTCGCTTGTAAAATCTAAAAGTTTTAAAAAACTTCTGCCTTTTAAATCCATTTTTTCACCTTTTAAGTCTTTCCTTTATTATTCTGCACACACGCTTAAAATTGTATCTATTGCAAACTCTAAGTCTTTCATAGGAATATTTAGCGCTGGAAGAAGCCTTACTTTATCTTTTGCCGTTAAACAAATAACGCCTTTTTCTATACACTTTGAAACAACTTCTTTTGCTGGCTTTGTGGTTTTAACGCCTATCATAAGCCCCATACCACTAACACTTTCAATGCCCTTAGCCGTGCTAAGTTTTGTAAATATATATTCGCTTTTTTCTTTAACTTCGTTAAGTAGTTTCTTGTCAATCCTTTCAATAACGTTTATTGCACCAGCAGCACACACAGGGTTTCCACCATAAGTAGAGCCGTGGTCACCAAACCCTAAAACGCTTTGGGTTTTTTCGTTCATTAGACATGCACCGATTGGAAGTCCACCACCTAAGCCTTTTGCTGTTGAAATAACGTCTGGCTTAACGCCATAGTTCATATACGCATAAAGTTCGCCCGTTCTACCGTTGCCTGTTTGAACTTCATCTATCATAAAGATAATGTCGTTTTCCTTACAAATTTTTTCTAATCCACAAACAAATTCTTTGTCAAGGGCTATAACCCCACCTTCGCCTTGCACGCACTCTATCAAAATGCCACAAACTTTGTCTTCTTTAACTAAAGTTTTAACGCTTTCAATATCGTTTGCGATTGCATGCACAAAACCTGTTGTCAAAGGCTGAAATTTAGCATGAAAAACATCTTGCCCCGTTGCTGAGAGCGTTGTTATAGTTCTGCCGTGAAAACTGTTTCTAAGGGTGATTATCGTGGTGTAATCTTGACCTTTATTCTTTATTCCATATTGCCTTGCAACCTTTATTGCACACTCGTTTGCTTCTGCGCCTGAGTTTGCAAAGAAAACCTTTTTCATGCCTGTCTTTTCACATAAAAGTTTGGCAAGCAAAGCGCATGGCTCTGTGTAATATAGGTTTGACATGTGTTGCACTTTATCTAGTTGAGATATAACTGCATTTTTCCACTCGTCATCGCTTATACCAAATGCCGTTACCCCTATTCCACTGCCCATATCGATATATTTTTTGCCATTAGCATCAACTACTGTTGAGCCTTTGCCAGAAACTATTTGGATAGAGTAGCGAGCATATGTATTTGCAACAAACTCTTTGTCTATTTGAATAATGTCGCTCATATTATGCCTCCACGACCATGGTGCCAGCACCTTCATCGGTCAAGATTTCCATAAGTATTGAGTGTGGAATTCTTCCGTCCATTATAATAACGTTTTTAACGCCGTGACCTATTGCATCGATACAGCAATTAACCTTTGGTATCATGCCACCTTGAATAATGCCACTTTCAAAAAGTTCTTTTGCTTCTTTAATAGTAATTTTTGGAATAAGGGTTGTTGGGTCGTTTTTATCCTTTAATATGCCTGCAATATCGGTCATCATAATAAGTCTTTCGGCTTTTAATGCGCCTGCAATTCTTGCTGCCGCAGTGTCACCATTGATATTATAGATATTGCCCTCTTTATCGCAACCAACCGTTGAGATTACAGGGATATAGCCGTTATTAAGTAGGTCTTCTATACAGCCGATATTGATGTTTGTGATTTCGCCAACATATCCAAGCCTTTCATTTTTCATCTCGGCTTCAATAAGCCTTCCATCGATACCAGAAACGCCCATTGCCT
The DNA here is from genome assembly GCA_015069465.1 of Clostridiales bacterium. Lineage (GTDB taxonomy): Bacteria > Bacillota > Clostridia > Christensenellales > Borkfalkiaceae > UBA1259. The sequence continues at coordinate 83,718 of SVIO01000004.1, read as the reverse complement.
TGCCACCATTTACTTCTAGATAGTTAACAAGTGATTTATTAACCTTGCCAGCAAGCACCATTTGAACGATATCAATAGTTTCTTTGTCAGTAACACGAAGTCCATCAACAAAGGTCGCTTTCTTGCCAAGTTTATCCATAAGTTCGTTGATTTCTGGACCCCCACCATGCACTAAAACAACTTTTACGCCTATAAGATGTAAAAGCACGATATCTTCCATAACTTGTTCTTTTAAAGTTTGGTTTATCATTGCGTTGCCACCATATTTAACAACGACAACTTTGCCATTATATTGTTGTATGTAAGGAAGCGCTTGTGTTAAAACTTCTGCACGCTGAGCATTTGAAAAATTCTTATCCATAATTTTCTCCTTAACCTTTGCTTTTAAGTACGATAGTCGCCATTGATTTTAACATAATCGTATGTTAAATCGCAACCCCACGCTTTAGAGTTAAACTCGCCGTCGTTTAAGTTTACGGCAATTGTAATTTCTTTTTCAAGTAATATCTCTTTGGCTTTTTCTTCAGAAAAATCTACGCCACTGCCATTTTTACAAACGGCAATTTCGCCTTTTTTAGAAATAAAACTAACATCTATTTTATTTACGTCTACATCAGCGCCACTATATCCAATTGCACAAAGAACCCTGCCCCAGTTTGCATCTGCACCGAACATTGCCGCTTTTGTTAGACTTGAGCATATAACACTTTTTGCAACAATTTTAGCAATATCTAAAGTTTTTGCACCATGAACAGAGCACTCTAAAAGTTTTGTTGCACCTTCGCCATCGCCTGCTATCATTCTGCATAGGCTTACGTTAACTGTGTTAAGCGCTTTCATAAACACCTTAAAATCATCATCGTCTTTTTCGATTTTCTTGTTTTCTGCAAGTCCGTTTGCAAGCACAACAACCATATCGTTTGTCGACGTGTCGCCATCAACACTTATCATATTAAATGTTTCTTTAATATCGCTCTTTAATGCTTTTGAGAGCATTTCACTGCTAATACTTACGTCACTTGTGATGAACACGAGCATTGTTGCCATGTTTGGATGAATCATACCACTTCCCTTTGCAATGCCACCAATATGGCAAACTTTACCATCAATAGTGAATTCAACTGCAATTTCCTTTACTGCAACGTCTGTTGTCATAATTGCTTCGGCTGCTAAAAGTCCATTATCGCTTGAAAGTCCTTTTGCAAGTTCATCCATACCTTTTTTGATTGGTTCTATATTTAATGGTTGACCGATTACGCCTGTTGATGCAACTACAACATCATCTGCTGGAATACTTAAAGCAGAAGCAACAAGGTCGCTCATTTGCTCTGCAATTTCTATGCCGTTTGCATTACATGTGTTTGCGTTGCCACTATTGCAAATAACAGCACTTGCTATGCCGTTTTCTATATGTTTTTTTGTCACCACAAGTGGTGCACCCTTAACTAGGTTGGTTGTATAAACGGCTGCTGTTGAGGCAGGGACTTCACTAAATATTAGCGCTAAGTCACGCTTTGTTCTGTTATGACGAATACCACAATGCACGCCATTTGCTGTAAATCCTTTTGATGCACATACGCCACCACTAATAATCTTCATAATTTTTCTCCTTTATAGTATAAGTCCTTTTGTTTGGTCTTCACCAAGTAATATATTCATGTTTTGAATTGCTGCGCCTGATGCGCCTTTTCCTAGATTATCAAAGCGAGAAACTAAAAGTATTCTGTCTTCGTTGCCTTCTACATGAATTTGCATGCTATCCTTACCACGCATACTGTTTGCTGATAAAAAGCCTGCCTCTTTATTTTCACTTGCAAGAGAAACTACCTTGCCTTGATAAGTTTTATTGTAAATTTCCTTAATACCGTCCATATCGCATTTAATATCTTTTGCAAATATTGGAACGGTTACTTCCATGCCCCTATCATAGTCAGCAACTATTGGACAAAAGATTGGCGAAATGTCAAGACTGCAATACTTTTGCATTTCTGGTAAATGCTTATGCTTTTGACCAAGTGCATATTGTCTAGGTGCATCATATAAAACAGGTTTATCTTCCCCCTCATACTCGGCAATCATCTTTTTGCCACCACCTGTATAGCCTGTGATAGAAAAACAAGTGAGCGCAACTTCCCTGTTTAACACCCCTGCATTTATAAGTGGGTTAACAAGTGCTATAAAGCCACTTGCGTGACAGCCTGGGTTTGCTATCCTATTAGATTTTGCTATCTTTTTTTCAAAATCATTTATTTCAGCAAAACCATATTGCCAAAGTTCGTTTACCCTATGTGCTGTAGATGTGTCGATTATCTTTACTTTTGGGTTTTCAACAAGTGAAACGGCTTCTATTGCGGCTTGGTCTGGTAAACATAAGAAAGCCACATCAGCGCTATTTAACGCTTCCTTTCTTGCCTTTTCATCTTTTCTAAGTTCTTCTGAAAGTTTTATTAAGTTTATATCTTTTCTATTCGACAGTCTTTCAACTATTTTTAGCCCTGTTGTACCAGCACTGCCATCGATAAACACGTTATACATTTTTTAATTGTTCCTTTATCCACGCTATTTGTTCTTCAACTGATTTTGGCGACGTGCCACCAAGTGAAATTCGTTTTTCTACGCAAGTATTAAGATTTATTTCATTAAATAGGTCTTGTTCAAATATATTATCGTATTTTTTATATTCTTCTAGGCTTAAGTCTTCTAAAACCTTGCCGTTTTTTATGCAGTCGCTAACGATACTGCCAACGATTTTATATGCCGACCTAAATGGCATTCCTTTTTTAACCATATAGTCTGCAAGGTCGGTTGCATTGATAAAGCCTTTTTGTGATGCTAAAAGCATATTTTCTTTTATAACTTTCATGCTCTTTATCATTGGCGCTAAAACATCTAAACACATTGAAACTGTGTCGTAACTATCGAACACGCCTTCTTTATCTTCTTGCATATCCTTGTTATAAGCAAGTGGAAGTCCTTTGAGCATTGTGAGTATTGACACTAAGTTGCCATATACCCTGCCCGTCTTTCCACGCACGAGTTCTGCCATATCTGAATTCTTTTTTTGTGGCATTATTGATGAGCCCGTTGTGAAAGCATCAGAAAGTTCAACAAACTTAAACTCCCAACTTGTCCAAAGCAATATTTCTTCGCTTAGTCTTGATAAGTGCATCATAAGTATTGCGCAGTTTGATGAAAATTCTATGCAAAAATCTCTATCCGAAACGCCGTCAATACTATTCATAGCAATGCTGTCAAAACTTAAAATCTTGGCTTCTAACCTTCTGTCTGTATCATAAGTTGTTCCAGCGAGAGCACAACAACCGATTGGTGAAACGTTTATTCTTTCATAACTATCAATAAATCTTTGAATATCCCTAAAAAGCATCATTGCATATGCCATTAAGTGATGCCCAAAAGTTATTGGTTGCGCCCTTTGTAAGTGAGTGTAACCTGGCATGATAGATGCCTTATGCTCTTCTGCTTGACCGATTATTGCCATAAGCAATTCTTCTATTTTTTCAACAACTTTTTCTGTCGCATCTCTTAGATACATTCTTGTATCTAGTGCAACTTGGTCGTTCCTACTTCTTGCTGTGTGAAGTTTTTTACCAACTTCGCCAACCCTTTCGGTCAAAACTTGTTCAACGAACATATGTATATCTTCTGCTGTTAAGTCAATTTCAAGTTTGCCACTTTCTATGTCAGCAAGTATTCCTTCTAAACCGTCAATAAGTATATCTGCATCTTGCTTTGATATTATATTTTTTGCACTGAGCATGCTTGCGTGTGCCATACTGCCCAAAATGTCTTGCTTATACATTCTGCTATCGATTTTGATAGAACTATTAAATTCATCTGCAATTTTACTAGTTACGCCGTCAGTACGGCCTGCCCACATCTTTGCCATATTGCCTCCATTTAAGTGCGATTTATCCACAATTTAGGTTTGTTTTTATATATCCTTTTTAACGAAATTATCCTGTGCGAAAGATTTTTCGCACAGGATTTAAGGGTTTTATGCCTTATTTTTATTTTTTTCTACCATTGCTGCAACTTTGATTGGCAAGCCAAAGAGATTGATAAAGCCTTCTGCATCTTTTTGGTTATAATCACTTTCACCAAAGGTTGCAATTTCTTCGCTATAAAGTGAATCTTCACTCCATACGCCTGCATTTATCATGTTACCTTTATAAAGTTTTAAGCGAACTTTACCATTAACTTTTTCTTGAGTCTTGTCAACAAATGCTGCAAGTGCTTCTCTAAGTGGTGTGAACCATTGTCCGTTATACACGAGTTCACCATAAGTGATGGCTAGTTTTTGTTTTTCGTGCATTGTCATCTTATCAAGACACAATGTTTCTAAAACGCTGTGTGCTTTGTATAAAATTGCACCACCTGGTGTTTCATAAACGCCACGACATTTCATGCCAACTAAACGGTTTTCTACGATATCAAGAAGACCTATACCGTTTTCGCCACCGAGTTTGTTGAGTTTTAAGATGATTTCTTTTGCACTCATCTTTTGACCATCGAGAGCAACAGGAACGCCTTTAACAAAGTCAAGTTCAATATATGTTGGCTTGTCTGGGGCTTTGATTGGCGAAACGCCAAGTTCTAAGAAGCCTTCCTTTTCATATAATGGTTCGTTACCTGTATCTTCTAAGTCCAAACCTTCGTGTGATAAGTGCCATAAGTTTTTATCCTTTGAATAGTTTGTTTCTCTGTTTATTTTAAGTGGAACATTATGTGCTTCTGCATAATCGATTTCTTCTTCACGAGATTTGATATCCCATATACGCCATGGTGCAATGATTTCCATATCAGGACAGAAGTGTTTTAATGTAAGTTCAAAACGAACTTGGTCATTACCCTTACCTGTACAGCCGTGAGCAATTGCATCTGCACCTTCTTTAATAGCAATTTCTGCTAAACCCTTTGCTATACAAGGACGAGCGTGTGATGTGCCAAGTAAATATTCTTCATAAATTGCACCTGCTTTAACGCATGGAATTATGTAATTATCAACATAGTCATCTGTTAAATCTAAAACATATAATTTAGATGCGCCTGTCTTTAACGCCTTTTCTTCTAAACCATCAAGTTCATCTGCTTGACCAACGTTACCAGCAACTGCTATAACTTCGCAATTGTTATAATTCTCTTTAAGCCAAGGAATTATAATAGAAGTATCAAGTCCACCAGAGTATGCTAATACTACCTTTTTAATTTCTTTCTTTTCCATAATGAATACCACCTTTTTATCTTTATGTTTTTTTCGAGTTTTATTATATGCCTTTATATTTTGTTTGTCAACATTTTTAACTATGTTTTATGAATAATTTTATAAAATATTTCAGTTTTTGTGAATAAATATGTATTTTATGCATATTTTAGTGAATAATCTATAATTTTATTCATTGTGTAAGCGCTCGGGCATATTATTTATTGTTTTATAAATTAAATTGTCGTTTTTCTAATTTCTTTTTGCTCTAAATCTTTTAGGGTTATAGTTTCATCTTCTAAAACTATATAACTATTTGGAGTGTTATTTTTTGGCAGAGAGAGCGAGCCTGTGTTTGCCACAACCACTTCACCTTGTCTTTCAATAAAGCCTGTGTGAAAATGGCCGTAAATTATTGCATCAAAGTTTGATTTTGGCATTTTGTCTTTATTGTAGATATGACCATGTGTTAAATAAACGGTTTTTGTGCCACTTAAAATAAGCATATCCCCTACAAAATCGAACTCAGATATCATTGTGTCCACTTCGCTATCACAATTGCCCTTTATAACTATTAAGTTTTCTTTAACTCCGTTCAAAATTTCAGCAACCTTCATAGGCTGATAATCCTTTGGCAACACATTGCGTGGGCCGTGATTATAGATATCGCCAAGTAAAATGAGTTTATCTGCATCTTCTTTATAGCAAATATCCATTAGTTTTTGTGCATAAAATGCTGAACCATGCAAATCTGATGCTATTACAATTTTCATATACTGTTTTCTCTCTTTGTATTGATTAAATCTAAAACTACTTCTCTTGCTATATAAAGCCCTGCCGTTGCTGGCACAAAAATCATGCTTGGTGGAACTCTATCACTCTCACCACTACTTATGCAATTTTTTTGTGCATCTTCTGGGGAATATACAACTTTTACATCTTCAATATTTAACCTTTTAAGTTCTCTGCGCATAACTCTTGCAAGTGGGCAACCACTTGTTTTTGTTATATCGCATACTCTTAGGCTTTCCATTTGAAGTTTGCCACCCGTTCCCATGCAAGAAATAACTTTTTTACCCAAAGTTTTGGCTCTTGAAATTATCTCTAACTTGGCACTAACCGTGTCAACGGCATCTATTATATAGTCATATTTACTTAAGTCAAACTGACTTGCTTTTTCAGGTAAGTAAAAAACTTTATAGGTCTCTATTTTTAGGTTAGGATTTATTGATAAAAGTCGTTCTTTTATGACTTCAACCTTATCTTTTCCTATCGTGCTAATTGTTGCAATCACTTGACGATTTATGTTTGTTTCATCAACCGTGTCGCTATCAAAAACGGCAATTTTGCCAATTCCAGAGCGAACTAATGCTTCGGCAACAAAACCACCAACGCCACCCACACCAAAAAGGGCAACCGATGATGAACTTAAAATCTCTAAGTTTTCTTTTCCTATTAAGTTTTCTACCCTATTAAATGCCTTCATTAAAGTAAATATATTCCTTTTTTAGCATTTTCTTCTATCATTTCTTCCGACCAGATTGATGCTTGAACTTCGCCGATGTGCGCCTTGTTCAAAAAGAACATACAAAGTCTTGATTGACCAATTCCACCACCTATAGTAAGTGGAAGTTTGCCATCTATGATATCCTTGCAATAAGGATTTTCAAGTTTATGTAATTCGTTTTTCTTTTTTAGTTGTTTAACCAAACTCGTTTGGTCAACCCTAATTCCCATTGAAGAAATTTCTAACGCTAAATCTAAAACATCATACCAAAGTATAATATCGCCGTTTAGTTTCCAATCATCATAGTCACTGGCCCTGCCATCGTGTGGCTTGCCATCAGATAAGTCCCAACCGATTTGGTAAAGAAAAATTGCACCGTATTTTTTTGCGGCTGCGTTTTCCCTTTGTTTTCTTGTAAGCGTTGGGAATTCTTTTTCTAACTCTTTTGTTGAAATAAATGTAATTTCTTCTGGAATTGAGTGCGAAATAGAATATTTTGCGTTAACGGCTTTAGCGAGTTTTTTAAGTGCCTTATATATAGCCTTAACCGTCTTTTTAAGGTAACTTAAAGTTCTTTGGCTTTTGGTGATAATCTTTTCCCAGTCCCATTGGTCAACGTAAACTGAGTGCAAAGCATCTAAGTCTTCATCACGGCGAATTGCGTTCATGTCCGTATAAAGACCTTCACCTTCGCTAAAACCATACTTAGCAAGGGCATTTCTTTTCCACTTTGCAAGCGACTGAACAATTTCAACGTCCTTTTTTAGCGTTAAAATATCAAACCTAACAGCCCTTTCAAAGCCGTTTAGGTTGTCGTTTAAGCCTGATTCTGGCTGAACGAAAAGTGGAGCAGAAACCCTTGTAAGTTTAAGCGCCTTTGCAAGTTCTTTTTCAAAAGTATCTTTTATAAATTTGATTGCTATCTCTGTTTCTAACAAATTTAGCGTTGATTTATATTGCATTTAGGTTATAACTCCTTAGTCTATAACTCCTTGGTAGAGTGGATATTTTTCGATAAGTGCTTTAACTTCTTCACGAACGTAATCAAATGCTTCTTCTTTCTTATTGATAATCATTGTGATAAGTTCTGCAATCTTTTCGCAATCGTCTTCCTTAAAGCCACGACTTGTGATTGCTGGTGTGCCGATTCTAACGCCACTTGTTACAAATGGTTTTTGTTTGTCAAATGGAATTGCGTTTTTATTTAAAGTGATATTAACTTCATCAAGCATGATTTCTAGGTCTTTACCTGTGCAGTCTTTATCAGAAAGGTCAAGAAGCATTAAGTGGTTGTCTGTGCCACCTGAAACGAGTTTTACGCCGAGTGATAAGAACTTTTCGCTCATTGCCTTAGCGTTCTTCTTAACTTGTTCCATATACGCTTTGTATTCTGGTTTTAATGCTTCGCCAAAAGCAACGGCCTTTGCTGCGATAATGTGCATAAGTGGGCCACCTTGTGTGCCTGGGAATACAGCCTTATCTATGATTTTTGCATATTCTTCTTTACATAAAATCATACCACCTCTTGGGCCTCTCAATGTCTTATGAGTTGTCGTTGTAACAAAATCAGCATAAGGAACTGGGCTTGGGTGAAGACCTGTTGCAACTAAGCCTGCAATGTGAGCAATGTCAACCATCATGTAACAGCCGACTTTGTCACAGATTTCTCTAATTCTCTTAAAGTCAATAATTCTTGGATATGCACTTGCGCCACATACAAAGATATTTGGTTTAACTTCTAAAACTTGTCTTTCTAAATCATCATAGTCGATAGTGCCTGTTTCTTCTTTTACGCCATATCCTACAGAGTTAAAGTATTTACCAGAAACTGTTACAGGGCTTCCGTGTGTTAAGTGTCCACCATGAGCAAGGCTCATACCCATAATTGTATCACCTGGTTTTAATACTGCAAAGTATACTGCAAAGTTTGCGTTTGCACCACTATGTGGTTGAACGTTTGCATGCTCTGCACCGAACAATTTTTTAGCACGTTCGATTGCAAGGTTTTCTACAATGTCAACACACTGACAGCCACCATAGTATCTGTGTGCTGGATAACCTTCTGCATACTTGTTTGTGAGTACGCTTCCTGCTGCGAGTAAAACATTTTCTGAAACAACGTTTTCACTTGCGATAAGTTCAATATTGTTTCTTTGTCTTTGAAGTTCTTTTTCTAAGCCTTCATACACTTCTGGGTCTAATGCTTTAATTGAATTTAAATCTATCATTTTAATTTCTCCTTGGTGTTTCACCTATTTTTTTTAATTTTATAAATATTTTATAAGCATTTCTGATAGTGTTGCTTTAGTTGTAAGTCCAACTGTTTTTTCTTTTTCCTTTCCATTTTGAAACAATATTATCGTTGGAATTGACTCAACACTATACTTATTTGCAAGTTCTGGATTTTGGTCAACATCAATTTTTATAATCTTGACCTTTCCTGCCATTTCTTGATTAAATTCTATAAGTAGTGGCGTTTGCATTTTACAAGGTGCACACCAACTTGCATAAAAATCTACAAGCGTTAAACTATTATCTGCAAGCACCTTATCTAATTCTTCTTTGCCTAAAATGTCTTCTATACTATTCATAATCTTTCTCCTTTTAATCAAATGATTATGACAATATTATAAGCCATACAAATAAATTCAATGCAATTTTTTTGCGTTTATTTTACAAGTTCATCAATGCTTAAAAATTCTTCACTGCCTGTTGACATTTCTTTTACTTTGAAAATGCCTTTTTCAAGTTCATCTGAACCTATTACTATAACCTTTTTAGCACCGATTTTATCGGCATACTTAAATTGTGCCTTTATGCCTCTATTCATGTGGTCAAGGTCAGCAGATATTCCTTTTTGTCTAAGCATACTTACTATTTCAAAAGCCTTCTCACTTTCCTTTTCGCCCATTGGTGCAACATAGTATTCTATTTGGCTATCGTTTGGAATTTCTACATTTAAGTTTTCTAAAAGCATCAAAATTCTTTCAATGCCTACAGCAAAGCCGATACCTGCAACGTCACTACCACCAAGTTCGGCGATAAGTCCATCGTATCTGCCACCACCACAAACCGTGCCTTGTGCACCAATGTTATTTGAAACAAATTCAAAAACCGTTTTATTATAATAATCAAGTCCCCTAACGATATAAGGATTAATCTTATATTCAACACCAGCAAGGGTTAAAAGGTTTTGAACGCTTTCAAAATGCTCTTTGCAGTCATCGCATAGATAATCTAAAATTACAGGCGCTTTTTCATTTATCTTTTTGCAATTTTCGTTTTTGCAATCTAAAATCCTAAGTGGATTCTTTTCAAGCCTGTCCTTACAAAGTTCGCACATGCTGTCGATGTTACTTCTTAAGTATTCGCTAAGCACCTTTTTATATTTAGCCCTACACTCTTTGCAACCGATGCTATTTAAATAAAGGGTTACGTTTTTGATGCCGACCTTATCTAAGAAAGTTTTTGCTAATAGTATTGTTTCTGCATCGATATTAGGGTTGGTTGCTCCCAAAAATTCCACGCCGAATTGGTGAAATTCTCTAAGCCTTCCTGCTTGTGGGCGTTCATATCTAAAGCATTGTGTTAGGTAAAATAGTTTTGCAGGAAGCACGCCTGAGTGCATGCCGTTTTCAACAAATGACCTTGCAACACCTGCCGTGCCTTCTGGCTTTAGCGTTATGCTTCTGCCACCTTTATCAGTAAAGGTATACATTTCTTTATTAACGATGTCTGTAGTTTGACCCACGCCACGAAGAAAAACTTCCGTGTGCTCAAAAGTTGGTGTTCTTATTTCCTTTGCACCAAAATTCTTTGCGACTTCTCGTGCTGTCTTTTCTATAAACTGCCACTTATAACTATCATAGGGCAAAACGTCTTTTGTGCCCTTTGGAATATTTATCATGTTTTCTTTCCTTTATAGTATATACTTTTTCAAATCTTTTGTCTTTGCTTCTATGCCTAACTTGTTTACAACAAATTCTTTATCGATAATAACTTCTTTCATACTGCCGTCTGCTTCAAAAGAAGTGTCTTCAAGTAGGTTTTCCATAACTGTGTGAAGTCTTCTTGCACCGATATCTTCACTTGTCATGTTCATTTCTTCTGATATTCTTGCAATCTCACTAATTGCGTCATCTGTGAACTTTAGGTCAACGCCGTCAACTTTTAAAAGTGTTGCATACTGAATTGTTATTGCATTTTTTGGAATAGTTAAAATGTCAATAAAGTCTTGCTTTGAAAGGCTGTTTAGTTCAACTAAGATTGGAAAACGACCTTGTAGTTCTGGGATTAAGTCGCTTACCTTTGAAATGTGGAAAGCACCTGCTGCGATAAACAAAATGTAATCGGTTTTGATTGCACCATACTTGGTCATAACCGTTGAGCCTTCAACGATAGGCAAAATGTCCCTTTGAACGCCTTCTCTTGAAACATCTTGTCCACCACCCTTATTTGTGCGTGCAGCAATTTTATCGATTTCATCAATAAAGATAATACCTTCGTTTTCTGCACGGCGAATTGCTTCTTCATTAACCGAATCTTTATCGATAAGTTTATCTGCTTCTTCATCGAGAAGAATCTTTCTTGCTTCTTTAACTGTTAATTTTCTCTTTTTCTTCTTTTTTGGCATCATGTCGCCAAAAATACTGCCAAGGCTTATTTCTCCAGCACCTGGGATAAGTTCCATTTGCTTTGGTGCGTCGACTATTTCTATCTCTATAACTTCGTTGTCATAGTAGCCTTTCTTTAAGCCTTCTAAAATATTCTTTTCAAAAATGTCTTGTGGTGTTTCGCCCCTATCTAAACGACGAACTTCTGCAACTATTTTTGCTAGTTTAAAGTTTACTGCACCTTCAGCCTTTTCGGTTACCTTTTTGAATCTTTCTTCTTTTACAAGTCTAACGGCACACTCAACAAGGTCTCTTATCATAGACTCAACGTCTCTACCTACATAACCTACTTCGGTATACTTAGTTGCTTCTACCTTTACGAAAGGTGCACCCACAAGGCGAGCAAGCCTTCTTGCAATTTCTGTTTTACCAACGCCTGTTGGGCCTTTCATAATAATGTTTTTTGGTGTTATTTCAGCCATTTCTTCAATAGATAGTTGGCTTCTTCTATATCTATTTCTAAGTGCGATAGCAACTGCCTTTTTTGCACTGTTTTGACCGATTATATACTTGTCTAATTCGTTAACTATTTGTTTTGGACTTAACTGCATATTTCTCCCCCTTAAATAACTTCGCAAGTAATATTGTCGTTTGTAAACACGCAAATTTCACTTGCAATTTTAAGTGATTTTTGTGCAATTTCTTCAGCCGAATAATCTGTTTCTTTTGTGAGTGCCCTTGCTGCTGCAAGCGCATAGTTTCCACCACTACCGATAGCACATACTCCACCATCTGGCTCTATAACTTCGCCCGTGCCTGAAACTACAAGAAGAGTATCCTTATCGGCTGTTATCATCATTGCTTCTAACTTTCTTGCCTTATCAGAGCGCCAAAGTTCAGCAAGTTCAACGGCACTTCTCATTAAATTGCCTGAATATTTGTTTAGCATTTCTTCAAATCTTTCAGAAAGTGTAAAAGCATCAGAAACAGAGCCTGCAAAACCTAAGATTACATTGCCATTATATATTCTTCTAACCTTAACGGCATTGCTCTTAAATATAACAGATTGCGACATTGTAACTTGCCCGTCGCCAGCAATTGCCGTTTTTCCGTTCTTTTTAACGGCACAAATCGTAGTCCCCTTAAATTCTATCATATCTCGTTCTCCTTTTTGAAATTTTCTACTTCCCTTAAACTTCTCTCAGCCATAAGCCTTTTTCTTTCAGCCTTGTCCCTAACTATTCTATCAAGTGGTGGCAATATGCCAAAGTTTGCGTTCATTGGTTGAAAATCTTTGTTTTCAGTAGTTATATATTTTGCTAGGCTTCCTAGCACTGTGTTTTGAGAAATAGGCTTAACATCTTTTCCCATTAACTTATTGTACAAGTAAATTGCCGTCATAAGTCCACTACCTGCACTTTCAACATACCCTTCAACACCTGTTATTTGACCTGCAAAATAGGTTTTTTTACTTTCTCTAAGCGAATAATCTTCACAGAGTGCTTGTGGCGAATTGATAAAGGTGTTTCTGTGCATGACGCCATACCTAAGATATTCGGCATTTTTTAGTGCAGGAATATTTGCAAAAACCCTTTTTTGAGCGCCAAAGGTTAGGTTTGTTTGAAAGCCCACTAGGTTATACATAGTTCCATTTGCATCTTCTTTTCTAAGTTGCAAGCAAGCATATGCCCATCTTCCCGTTTTAGGATTGGTTAGCCCCACAGGTTTAAGTGGACCGAACCTAAGCGTATCCATGCCACGACCTGCCATAATTTCAATAGGCATACAACCTTCAAAAACTTTTGTATCTTCAAACTGGTGAAGCGACGCCCTTTCAGCACTAACAAGGTCAGCCATAAACGCCAAGTATTCTTCTTTGGTCATTGGGCAATTTATATGGTCGCCATTTCCTTTACCATACCTATCGCCAAAGAAAGCGTTTTCCATGTCTATACTATCAAATTCTACTATTGGTGCTGAAGCATCGTAAAAACTTAAGTTGCCACCAACTTTTTCTTTAATGTTTTGGCTAAGTTTGTCCGTTGTTAGTGGACCTGTCGCTATAACGGTATATTCATCGAAATTGATATCTTCTATCTCTTTGCTGATGTGCGTTATGTTTGGCTCGGCATATAGTTTTTCTGTTATATATTTAGAAAACTTTTGTCTATCAACTGCTAGAGCATTTCCTGCTGGCACGCTGTTTTTATCGGCGCTTTCAATAACTAGCGAGCCCAAAATTCGCATTTCTTGTTTTAGTAGCCCTGCAGCGTTACCATAAACATCGTTACTCTTTAGCGAGTTTGAACACACAAGTTCGCCATAATCATTGCTTTTGTGTGCTGGACTCATCTTGTTTGGCTTTATGTCGTAAAGTTCAACTTTTACGCCCTTTTTAGCAAGAAAATATGCTGTTTCTGCCCCTGCGAGTCCACCACCTATTACTTTAACTTTTTGCATCTTTTATATACTTACACTTTTTAGAAGAGCATTTAATCTTGCCTTCCACATTTATTAAATACTGACCACATTCTGGACATTTTTCGCCCGTAGGGATATCCCAACTCATAAACTTACATTTTGGAAAATCTGAACAGCCATAGAACACCTTTCCACCACGGCTCATCATCTTTTTGGTTGGCTTGCCACAATCTGGGCAAATACCCACGTTTTCGGTCATGCTTACTGTATTTTTACATTTTGGGTAGTTTGAACAAGCAAGGAATTTACCAAACTTGCCTTCCCTTTCCACCATTGGTGCACCACACTTAGCGCATATCTTATCGGTTGGAATAACAACCTTTTCGTTAACTGCCTTTATGTTTTGACACTCTGGATATTTAGAGCATGCATAGTAGTTACCATACTTACCACTATTTATAATCATTGGCGAGCCACACTTTTCGCAAATAACTTCTGTAATTTTTGAATCCCTTAGTTGTTCTTCAAAGTTTTTATAAAAGTTTGCAATTAGTTTGTGCCAATCTTTTCCACTTGTGCCTATATCATCAAGGTCATCTTCCATTTTTGCCGTAAATGATATATCCATTATGTCTGGAAAGTATTTAACTAAGAAGTCTATTAGTGAATAACTTATTTCGTTTGGAACTAAATATTTCTTTTCCTTTCTAACATACTCTCTCTTTTTGTCAGAAAGTTTTGCCATAATGGTTGCATAAGTTGAAGGTCTGCCTATTCCCTTATCTTCCATATGTTTGATAAGTGATGCTTCGGTATATCTCGTTGGTGGCTTTGTAAACTTTTGCTCTTTTGAAATTGCCTTTAATTCAAGCACTTCGCCATTATCGAGTGCTGGTAAAAGTGCATTGCCACTTTCTTCATCTTCTTCTTTTTTAGTATCGTCATAAACGACTGTGTAACCTTTGAAAATTAAGGTTTTGCCACTTGTCTTTAGACCATATTCGCCGGCTGAAACGTCAACCGACACGCTGTCATATTTGGCTTCGTTCATTTGCGATGCGATAAATCTATCGTAAATGAGTTTATATAGCCTATATTGATTTTTGTCTAATAAGTCTTTAACGCTTTCTGGTGTCTTCTTTATGTCTATAGGTCTAATTGCTTCATGTGCATCTTGTGCATCTTTTTTAGTAACATACCTATTTGGTTTTGCTGGCACGTATTCACTGCCATAGTTTGCCTTGATATATTCTAATGCACTTGCCTGTGCTTCTGTTGAAACACGAACTGAGTCCGTTCTCATATAAGTTATAAGTGCAATGTTGCCACGAGGTGTTTCTACACCTTCATAAAGCCTTTGAGCAACTTGCATAACTTGTGGCGCTGTTAAGTTAAGCCTAATAGAGCCGTCTTGTTGCAATGTACTTGTGATATATGGTGCTGGTGCGTGCGCTTTCATAACCGAGCGCTTTACGTTTGCCACAACAAAATTGCTATTTTTTAATTGATTTTCAGTAAGTAACGCTTCTTCAGCATTTTCTGGCTTATACTGTTTGCCGTTTTTTTCTTTTAAAAGAACCTTAAATGCCGAGCCTTCTTTGTTGCTAACAGTGGCTTTTAAGTTCCAATATTCTTGTGGCTTAAACGCAATTATCTCTCTTTCTCTATCAACAACCATTTTAAGAGCAACCGATTGAACACGGCCAGCCGATAGGTTATCGTTAAGCCTTGAACTTGCTGCAGGAGAAATGCTATAGCCAACAAGTCTATCTAAAACTCTTCTTGCTTGTTGAGCATCTACCAAATTCATATCAATCTTTCTTGGGTTATTAAGTGCGTTTTTAACTGCCTTTTCAGAAATTTCGTTAAATTCTATTCTATTTGCAGAGTTTATGTCAAGTCCTAAAACTTCTGCTAAGTGCCAAGATATTGCTTCACCTTCTCTATCAGGGTCGGTTGCGAGAAATACTTTATCGGCTTTCTTTGCCATTGTTTCTAATCTCTTTATGTCTTGCTTTTTTTCTTGCGAAACAACATAAAAAGGTTCAAAGTTATTGGCAATAGATATACCCATATAGTTTACAGGTAAATCCCTGATGTGTCCTTTTGAGGCATCAACTTTATAATCGCCTTTTAAGAATTTCTCAATCGTTTTTGCCTTGTGTGGTGATTCTACTATTATTAACTGCATTTAATCCTCCGAATAGTTACGAACTAAGCCGTAAACATTGCCACTTTTTACAATCACGCCTTTTATTTCTAAAATCGATAGCGTTGCCATCAATTCATATGTGCTTTTGTTAAGTTCCATACTTAACTTTTCTATATGTGTTGCACCACTAGAGAGCGCTTTTAATATATCCTTTTCTGCTTGCGATAAATCTTCTAATTCATCATTACTGTCAAGCGAGTAAAATTCTAAAATATCATTTACATTGTCTGTTAGTATTGCCCCTCGCTTAATAAGGTCGTTTGTGCCTTCGCCAGATGCCACACCAACGCTATATGGAACTGCAAATAAGTCTTTTGAATATTCACACGCATATTCTGCCGTGTAAAGCGTTCCACTCTTTTTGCCAGCACTTACTATTAAGACGCCTTTTGATAACCCTGCAATAATTCTATTCCTAATTGGAAAATGATAAGGCCGTGGCGTTATCATTGGTGGATGTTCGCTGAGCGCTAACCCTTCCTTACACACCCTTTCAAAAAGGTCTTTGTTTGTGCTTGGATAAATGTTATCAAACCCACCTGCAATAACCGATATTATATTTTTTGTTGTGCTGAGTGCCGACTTAATAACTTCACTATCAACGCCTTCTGCAATACCTGTAACTAAAGTGAAATGTTTAGATAAAGTGCTTGCATAATCTTTTGCAATGGAAATTGATAGTGGCAAACTTTTTCTGCTTCCTACGATTGCAAAGGTTTTAGTTTGCAAAAGTTTCAAATTGCCCTTTGCATATAAAACCAAAGGTTTAAGTTCTATATCATTTAACTTATGTGGATAATCTTTAGACTTAATTGTGATGGCAACAATTTCCCTTCTACCCAATTCATCTAAAACATAATCTAGATAACTTTGTTTTGCAGAATTAAGCATGGTGCTAAACTCATTTTCGCCAACACTTTTTACGATATAGTCCTTTGCGAGCATAAGCCCATCGCTAATTTTTTGGCTTTTAGTTAAGTACTCATAAATTTGAATTTTATGTTTATACTCTAGACCAACAAAACTATCAAGCCATATTAAACTGAGTTCTTCTTTTGTATATTTCATCATAATCAGGTATGTCTATAACTAATTGCTTCTAAGATGTGCGCTGGCATAATTTGTTCATAAAGTTCCATATCGGCAATAGTTCTTGCAACCTTTATTATCCTACTCCTTGCTCTTGGAGATAGGTGCAAGGTTTCATAAGCCTTTCTTAAAATATCTTCACACTCTTTAGAAAGTTTGCAATATTTTTGAATATGCCTTTCGCCCATATCGCTGTTTGTTAAAATGCCATCACTTAAAAATCTATTTTTTTGAATAGCCCTAGTTCTATTTACCCTGTTTTTAACTGTTTTAGAACTCTCGCTTTGTTTTTCTTCAGTTAGTTCTGCGTATTTAACTTCATCGACTTCTACTTGAATATCAATTCTATCAAGTAGTGGGCCTGAAATTTTAGATTTATACTTTGCTATTTGTGATGGCGAACAAGTGCAAACTTTTTCTGATGAACCATAATTTCCACAAGGACAAGGGTTCATGCTTCCACATAGCATAAAGTTTGCTGGAAAGTTTACCGTTCCTGAAGCCCTTGAAACTGTGATATTGCCATCTTCAAGTGGTTGGCGCAAAACTTCTAAACTAGAACGAGTGTATTCTGGCATTTCATCGAGAAACAACACTCCGTTATGCGCAAGTGAAATTTCGCCCGGTTTTACGTGCGAGCCACCACCTGCAAGCGCAACCGTTGTGGCTGTGTGGTGTGGACTTCTAAACGGCCTAGTTAAAACTATTCCATCGCTATCTTTAAGTATTCCTGCAACCGAGTGAATTTTGGTTGTTTCTAGTGCTTCGCCAAAAGTCATATCTGGCATAATTGTAGGAATACATTTTGCAAGCATTGTTTTGCCCGTTCCCGGTGCACCAACTAAAAGCAAGTTATGTCCACCAGACACAGCAACTTCTAGTGCCCTTTTTGCAACCGTTTGACCTTTTACTAATGCTAGGTCGCTATGGTAAACATTTTTTGATTCTTGTGCCTTAAAGTCATGCTTTTTTATAGGCTCAATGATTGATAAACCTGAAAGATGGTCTATTGCTTGCTTTAAACTTTCAACTGCAACAACATCTATATCTTGCACGAAAGATGCTTCGTTTTCATTGCCTTTTGGGATAATGAATTTTTTATAACCTAGATTTAACGCCGAGATTAAGGTTGGCAACACTCCGTTTACCCTTCTTACACTTCCATCAAGTGAAAGTTCGCCCAAAAAGATAATACCATTTGTGTCGGCTTCAAGTTGACCACTAGATTTAAGTAGTCCTATCGCAATTGCAAGGTCAAGCGATGAGCCTTCCTTTTTTACATCAGCAGGTGCAAGGTTAACGGTTATATGTTTTATCGGTATATTTCTGCCACTATTTTTAATGGCAGAACGAACACGCTCTTTTGATTCTTTAACGGCAGTATCTGCAAGCCCCACAATATCAAATGCAGGAAGTCCGTTATTTATATCCACTTCAACTTCAATGGAAACACCATCTAAGCCGATAAGCGCAAACCCATTAACTTTTGCAATCATTTACTTTATCCCCTTAAAAAAAGCCAAAACTCGCTCATTATTATATTATTATATAATATTTTATTTTAAAAGTAAACATATTATATAGGGAAATTAAATTTTTAATAAGCATTTTACTACTTTTTTATTATTAAACACTGGTCAAAAAAGTATAAAAAAAAGAACTTGCCATCTTTTAGACAAGTTCATTTTTCTTTTAAGTAAATTATCTCTTAATTTCTTTAACTTTTGCAGCCTTTCCTGTTCTAGCACGCAAGTAGTAGAGTTTTGCACGACGAACCTTGCCGTGTCTTACAACTTGTATGTCTGCAACCTTTGGCGAGTGGATAGGGAATGTCTTTTCAACGCCTACACCGAAAGAAAGTCTTCTAACTGTGAAAGTTTCGCTGATACCACCGTGTTTTCTTGCGATAACGATACCTTCGAAGGCTTGTAATCTTTCTCTGTCACCTTCAATAACCTTTACCATTACCTTAACAGTGTCGCCAACATTAAATTGTGGAATTGTGCTTTTTAAGTTTTCTTGATTGATTGCATCAATAATGCCGTTCATTTGCTTTTACCTCCAATTTATTAGCGTTCATTGTCAACTTTTTTGCAAGAGGAACGCTCAAAGCGTTTAATATAATATCACATTTTTATTTTAATTGCAAGCGTTTTACACCCCAAATGCATTAAAAATATGATTTATTTGTCCATTTTCTATTTCTACCACATCAAACCTACAATTAGCATCGGTTTTCTTCTCTTTTTGAAGATAAAATGTGGCAGTTTTATAATATTTTTCTTGTTTTTTTCTATCAACTGCTTCTCTTGGCAAACCATAATTATCGCTAGACCTAGTCTTAACTTCAATAAACACAATATACTCTTTATCTTGTGCGATAATATCTATTTCGCCAACAACCGTTTTATAGTTTGTTTTTAATATCTTAAAACCTTTTTTCTTTAAAAAATCTACTGCTAATTTTTCTCCGGCTCTACCCAAAAGTTTTTTATAAAAGTTCTTCTGTGCAATTTGCAAGGTCCTATCTCCTTAATTTTTTCTATATGCGCTTTCGTGCCATACCCCTTATGCACTTCAAAGCCATATTCTGGATATTCTTTGGCGTACTCTTTCATTAAGTTATCCCTATACACCTTTGCTAAAATCGATGCACAGCCTATAGTATAACTATTTAAGTCGCCCTTAACTATGTACTCAGCGTTGATTTTTAAGCCTGTATCATTGCCGTCAACGAGCGTTATATCTGGCTTAACACTCAAATTTTCAACTGCTTTTACCATACATTTTTTCACAGCGTTAAGTATATTTATCTCATCTATTTCTTCTTGGGATATCTCTTGAATAGAATAGCAAATAGCCTTTTCCTTTATTAAAGGATAAAGTTTTTCTCTCTTTTTTTCAGATAGTTTTTTGCTGTCGGTCACCCCTTCGATTATATCATCTAAAGGCATTATTACCGATGCGCAAACGACAGGCCCTGCAAGTGGACCTCTACCCACTTCATCTACGCCTGCAATATATTTTTTTCCTTCACTTAAATGTTTTCTTTCGTAAATAAGATTATCCATATCAATCGAGAATAATTTTACCTATTCTCCCCTTTCTAAAGTCATCAATAATAGCCGTTGCACAGCGTTCATAGTCATATTCAGCGCCCTTTCTTAAAAAGCCACGGCGAGTACAAATTGCATTAAAAATTTCAAGCGTTTCAACACTTAAATCATCAATTCCATACTTGTTTTTTAGTAAGTCTGGGTATCTATCCTTTAGTTCGTTTAAAAGTTCATAAGCAAGGTCGTTAAAATCAATATTTGCATCGTTCATACTGCCGATATAAGCAAGGTGTTTTGCAAGAACTTGGTTGTCAAACGCAGGGGGCATAGTACCAGGTGTATCTAATAATTCAAGTTCTCTTAGCCTTACCCACTGCTTACCTTTTGTAACGCCTGCCTTGTTGCCTGTAATGGTTTTTTTGCCACCACAAAGTGCGTTTATAATAGTTGACTTTCCCGTGTTAGGAATGCCTGCGACCATTATTCTAATAGGCTTAAATACACCCTTTCTTTTGTTGTTATCAAGTTTTTCTTTGAGCAAAGAAAAAATCTTGTTATAAAGCAAATCAACGGCCCTTTTATCCATTGCGCTAACTGCTATAACTTCTTTATTTTCTTCCGAAAACTCGGCTATAGTTCTCTTTATGTCATTGCTTTCAATAAGGTCACATTTATTAAGCACGTATAAAACTTTTTTGTTTATAAAAAGTTTGTCTAACTTAGAGTTAAGCGATGCCCTTGGCGCTCTTGCATCAAGAACTATCATAACCCCATCTACTGCTTTTAAGTTTTCTTCCATCATACGCATTGCTGCCGTCATATGACCTGGAAACCATTGTAAATGCTTCATCTTTTCTCCTACTTAATTAAATCTGGGCGATTTTTTAGGGTAATCTCTAAAGATTTTTGTTTTCTCCACTCTTCTATTTTTGCGTGGTGACCACTCGTTAATACTTCTGGAACTTTTAAGCCCTTAAACTCTTGTGGGCGTGTATATTGTGGGTATTCGAGCATTCCACTAGCAAAACTTTCTTGGTCAAGCGAATCGGCACTTATAACCCCATCAACATACCTTGCAACGGCATCAACAACTGCCATTGCAGGAATTTCGCCACCTGTTAAAACAAAGTCGCCAATAGATAATTCTTCATCGATATAAAGGTCAATAACCCTTTGGTCAACACCTTCATAATGACCACAAAGAAAAAGCAAATGCTCTTTCTTAGCGTATTCTAACACTATTTTTTGGTTAAATGTTCTGCCCCTTGGTGATAAAAAAATACGCCTTGCAGTATGCTCAGGGTCAACGGCTTCTATTGCGCTTGCAATAGGCTGAGCCATCATAACCATGCCTGCCCCACCACCAAACGGCGTGTCATCGCACTTGTTGTGTTTATCAAGCGTGTAATCTCTAATATCAACGATATTTATATCAAGTTTTCCACCATCGACAGCCCTACCTATTATGCTTGTTTTAAGTGGCGCAAACATCTCTGGAAATAGCGTTAAAATGTCAATTTTCATAGCAAGAAACCTCACTTAAACGCTTGTCTAAAACTATAAATTGCTTTTTCTCGATATCAACCTTTTCTACTAGGTCTTTTAAAAAAGGGAATCTTAAAATTCTGCCGTCAGAGCACTTAACAGTGATAACGTCCGTGCGAGAAGAAAATATGTCTATAATCTTACCGATAACGCCTTGTTCTTTTGTTATAACGTCACAGCCGATTAGGTCAACGACAAAATATCTACCTTCTTCTAAGGCAATTGCATCTTCTCTTTTTACATGCAAAAACTTACCACGGAAAGTTTCAGCAGTATCCCTATCATTAACGCCAAAAAGGTCTATAAATACAGTTTGTCCACTGATAATAGTGCCTGTAACCTTATGCACTTTTTGGTCAATTATTATCTCTTTTAAATTCTTATAACGATTTATATCGTCGGTTAAGGGTTGAACTTTTAGTTGCCCTTTTATTCCTTGTGGCTTTAAAACTAAGCCTATTTTTAATGTGTCTTGCATTTTTTCTTTTGATAGAAAAACGGGGAAATTATTCCTTTTCCCCGCGTTCTACGATTTCAATATTATATTTTAGGTTTTCTTTTTGCGAGCCAACACGCACTAAAGTACGGAGCGCTTTAGCAATCTTGCCTTGGCGACCGATAACCTTTCCCATATCGCTTGCATCAAGTGTAATCGTTACGTTTACATTTTTACCATCATTAACTATATCATAGTCAATTTGGTCTGGTTTTTCTGCAAAACGATTAACCACATACTTTATAAGTTCTATCATAATAACACCTTATAATGCTATTATTACTTAGAAGACTTACGAACCTTCGTCTTTGCTGGCGAAAGTTTGTCTGACTTTGGAATAATACCCTTGTTTACAAGTATGTTCTTTACAGTTTCTGTTGGTTGAACGCCCTTAGAGAGCCAATCTTTTGCCTTTGCTTCATCGATAACGATTTCTGCTGGTTGTGCGATTGGATTATAGTGACCTACTTTGTCAATATATGCTCCATCACGTGCGTTTCTGCTGTCTGTAATTACGATACGGTAGAAAGGTGATTTTTTGTCTCCCATTCTTGTTAATCTCATTTTTACTGCCATTTTTGTTTTCTCCTTGTTTTTTATTAAAATTTAAACATTTTATTATTTTTCATTTGTTTCATCATCACTTTCGTTTGTTCAAACTGCTTTAAGAGTTTGTTCACTTCTTGTACGCTTGTGCCACTGCCCTTTGCTATTCTGGTTTTGCGTGATGAGTTTATTATTTGTGGGTTTTCTCGTTCATACATGGTCATTGACTGAATTATTGCTTTGGTTCTTGCAATCTTATTTTCATCAATGTCATTTTCGTTAATTTTGAACTTACTTCCCATACCTGGTAGCATTGCTATTATATCCTTTATGCCACCCATCTTTTTCATTGCTTCAAACTGCATTAAGTAGTCATCTAATGTAAAAGAGTTCTTTCTAAATTTTTCTTCTAATTTCCTTGCTTGTTCTTCAGTTACAGCATCTTGTGCCTTTTCAATTAAAGAAAGCACGTCTCCCATACCGAGAATTCGGTTTGCCATTCTGTCTGGATAGAAAGGCTCTAAATCGCCGAGTTTTTCGCCCACAGAGCAGAACTTTATAGGCTTTCCTGTAACGGATTTCATCGATAAGGTTGCACCACCCCTTGTGTCGCCATCAAGTTTGGTTAATACTAAACCTGTAACTTCAAGCCTTTTATTAAAGGTGTCTGCCACTTCGACTGCAACTTGACCTGTCATAGAGTCAACGACAAGCAAGATTTCGCTTGGGGAAACTTTTTCTTTGATTTCTTCAAGTTCCTTCATCAAGTCTTCATCGATTTGAAGTCTTCCTGCCGTGTCGATAATAACGGTGTCAAAGCCAAAAGATTTAGCGTGCTTAACGCCTTCCATTGCTATTTTAACAGGGTTGCCTTGCCCCTTTTCAAAAACAGTGCAACCTGCCTTTTCGCCCACAACTTTAAGTTGGTTTATTGCTGCTGGACGATATACGTCACACGCAACTAGAAGTGGTTTTTTGCCTTGTTTTTTAAGCATTAAACCGAGTTTACCAACGAGCGTTGTTTTACCAGCACCTTGAAGACCTGCCATCATGATAACCGTTGGTGGATTGCTATCCACTGCAAGTTTACTGTTAGCACTGCCCATAAGGTCGATAAGTTCTTCGTTAACAATTTTTATAACTTGTTGGGTTGGGCTTAAACTCTTTAGAATTTCTTGCCCTACAGCACGCTCGCTAACCCTAGCGACAAAAGACTTAACAACCGATATGTTAACATCGGCTTCTAAGAGAGCAATCCTAACTTCACGCATTGCCGTTTTAATTTCAAGTTCGGTAAGTCTGCCGTGCTTTGTAAGTTTGCTAAATATATGATTAAGTTTTTCGCTAAGTCCCGAAAAAAGTGCCATTATTTACCTACAATTTCTAAAATTTGTTGTGCTAGATTATCATCATACGCCTTTACGCTGTTAGATATGTTAGCAAGTTTTTGGTTTTTCTCATAAAGCCCTAAAACTTTTTCGTATTCATCAAGTTTTGACTTAACCGTTTTTACGGCCGAATAAACGCTTTGGCGAGTGTTCCCGTCTGGCTCTGCTATCTCTGCAAGTGATAAATCTAAGCAGTAGTGACAAGAAAATATCTCACGCTGTCTTTCGGTAAGAAGTCCTTGATATAATTCAAAAAGTTCTGTGTATCTTAAATCTTTTTCCATAAAAAAACCAAAGGTGTAAAACATTTTTGCTTTACACCTTGATATTATATAGTTATATTTGTTCTTTGTCAAGCATTTTTACTTGACATTTAAATATTTTTCGTAAATTAATACTTGTTTACGATTTCAAGCATTTTATCATACAATCTTTCCATATCTTCTATGAGTTTAAATTGTGTTCTTGCTCTATCTAAGTTATGATTTTCTCTCTTGATATGGAAGTAAACGTCGCCGTCTAAGTGGTCTGTTAAAAATCTCATACCACATTCATAAGTCATCAATATTGCACCGAAAGCAAGGTTATCTTTTTCGATTTTAGTGATGCTGTCACCAAGTGCTGAGCAATAGCCTTTAACGTATTGTTCAAATAAGTTGATATCAAAGTTTACTTTAGATAAGTCTTGTTCATCTTCAGCAGCAGGGTTACAGCCAAATCTAATGCTATCACCAAAGTCATAGCAAATGCTACCTGGCATAATTGTATCAAGGTCGATAACGGCAACAGGTTCGCCTGTTTTGTTATCGAGCATAACATTGTTTAGTTTTGTATCGTTATGAGTAACCTTTGTTGGCATTTCGCCACTTGCTAATAGGTTAACTATTCTAGAACAATAATCTTTTCTATCTAAAACAAACTTAATTTCTTTTTCAACTTCTTTTGCTCTGCCTGACTTATTAAGTTCTAATGCCTTTAAAAAGTTTTCAAATCTTATAACTGTATTGTGGAAGTTAGGCAAAACTTCATAAAGTTTAGTTGCATCGAACTCTGCAAGAAGGTTTGCAAAGTTACCAAAAGCAACTGCACTTTGATAAAAATGTTCTGGTTTTTCAACAACTTGATAAGCGATAGCATCTGTTATAAATTTATATACCCTAAAGTATGCATCACAGCACTTGCAGTGGTGATATGCCTTGCCTTCGTTAGTGTAAACAAGTGATAAACTTTCTCTATCTGGGTTGCCACCACGAGCAATTATCTTTTGTCTATTAAACTCTGTAACGAGTTTGATGTTGTTCATAAGCCCTTCGACATTTGTAAACAACTTACTATTTATTTTTTGCAAAATATAGTTAACCTTTTGGCCGTCAACATCAACTACTGCAAGATATGTTTCGTTGATATGACCTTCGCCATATCTTTCGCAAGAAATAAGTGTGCCCTTAATGTCAAATTTAGAAATAATCTTTTCAAAATCGTATGCCATAATATTTTCTTCCTTTTCTTTTTTTGTGTTTATTTTTTAGGTGTTATTTTATTCCAACCCTTTTGCTTTTCTTTTAAGTCTCATTTCAGTGTTAAGTGTCTTTTTTCTTATTCTTATGTTCTTAGGTGTGATTTCAAGCATTTCATCATCGTTGATAAATTCCATTGCTTCTTCTAAACTCATAAGTTTTGGTGTTTCAAGTCTAAGTGCATCGTCTGAGCCAGATGCACGAGTGTTTGTCAAATGCTTTTTCTTACAAACGTTAACCGTGATATCTTCGTTCTTAGGACAAACGCCAACTACCATACCTTCATACACGTCAACGCCAGCACCGATGAATAGTTGTCCCCTACCTTGTGCATTAAACAAGCCATAGGTAACGGCTTCACCCGTTTCAAAGGCTACGAGTGAGCCTGTTGAACGCCTTTCGATATCACCCTTAAAATCTTCATAGCCATAAAAGAGAGTGTTGAACACGCCTTCACCACGAGTTTCGGTTAAGAACTGACTCTTATAACCGAATAATCCCCTTGCTGGAACTTTGAACTCAAGCCTTATTCTACTGCCGATATTTTCCATTTGTAATAGTTCGCCCTTTCTAACGCCCATACTTGAAAATACCGAACCTGTCTTGTCTTCAGGCACGTCTACAACTAGCCTTTCCATAGGTTCTTTTAACACGCCGTCAATCTCTTTATACATAACCTTAGGTGCGCCTACTTGGAATTCATAGCCTGCCCTACGCATTGTTTCTATTAAAATTGAAAGGTGCATTTCGCCCCTACCACACACTCTATATGAGTCTGCACTATCCGTTTCTTCAACTCTTAAAGAAACGTCTTTAAGCATTTCCTTAAAGAGCCTATCCCTTAAGTGTCTTGTGGTTACGAACTTACCTTCCTTGCCAGCAAATGGGCTGTCGTTTACGCTAAATAGCATTTCTACAGTAGGCTCGCTTATCTTTACAAATGGCACAGGCTCTACCTGTAATGGCGAACAAATGGTGTCGCCAATAGAAATGTTTTCAATACCACTAACGCACACTATATCCCCTGCCTTAGCATCTTCAACGGCAACTCTATTTAAGCCTTCTATTTGATAGATGCTAACGAGTTTGCCCTTCATTTCCTTTCCGATAATATTATAGTTGCAAGTTTGAACGTCTTGGTTAACGTGTGCTTTGCCCCTTTCTATTCTACCTATACCGATTCTACCAACGTATTCGTTATAGTCGATTGAAGATACTAGCATTTGAAATGGACCTTCATCATCGACTTCTTGTGGCTCGAAATGATTAACGATAGCATCGAAAAGTGGGGTTAAATCATCACCTTGCTTAAAGCAGTCTGTACTTGCCGTGCCAGCCCTACCCGAACAAAAGATAATTGGGCTATCTATTTGCGAATCGCTTGCATTTAGGTCAAAAAGTAGTTCCAAAATTTCGTCTTGAACTTCTTTTAGCCTTGCATCTGGTCTATCAATCTTATTTACAACGATAATTAGTTTATGATTGAGTTCTAATGCCTTTTGCATAACGAACCTTGTTTGTGGCATAGGTCCTTCGCAAGCATCAACTAAAACTAAAACGCCGTTTACCATTTTAAGAACACGCTCTACTTCGCCACCAAAGTCTGCGTGGCCTGGGGTGTCTATAATGTTTATTTTTACGCCATTATAAAATGCCGAAGTGTTTTTTGCCAAAATGGTTATGCCCCTTTCACGCTCTAAGTCGCCAGAGTCCATAACTCTATCCATAACATCTTGATTGTCTCTAAAAATACCACCTTGCTTTAGCATTTCGTTAACTAAAGTTGTCTTACCGTGGTCAACGTGTGCAATTATCGCAACGTTTCTTACATCTGTCCTTTTCAAATTCTTTGTTGTCCTTTATTAAATTTCACTTTCCCGTCTATTTCACTTGAGATAAAACTGCAATTATTGTTTTTGCATCTTTTATTTGTCCATTTTCTATCATCTTTTTAACTTGACATTTATCAATCCACTCGTTTGATAAAAACTCATCTTCATCAAGGCAAGATTCAGTTTCTATAAACTCTACTGCCTTATATAACCTTATAATCTCGTTTGTATATGCAGGGGTTGGATATATGTCAAATAGTTTTTCTACCCTTTTTGCTTTTATTCCACCTTCTTCTTCGAGTTCTCGAATAGCCGTTTCTTCTGGGCTTTCGCCATCATTAAGTTTGCCGGCTGGAATTTCATAAAGTTCTTCTTTGTATGGATATCTAAACTGTTTTACAAGCAAAATTTTGCCATCTTTTTCGCAATAAATGGCACTGCCCCCACTATGCTCTATAACTTCTCTAACAGCAGGAGCGCCATTTGGCAAAATTATATCATCTTTTCTAAGAGATAAAATCTTGCCGTTATATATAAAGTTTTTCTTAATGGTCTTTTCCTTAAATTCCACTTAGCACACCCTTTAATAACTTAAACACTTTTTTTGCTCTATTAAAGAATAATATCTTATGTGCCTTTGTCATAAATTTATAAGCAACAAAAGCATAGATAATAGCATCTCTATCATCGCTAGTGATTGCGTTTGCAAGCATGTCGATAACCAAAAGCATTTCTTCGCTTTTTTCTTCGCCCATTTTCTTTGCCTTAATTTTTTGCTTATCTTGAAGAAGTATTTCTTTAATAATTTTTACATTTTCGCCATAAACTTTTTTAGCAAGTTCCTTGTCTTTTTCAAGTCTTTCTTCTTCATCAGCAAGTTGTTTTGCCTTTTTATTTTCAAGTTCATAAAATGCTTCTACAGGGTCTTGAAGTTTGCCTTCTATAACGCTTTCCATAAGAGTTTTAACAGTCTTAACAAAAGGTCTTATCATAGAATTGATAAAAGCATCATAGCCAGAAGCAAAACTGCCGTCAATATAAAAATATTTGTTCAAAAAACCACTTAGTTCCACACGCTTAGCATCAATGTCCACTAAGAGCGTAAAAGTAAAGGCAAGAAGTTCTTTTGAGTTTGCTGGAAGAATAAACTCCCCTTTATCTGCTGATAGATATGGGCTTTTAACTAAATATTTTCGTTCAGCACCTTCTCTATCGTAATCAGTTAAACAATTTTTAAAGATTGCCATTAAAGTCTCTGAACAAGCAATTGCTTTAAGTAGCCCCACAATCTTAATGTCTGCTAAAATATACTTAGAATCAATAAATTCTTGCGCACGCTCCAAAAATAAATCTAATTCTTCTTTCTTTGTCAAGACTTTGTCCTCCATCGTGATTTTTTTGGCTAAACACATAAAGTTGCATTTAACTATAAAATATATCTAATTATAAAAAGACATAATTCAACATATACCATTATAACACATTTTTTATCTATTATAAACTTTTTTTTGGCGTTATTTTTCAAATTTTTACATAAAGTTCTTTACAAATTCGGTTTTTATGTTATAATTAAAGTTAATAATAGGAGATTTTTTGGGTTATGCAGGTCAAAGGTGATTCATCATTAAACAAGTTAATACTTTTGTTCGTCTTTGACAAGATGGAGACGGCACTATCTGAAAATACAATTTTAGATATGTGTTGTTCTTCAAATAATTGGCTGGCTTATATGGATTGTCAACCAATCCTTAACGGACTATTAGAGTGTGGTTGGATATGTAATATCGGCACTAATAGCGAACCTCTTTACACCATTACACCAGATGGAAGAATATGCCTTGCAAACTTTTTTATCAATATCCCTGCATCTACGAGAGAAGAAATTTCACTATTTGTTAAGAACAACAGGCTTAAATATCGCAGAAAGCAAGAGTGCATGGCAGACTATTTTATGAATAAGGACGGAACTTATACCGTTTATCTAAAGATTATAGAGCCTGCACAACCTGTTTTAGAACTTAAACTCGTTGTGCCTAACAGACAAATTGCAAAAGACATTTATAAAAAATGGGGCGAAAAAGCCGTTGATGTTTATCGCACTATCTATGAAAATTTAGTTGACTAGAAGGAGAAATTATGCAAACTTACATGACTAAAGGGACTTGTAGCAGACAAATTATTTTTGAAGTAACCGAAGATAATAAACTTTTTGGCGTTAAATTTATCGGTGGTTGCAGTGGCAATCTTCAAGCAATCGCAAGGCTTGTTGATGGAAAGGATATCGATGAAGTTATTTCGCTTCTTAAAGGTATAAAATGCAGAAGCAACACTTCTTGTGGCGACCAACTTGCTACTGCTCTTGAAAAATACAAATTCAAAAAAATGAACCCTGATTTAGACAAAAAATAAAAGTTAATAACAAAAAACGGATTTAGTTAAATTGCTAAATCCGTTTTTCATTTCCCTTAAAATTGTCTTTATTATTAAATTAGTTTTGTGCTTGGCTTGTTTTTTCTAATAAAATGGTAAAAGGTCCATCGTTTGTTTGGTTAATTTTCATATCTGCACCAAACACACCTTTTTTTACGGGTATTCCTGCTTTTGATAGTCCTTCTGCTACATATTCATAAAGTGCATTTGCCTTTTCTGGAACTTCTGCACTTAAAAAGTCTGGTCTATTGCCGTGCGATGTGTTTGCCATTAAAGTAAACTGCGAAACGATGAGTATCTCGCCATTGGTATCGATTATTGACCTATTTATTTTGCCGTTTTCATCTTCACAAATTCTAAGCGTTGGAATTTTTTTAATAAAGTAATCGGCTTCTACCTTAGTGTCACCTTTCATAACGCCTAAAAAGATGACATAGCCCTTACCTATCTCGCTTATTAACTTTCCATCAACCTTTAAGTTTGCATCAAGCACCCTTTGAACAACTGCTTTCATTACCCTGTCTCCTTTACTTTTATATAATAACACAAATGATTTTATTTGACAAGCATTATTGAAAAGGCTTATAATATTAATAGGAGTTTAGTTATGAAATTATTAGGTTTAGAAAAAATGTCGCTTGTTGACTACGATGGCTTTGTGGCTACCACCGTTTTTACGGGTGGTTGCAATTTTAAATGCCCATTTTGTCATAATGCACCACTTGTTAGTGGATATGAAAATCTGCCTAACATAACTCAAGAAGAAGTTTTTTCTTACCTTGAAAAAAGAAAAGGTATTATCGATGGCGTGTGTATCACGGGGGGAGAGCCTACCCTTCATAATGACCTTCCACTTTTTATGGAAAAGGTTAAAAATCTTGGATATAAAGTTAAACTAGACACAAACGGCACAAACCCTGAACTTGTAAAGAAAGTCCACGAAAATGGGCTTTGCGATTATTTTGCCATGGATATAAAAAATGACAAAGATAGTTATGCAAAAATAATCGGCTTTGACAAGTTCGATACAAAAAACGTTGAAAAAACGGTTGAATATTTTTTAACTTCTAATGCTGACTACGAATTTAGAACTACCCTAATAAAGCAATTTCACCATGTAGATAACATAACTAAAATTGCAGAGTGGATAAAGGGTGCAAAAAGATATTTTCTTCAAAAATTTAAGTCTGGGGATAACTGCTTAAATGCCGATGGACTTGAGCCTGTTGATAATGATACCACAAAAAAATATATTGAGATATTAAATAAGTATATCCCTTTTGTTAAAGCAAGGAGTTATGACTTTTAATAAACCAAGCAATATAAACATAAAGCCACGGGTTCTCCGTGGCTTTAATATTTTCGTATTTATTAAATTAGTCTTCCCAAAAAGGTAAAACTATGCCTTTGCCGTTCTTTTTAGCGTTTTTATAACAACGAGCAACTACTGCTATATCTAAGATTCCAGCGCCAACTGCATTAAAATAAATTATTTCTTCATCGTTTTCTCTAGGACTCTTTAATCCACATAAGATTTGACCTAGTTCTGCGTGAATATCACTATCTTGTACAAGACCATCTTTCCACATAAGCGCAACCGTGCTTATCATACGATGTTTAATGCCTTCCCAGTAGTCAACAACTATCTTGTCTGCTTTTTTAACACACTCGTTATCAACTTCATAGTCTGCCATATTCATAACCAAAGCGCCCTTTTTTAGCCACTCGCCTTTTACAAAAGGTTCAGATGCAAGTGTTACACAGTCTATAATATCACTCTCTTTTGTTGCGCTTTCAATATCTAATGTTGCAATTGCTTGTATATTAGGATATTTTTCATTAACAAATCTAACAAACTTTTGTGCATTTTCAAGTTTTATATCGTAAACAAATAATTTTTTTATAGTTGGCCTTGCAATAAGTGCCGCTTCAAGTTGGGTTGGGGCTTGAGCGCCTGCACCACAAATAGTCATAACTTCTGCATTTCTCTTTGCCAAAAGTTTAATGGCAACGCCACCACTTGCTCCCGTTCTCATTGTACTAACAGCCGTTCCATCTGCTATACACACAGGAAGTTTTGTTTCTGGGTCATTCAGTATTACTGTAACAGTTGCTCTTGGCAAACCCTTTTTATAATTCATTGGACCACTGCCAATCCACTTTATGCCTGCCATATCATATTCGCCGCCAACATAGCCTGGCATTGCGTTAATTCTGCCTAAAACGTTTTCATCTTCAACAGTTTTTCCCCAACGAACAACGCATTTGCCTGGCGAAATAACGTCTCCTTTGCAGTTGAGCATATAAACTTTCTCTACGTCTTTTATAGCGGCTTTCATATCTAAAATGCCTTGTCTTTCCATTTCTTTGTTGTTTAAAAACAAAACTTCTACCATACTAAATCTCCTATGTAAATCCTTTTCTGTCTTTTTATTCTATAACTACTTTTATGTTTTCTATATTATTATATTTCAAAATTTCTATGGCACCACTATCGATAATTTCGCCACTAAACATAATTGGAACTGCTGGTGGACAACTTACGTTTGTATTAGATAAAATTCTGCCTTCGGCTTGTTCCACCTTTATAGTCTCGCTCTTACTTAAAAGTGCCCCCCTTATGCTCATTTTTCTTTCAGGTTTTAACCTAAATAAAGTAGGTCTAACTATTTCTTTTTCTCTTTTAATTTTGCTAAATGCTTTTTTTAGCCTTTTATAATCACTTTTTTTGTTAAATGGTGAAAACATTAGAACTATAAAAGCATTATCATAATATTCAACAAAAATCTTGTCCTTTTTTAATATGCTTGCTATATCTCTGCCATAATAACCAAAATTATTGCAATCAATAGCCACTTTTAACGGCTCGTTTCCCACAAGTTTATGCCCTAAAGAAAGCAAAAACTCTTTTATGTCATCAACTTTTTTCTTACATAACTCAAAATCTTTGCTTTTTTCATTTAAATATTTGTTTGCTCTGTCAAGCGAGCATAAAGTTAAATACGATGGGCTAGTAGATGCAAACATTTTCATCTTGCTCTTTACATCTTGCTTATTAAAAAAGTTAAAGTCTTTTGATACATGTAGATATGCCCCACCCGTTAAAACAGGCAAAGTTTTATGTGCAGAATCACTGCACATATCAGCGCCTAAATTTATAGGGTGAATATTATCACTTAAAAAGTTAAGATAACTGCCATGTGCATTATCAACCACAAAAAGTACACCATACTTTTTACAAATTGTTGCTATTTCTTTTATAGGCAAAACATTTCCTAAATAGTCTGGCGAAGTGACATAAAGTGCTGTTGGCAAGCGTGTCATTTTGCTTAAATGTTCATCTAACATTTTATCAGTTAGTGCACTTGATAAAAAGCAATCGCTATCTTCTATAGCCCACTCTACTTGTATATCTAATAGTGCAATGCCGTTTAAAAAACTGCTGTGTGCATTTCTAGTGCTAAGAATTAGTGGGGTATCCCCCCTAGAGAGAGCATACTCTTTTATTAAAGCAAGCATTGTCATGATTGAAAGTGACGAGCCTTGTGTTGAATAAACCGAAAAATTAGTGCCAAAAATTGATGAAAGATTTTTTTCGCTTTCATCTATTATGGTGCTTGCATCAAACAAACTATCAGCGCCATCTATTTCGGTTATGTCAAACTTTGTGCCATTTATTTTGCCCTTATGCCCCGGCATGTGTAGTCTAACACACTTATTCCTATTATATTTTTTTATAAAGTCTATAATCGGTGTGTTCATTTATTCATCAATTCCATCAATAACTGCAAGTGCAATAGCACATTCCATACGCTTTTTAAATAGTTCGCAACCTGCTTTATAAACGCCACGAACACTGCCCGTTGCGTGATATGCGTTTGCCGAGCAACCACCCGAGCAATATAGTTTTGCCCAACAGTCTTTGCAATCTTTTCTTGCATATACATTGCAGTCCAAAAACTCTTTAGTAATAGTCTTGTTTGTCACCCCATCATAAATGTTGCCGAGTTTGAACTTTTCTTCGCCAACGAATTGGTGGCATGGGTATAGGTCGCCCGATGGCGTTACTGCCATATATTCAGTGCCAGAGCCACAGCCTGAAATTCTTTTATAAATGCAAGGTCCACCCTTTAGGTCTATCATATAGTGATAGAAAGTGAAAGGTTTTCCTTCTTTTTTCTTTTCAAGCATAAGTGCAGCAAGTTTTTCATACTCTGATAGAACTATTTTTATATCTTCATCGGTTAGTTCGTTCTTATCACCTTTTGCACAAACAACAGGCTCCATGCTAAGTTCTGTAAAGCCGTGCTTTAGCATTTCTTTTATATCTTCGGTAAAATCAGGGTTAAAGTGTGTGAAAGTGCCACGCATATAATAGTTTTTATTATCACGGGCATTAACTAATTTTTGGAATTTTGGAAGTATTTTTTCCCAACTTCCTTTTCCGTTATAATCAACCCTATATCTATCGTGCACTTCTTTTCTGCCGTCAAGTGATAAAACCACGTTTGACATTTCTTTATTTGCAAACTCAATTACATCGTCATCGATAAGCACGCCGTTTGTTGTTAAGGTAAACCTAAAGTTCTTTCCCTTTTCTTTTTCAATAGAACGAGCGTACTTTACAAGGTCTTTTACAACATCAAAATTCATAAGTGGCTCGCCACCGAAAAAGTCAACTTCAAGGTTTGTTCTATTTCCAGAGTTTTCCACCAAAAAATCTAGTGCACGCTTTCCCACTTCATATGACATAAGCGCCCTTTCGCCGTGATATTTGCCTTGACTTGCAAAACAATATTCGCAGTTAAGGTTGCAAGTGTGTGCAACGTGAAGACATAAGGCTTTCACCACGCCAGAAGTTTTGGCTTTGAGTTCTCCAGCCATATTTTCAAAAGTATCGTTTGAAAACAATACCCCTTGATTTTTTAGGTCTAAAATTTGGTCATAGCATTCTACAACTTCTTCTTTGTTTACGCCTTGACCTTTATATTCTTCATAGATTTTTTCTACAACTTGCTCTTTTGTTTGTTCGTTAAAAATTTTAATGGTGTCATAAGCCATTTTGTCAACCGAATAAACACCACCAGAACAGGTATCTAGCACTATATTTTGATTAAGTAATTGATATTGATGTACCATTATATTTTCCTTTTATTTTAATTGACCTTCTTAAAGTTCAATTAAAAATAAATGCAATACGACGTTTTGCCATACTGCATTTCTAACTAACATATTTTTTATGTTTTGTTTATCCCTAGTTTTAGGGTCAGTAAATTTGCAAGAACAAAATTACTTGCTTTCTTTACTATTTTCGCATTTTTGATTTGCAATACCACAACTTGTTTTGCAAGCAGACTGGCAAGATGTTTGACATTCCCCACAGCCACCTTTTTTAGCGCTTTCACAAAGGTTGCGTGATGCAATAACTTTAATATGTTTCATATTTTCATCCTCCAACATTGATTTCCTATTTATTATATCATAGGTTTTATTTTAAGTCAACAATTATTTAATAACTAATAGGTTTTGATTTTACTTAAAAATCTAGACTTTCTAAATACATAGAAGCATTTGTCGCTGCGATAGCACCATCTGCAACGGCTGTTGCAACCTGTCTAACAGCCTTTGTTCTGCAGTCGCCTGCAACGAACAAGCCTTCGGTTTTTGTTTTGCAACTTTCATCAGCAATGATATATCCATTTTGGTCAAGGTCAACAACGTTTGTAAATGCCTTGTTATCTGGAATTTGACCGATTGCCACGAATACTGCTGGAATTTCGTGTGTTTTGATTGTTCCGTCTGCATCTTTATATTCAATCGCTTTGAGTTCATCTTCACCGATAAAATCTATAACGCTTGTGTTTGGTCTTACTTCGATGTTTTCTTTTGCACGAAGTGCTTTAATAAGCATTGCATCGCCAAAGAATTTATCGAACAAGGTATATACATAAACCTTTTTACAATAACTTGAAAGTAAAAGTGAATATTGAAGTGCTGTGTTAGCATCGCCGATTACTGCAACTTCTCTGCCTTTATAAAAAGCACCATCACAAATAGCACAGTAGTATACCCCCCTACCCACTAAATCATCTCTATCAGATTTTGTGCGAAGATGTTTATGTTTTACGCCAGATGCTATGATAACGCTCTTTGCTTGATATTCGTTAAACTCTGTTTTAATATGAAAAACTTTATCTTCAGTTTTAACTATGTCAACAGCCTTTTCGATTTCAACATCAGCGCCGTGAAAAGTAATTTGTTCAAACAAGTTGTCAGCAAACTTTTCGCCACTGATTTCTTTTATTGATGGATAATTTTCAAGTCTTGGTGA
The DNA here is from genome assembly GCA_015069465.1 of Clostridiales bacterium. Taxonomy (GTDB): domain Bacteria; phylum Bacillota; class Clostridia; order Christensenellales; family Borkfalkiaceae; genus UBA1259. Next base: position 47,514 of record SVIO01000004.1, on the reverse strand, counting down.
GTTTGCAATTTGACCACCCAAACTTTCACTTTCTAAAACTAAAACTTTTTTACCATTTCTTAAAGCGTATAGCGCAGAGGTCATACCTGCTGCGCCTGCGCCTATTACAACTAAATCGTACATAATAAATTATTTGCTCTCTATATATTTTCTAATTTCGCTTGCGTTGTCATAAGTTTCATAGCCGTTTCCCTTTGGAACTAATAAAGTTGGGGCTTTTTTGATGCCGAACTTTAATGTTGTGTCCTTGTCTTCTTCAGCATTGATAACTGTATATTTAACGCCTGCTTTATCTAGCATCATCTTGCTTGTTTTGCAGTTTGGGCAACCGTTCCTTGTAAAGAGAATTGGTCCGTTGATTTCAACTTCTACTGCACTTTCTTTCTTTTCGCAAGCACATTGTTCTTTTGCCACAAATTTAGAGTTGTCAATATCATAAACCTTTCTATCTTCAAACTCTTTTCTCTTACCATCGTTCCAGTTTTGAACAGGACGATAGTAACCTGTAATTCTAGAGTAAACTTCTGTCTTTTTACCACAAGTTGGGCATTCATAAACTTCGCCTGCAATATAGCCGTGGTCAGCACATACTGAGTATGTTGGGCTCATTGTGTAGTATGGAAGTTTGTAGTTTTGAGCAATCTTTCTAACAAGGTTTGCCGCACTCTTCCAATCAGGAAGTTTTTGACCTAAGAAGGCATGGAATACTGTGCCTGATGTGTAAAGTGTTTGTAATTCATCTTGAATATCAAGTGCAGTAAAGATATCAGCAGTGTAACCTACAGGAAGGTGTGAACTGTTTGTATAGTATGGAGCATTATCGTTATCTGATGCTGTGATAATGTCTGGATATCTCTTTCTGTCATGCTTAGCAAGTCTAAATGATGTTGATTCTGCTGGTGTTGCTTCTAAGTTATAAAGGTCACCATACATTTCTTGATAATCAGAAAGTTTATTTCTCATAAAGTTCAAAACATCTTTAGTAAAGTTTTGCGCTTTTGCATTAGTTAAGTTTTCGCCAATCCACTTAGCGTTTAAGCACGCTTCGTTCATACCAACAAGACCGATTGTTGAGAAGTGGTTGTTAAATGTGCCAAGATATCTCTTTGTGTATGGATATAAGCCGGCTTCTAAAAGTTTTGTAACAGTATCTCTTTTAACCTTTAATGACCTTGCAGAAATATCCATCATCTTCTTTAATCTGTCATAAAATTCTTCTTCTGTCTTAGATAGATATGCAATTCTTGGCATGTTGATAGTAACAACACCGATAGAACCTGTGCTTTCACCACTACCAAAGAAACCACCTGACTTTTTACGGAGTTCTCTTAAGTCAAGTCTTAATCTACAGCACATTGAACGAACATCACTTGGTTCCATATCGCTGTTGATATAGTTAGAGAAGTATGGTGTGCCATATTTTGCTGTCATTTCGAATAAAAGTTTGTTGTTTTCTGTTTCTGACCAGTCAAAGTCACGAGTGATTGAATATGTTGGGATAGGATATTGGAAGCCCCTGCCGTTAGCATCGCCTTCAATCATAATTTCGATAAACGCCTTGTTTACCATGCCCATTTCTTTTACGCAGTCTTTGTATTTAAAGTCCATTTCCTTGCCACCAACGATAGCGTTCATTTCAGCAAGGTCGTTTGGAACTACCCAGTCAAGAGTAATGTTTGTAAATGGAGATTGTGTACCCCATCTGCTTGGTGTGTTTACACCATATATGAAAGATTGAATGCATTGTTTAACTTCTTTATATGTTAAACCATCAACTTTTACAAATGGAGCAAGATATGTGTCGAATGATGAAAATGCTTGAGCACCTGCCCATTCATTTTGCATGATTCCTAAAAAGTTTACCATTTGGTTACAAAGTGTAGATAAGTGGCTTGCTGGTGATGATGTGATTTTTCCAGGAACACCACCTAAACCTTCTTTAATAAGTTGACGAAGTGACCAACCTGCACAGTAACCTGTGAGCATTGAAAGGTCATGAATATGGATGTCTGCATTTCTATGTGCATCGCCAATTTCATCATCATAAACTTCTGAAAGCCAATAGTTTGCTGTAACTGCACCACTGTTTGAAAGAATTAAACCACCAACAGAGTATGTTACCGTTGAGTTTTCTTTAACACGCCAGTCTGCAACCTTTAGATAGTCGTCAACAACCTTTTTATAGTCAACGATTGTTTCGCCTATGTTACGAACTTTTTCTCTTTGTTTACGATAAAGAATATAACTCTTTGCAATATCCACATAGCCTGACTGAATTAAAACAACTTCGGCACTGTCTTGAATATCTTCTACATTGATAACTCCATCTTTGATTTTCTTTGAAAAATCAGCAGTTACCTTAAGCGCAAGTGTGTTTAAAATGTCAGCAGTATAATCTATCTGCTTTGCATTAAATGCCTTTGATAATGCCGTTGTGATTTTTGACATATCAAATTCTACAATTTTACCATCTCTTTTCTTTACCTGAAACATATCTTTTTCTCCTTTAGTTTTTTTCTTTTTGTGAGCCTTCTAAATATACCACATTTAGTATGCCGTTGTCAACCGAAAACGGCATATTTTGTAAAATTATTTTAACAAAAACACAATATATTGTGTTGCAAACAAAAATACCACTCGCCTTAAACGAGTGGTATTTTAAGTTAATTGCTGAGTTTTTTACATATCGATAACTCTTAAAATTCTTTGGTTTTTAAACACTAAAAGAATGTCTAAAATCCAAATGATGTTCCAACCTAAAACTAAACGTAAAATGGCTGCAACAAACTTACCTTCTTGCAAACGTGTTAAAATTCCTAAAACACAAGAAGTGATAGGTATAATTGCTAAAATTAAACTAACAATCCATTCTAAACCGAAATAGTCCTTTTTTTGTGCCATAACCTTAAAGCCTCCAATAATTTATTACTGCATATATTATAATATATATATTATTGTATGTCAATAATGTGCAAAAAAATAATTTTTAAATTATTAAATAAATACACTTGATTTTACAGCCAAAATATATTAAAATAGGCTTTAGACTTTTTGGAGAGGTGTCAGAGTGGTCTAATGTGCACGCTTGGAAAGCGTGTATGCCGAAAGGCATCGGAGGTTCAAATCCTCTCCTCTCCGCCAAACGTAACCTAATCCGAACTTTGGTTCTGGGTTAGGTTATTTTTCTTTCTTAAAGCCCTTTCTCAAAGGCTTTTTCATTTTGCATCAAGACAAGCGCACGCATTAGTAGCAAAATTAAATTTTAGTTTATTTTTATTGTTTTATAATATCTAAAGAACTTGAAAATTTTTGAAATATGTGATATATTAATAATGCTAAACTAACTAAATAACAAAATTAGGTATCTCTTTTTACATGGGTTTTATACCCTATTTTGGCTTTGCTTTTAGAATTTGATAAAAATGCAAATTCCACATAGTAGAGTCAAGAGAGTATATCTTGTTTTGTTATGGTTAGTTTAGCGACAATCGGAGTTTGCGTTTTTTGTGCGTTGACTTCGGTTGACGCATTTTTTTATGTTTTTAAGGAGATTTGATATGCATTTAAGAAATCGATTCAAAATGTTTTTACTGATAGCAATATTAGGTCAAGCTTCTTTAGCCGGCGTGTATCTTTTATATTGGGTAGGGAGTATTCAATCATCTCTAGTTAAAAAAAATTTGAGCAAAACGCCATCTTTTTTGATTATTACACTAACAGTTTTTACTTTAGGAATTTATGGAATTATTTGGCAATGGAAATTATGTTCAATCTTAAAAACTCTTAATGGCGAAGATAAAAGAATTTGCACTTTAATATTGAATCTATTAATTATTGGCCTTATTTTCTCACCACTTATTATACAAGGACAAATAAATAGAATTTGCGAAAACAATCAATTGTCAAATAAGATAAATTGCTAAACCTTATGTATGTTAAAAGAGTAGTTTTATGTTTCACAAACTCCACAATAATAAAGAGTGCTATTTGAGCGCTCTTTTTTTGTTTCAACTTATATGTGAGTTATATTATAATGCTATGATAATAACTATTATTGAAATAAAGCGAGTTTATATTTTGCACTACATAGCATCTCTTAAATTTTAATTAAATTTTTAATGTTTTTTGTTTTAGTTTTATTGCCTTTTATTTTTGTTTATTATATAATGTTTTAGCACAAAGGAGATTGTTTATGAAATTATTTGAACCTAAGGTTTTATCGGCTTTTAAGGGCTATAAAACAAAAGACTATCTTTCGGACATAATTGCAGGCGTTATCGTTGCAATCATTGCGCTTCCACTATCTATTGCGCTTGCCATTGCTTCGGGCGCAAGACCAGAAACAGGACTTTTTACAGCCATTATTGCTGGGTTTTTTGCTTCGCTTTTAGGTGGCAGTAAAGTTAACATAACAGGACCAACTGCTGCTTTTGCAACCATTGTTGCTGGAATAATACTCACTCAAGGTATGGACGGGCTTTTCCTTGCAACCATTATGGCAGGTATTTTGCTTATCCTTATGGGTCTTTTAAGAGTTGGCTCGCTAATCAAGTTTATTCCACACTCAATAACTGTTGGTTTTACTTCTGGTATAGCAGTAACCCTTGCAATAGGCCAACTTAAAGACTTTTTTGGACTTACCTATCCTGCTGGCACAGTCGCCATTGAAACGACCGAAAAACTTTCTTTAATAATTGAGCATTTTTCTACTTTTAATTTTTGGGCGTTTGGCGTTGGACTTCTTGGACTTGCAATTCTTATTGTTTGGCCAAAGATTTTCAAAAAAATTCCTGCATCGCTAATAGCCGTTATCGTTGGCGCACTCGTATGCCTTATCTCAGTTGTTAACGCTAACACAATCGGCTCGCTTTACACAATATCATCTGACCTTCCAAAGTTTAGCCTTCCTGAAATTACGGGCGAAAGAATACTTGCACTTTTACCTAGCGCATTTACCATTGCACTACTTGCTGGTATTGAATCGCTTTTATCTTGCGTTGTTTCTGACAAAATGGTTGGCGATAAGCACAACTCAAACACAGAACTTATAGCACTTGGAACAAGTAATATGCTTGTTGGCTTTTTCGGTGGAATACCTGCAACGGGTGCAATTGCAAGAACGGCTGCAAACGTTAAAAATGGTGGCAAATCTCCACTTTCTGGCATGGTGCACGCAGTTGTGCTTTTGCTTGTTCTCGTTGTTTTAATGCCACTTGCATCTTATATCCCTATGCCTATTATTGCATCGATTTTAATTATGGTTGCATATAACATGAGCGAGTGGCGACAATTCGTTAGTATTTGCAAGAGCAAAGAGTGGAACAACATTTTAGTTCTTGTTATAACATTTGCACTAACAGTTATATTTGACTTAGTTAAAGCAATTGCTGTTGGTCTTGTTGTTCATTATTTAATAGTTCTTATTAAATATATAATTGCAAAACGCAAAGAAAAACAAGAAAACAACTAATTAACTAAAATTAAAATTTTATCAGCACGGATACTTCCGTGCTGATTTTTTTGTTTTTTTATAGACAAAACGCCTGATTTAACACAAATTCTAAAAAGGGTATTGATATTTGAATAAAGTTATAGTATAATTATTATAGTAAATATAAAAGTAGCATTTACTTAATACATATATAAAGGGGGCTAAAATGAATATAATTACTATTAGCAGAGAGTTCGGTAGTGGTGGTAGAGAACTTGGAAAAAGGCTTGCAGAAATTCTTGATTATGACTATTATGACAGAGAAATTATCACCGAAATTGCAAAAAGGCATAACGTTGATGAAGATTATGTTGAACACACGCTAAATAACCACGTGTGGCAAACGTATACCCTATCTTTCCACCACTCTTTTATGTCACCAATATACATAAACGCACCTGACGTTAACCTTTTGAGAGAACAAAGACTTGTTATTGAAGAAATTGCGAATAACAAGAAAAACTGCATTATTGTTGGTAGAAATGCAGACGTTCTTCTTCACGATAAAAATCCACTTAACCTATTTATTTGCGCTGATATGGATGCTAAAATTAAGCGTTGCCAAGAGCGTGCAACGGGCGATGAAAAGTCTTTTACATACAAGCAGTTCAAAAAAATGATTAAACGAATAGACAAAAATCGTGCCAGAACCCGTTATCTCATTGCCGATGGCGAGTGGGGAAACCGAAATTCTTATCATTTGATAATAAACACTACAGGTTGGGATATTGAGCAACTTTCTATTGCTCTTGCTGAGTTTGTTAAAAGATGGTTTGCTGAGCAAAATGAAAAATAATTAAAAAAGAAAATGCAGTTGACTTTCAACTGCATTTTTATTTTGCTTTTTTATCTATTTTATCTATGCACTAATCTAAACCTTCAAAATTTGGAACTCTTCCTTCAACAAAGGCTGAAATTATTTCTTGTTGGTCTAAATCATAACTATTATAAACATCTGTGTCTTGCTTTGCAAGTGTTGCCACCTGACGCATTGAGCGACAGTTATTTTCTAAATTCCAACTTGAATAAATAATTTTTTCTCTGCCATTTTCGGTATATTTTATAAAAGGTCTTGAAACAACCAAAATCTCTATTATTTTTTCTAATGAACTATAATCCCCACCAAATGCACAACTATAAGTGTAATATCCACTTTGTTGATACGACTCTGGATTGTTCCAGTGATTAGAAGTTATGACTTTTACATTGCCGTCTTCTGGAATACCTTTAATAGTAAACTCTCCCACAGCCACAACTTGCTTTCTTGGTGCAAAAACCATGCCTACGCTTACATTTTCATAATTATCTACAAAGGTTTTATAAATATCGGCATCAATTTTTGCAGTAAAACGAAGTAATAAAACATTTCTTTCTAAAGATATTGATGCTCCATCATAAACACTGATAAAGTTTTTATGAGCATAAACATTGTCTATACCAACAGTGCCATTATTAGCATTAATTTCAATTGAAATTTTTATTTTCTTTACATTATCACTTATCTCAGCCGTTACAAAAGTTTCTTGCCACATGCCAATAAATTCTTGCTTGCTTTCAATAGTCTCACCTTTGTTTGTCGATATAAGTTCGCCATTTGCATTATAACCTTTAACCACAAGAGCACAACTATCATTGATGTTAGAAAATATAAACTTAACACCAAAAATATATTCGGCGCTTTGTATATCAATAAAATTTTGGCTCTCAACAAAGTATGTTCCCTTTTCAAACTGCCAATAATTGATTTTATCATAAGCGTTAGTTGAAATTATATTTACATTATCTGCATCAAAACTGCCGTTGTTTATAATCCAATCGGTTGCAAAAGGCTTATCATACTGCTCTAAATTAGTGTTTTCAAAACTAGAATTAATTACATCTAAGAAAATAACCGAGTTGGCAAAAGCATTGTTAGGAAGGACAAAAGCACTTGACAAAACAACAAGCGATAAGACAATTATTAAAAGCATTTTTGATAGGCTTATTCTCTTTGTCATTTATGCCGTTCTCCTTTTGAAAATCTTTTGCCTAATTATACCACACTAATCATAAAAAATAAACAATTTTTAACAAATTTATTTATTTTTATAAATAAAAACCCCCACCTTTTGGGTAGGGGCAAGTTTTTTATTAAATCTATTTTATGTCGCTAGAAAGTTGACTGTCAATGTTTCTTTGACTAATTTTGCCTTCTGGGTTAATTTCACCAGCACGGGTTAATGCAATCTTTGTTAGATATGGGCCAACAAGTTCATAAATTAAAACTGAGAACAATGTTAGATTTGCAACTATTGTGGCAATAGCACCACCCATTGCGTTGCCAACGGTTATTGCCATGCCTAGTGCAACACCTGCTTGTGGAAAAAGTGTTATACCTAAATATTTAACAATGTTAGGCTCACTTTTTGAAAGCCTTGCACTAAATGATGCACCATAATATTTACCTAAGCAACGGAACAAGATATAAACTACGCCGATTAGAACGATTATAAAATCGGTTAAAACATTTAAGTCTAACTCTGCACCACTTATAACGAAGAACAAAATAAATATCGGTGCCGTCCATCTGTCAAGCCTATCCATAAGTTGCGCCGAAAAATCACAAATATTACAGAAAATTGTGCCAAGCATCATGCATGCAAGAAGCGATGAGAAACGGAATTCAAGTCCACCTATTTCAAACTCAATCATTGAAATTCCCACAGTTAAGAAAACAAACGCAACGCTCATTGCAAGTCTTTTTGAACGAGAGTGGAAAAACCTTTCAAAGAAGGTAAAGACATATCCCATAATAGCGCCAAGTCCAACTGACATAACAACTTCAGCAATAGGTTCAACAACGATTGCTAAGATGCTTACGCTTTCTTCTAAAGCCCTTGCCACGCCAAATGAAATTGAGAATATTACAAGGCCAACAGCATCGTCTAGAGCAACTACAGGAAGTAAAACACCAGTTACAGGGCCTTTTGCCTTGTATTGGCGAACAACCATAAGTGTTGCTGCTGGGGCTGTTGCGGCGGCTATTGCACCCATGATGATTGCTGCTGACATTGGGAATTTATCAGGAATTATAAAATGCAATGTAATGAGTGCTATATCAACAACTATAGTTGTTATAACGGCTTGTAATATACCTATTATCGTTGCTTGCTTTCCTATTGTTTTTAATTGAGAAAGTCTAAATTCATTACCTATTGCAAAGGCAATAAAGCCAAGTGCAACGTCTGAAATTATGCCCATGTCTTCAAGAAGTCCATGTGAAAAACCCAAGCCTTGAACTCCAAGTCTTCCTAAGCAAAATGGGCCGATGAGTATACCTGCAACTAAATATGCAGTTACTGCAGGAAGTCCAAGTAGTTTTGCAACCCTTGATAGCATTAGCCCTGCGAACAATGCTATTGCTAAACTTAAAAGTATCTCCATAATCTTTTCCTTCTTTGCATCAAAAAACAAGGGGAACGCCCTTGCTCTTTGATTAACCTTTATTTCCTATTATTATATTATTATTTTCTTAAATCTGTTAACATTTCTTTGCCATATGCAATAATCTTTTCAGCAACGCCAGCCTTAAAGTTAGAAACTCTTGCTTCATAGCCACCTTCATCATAAGAGTCTTGCATTGGGAAATAACCTTCGTGACTATTCACTAAACAGCAAGGCACAATCATATCATAGCCTTCTGTTTGTTTTAATGCACTGCCTATTCCATTAAATGGTTCGCCTGGAATACCAAGTAGAGCAACTTTGCCGATTGAAACTGCACTGAGTAAAAATGGGAAACTTTCAGGACCATTTTCTAGTCTTACCATTCTTGCTGCTTCACACACAACTGTTGTAAGCATCATTGCTTTATATGGAATTTCATCATCTTTGCCTGCTAAATGCAATTCGTGATATTTTTTTGCAAGTGGCATATCTTTTGGGTCTGGAACGTTTGCTGGAATATCATAAGTTCTTTGCAAACATTTAATTTCAGTGTCATCAGTGTAGTTTACTTTATCATAAACTTGCATAACAGCACCTGCAATAACTCTTCCCATATGTCTTGCGTGGCCATATCCACGAGAGCATCCGTCAAAGTCGTTGAACATATCGTTAAAGTCACCACTAGTAGGATGAACGTTAACGTGGTTTACGTCACCTTCTGCGCCGTTAAAGAATATACACTTTGTGTTATCGATTGCTTTTTCAACAAAACGCCTTGTAAAACCCGGCCAGTCTGCAGAAATTTTGCATCCACCAACAGTGTCTGGGTGGCAACCAAAGTTTGCAAGAACAATTGTTTCAGCATTTTCTCTATCAAAACGGATAACGCTAACGCTATCATCAGTTTCCCCAATAGGATGAAGAATATCTGGATTGTTAACGCCTGGGTTTGTTTTTACACTGCCGTCTTTCATGCGATATCTTCTAATGAAGGCAATGTTTGGTGCTTTTGCCAAACCATAACCCATTTTTGCTGGTTTTAAATCAGCGAGTGCAAAGTTACTAGCGTCAACGCATCTTTTGATGACAAAGGCTTTATATTCTTCAACCATTTTCAATTCTTCTTCACCACTAACAGGTCTTAATGCAGGACCTGTGTGGGTATGGGTGCTGTGAATAAATAGTTCTTCTCTCTTTAAGCCAACTTGTTCGCAAATAGTATTTTTAAATTCTTCATAATAAACTTTTGCTATGCCTATATTGTCAACAGAAAGCATAACTACTCTTTTGTTTCCATCATCAAGTGCGATAGCATTTATTTCTAACTCATCTAGAACGCCGTCAGCATATCTTTTTACTGCATAACCTGTAACAAATATTCCCATTGGTGGAGTGATATTAACTCTACCAAAACCAACTTTTAAATCTGCCATTTTTCTTCTCCATAAATATATCGTTAATATGATTTTAGCATAATTATTTTTTTATAGCAATTATTTACACATTGTTATATAAAAAATTACTAAATTTTTTAACATACTATAGTGGCAATTTTACAGTAAATTTTGTCCTAGCATTTTCGCTAAAAACAGACACGCTTCCACTGTGAAGTTCAACAATTTTTTTAACTATTGCAAGCCCTACTCCGTGCCCGTTTCCACTACTATCTAATCTATAAAACTTTTCAAATATTTTATCGTAATTGTCTTGACTAATTATTTTTCCACCATTTGTGATAGTGAACACAATTTTATCTTTTTCTTCAAATAGTTCTATCTCTATCAAGCCACTTTCGTTAGAAAACTTTATTGCATTGTCAACAAGGTTTATCCAAACTTGTTTTAGCATTTCTTCGTTTGCCGTTATCTCATATTCTTCAAGAGATATCAAAAACTCTATATTTTTTTGTTGCCAATTTTTTTCTAAAAGCAATATGCTGTTTCTTATTTGTTCAGATAAATTAAACCTTGATTTTTCGCTTAAAATTCTTTGGTCTTCTATCTTGGATAGGTTTAGTGAGTTTGTAGAAAGAGATGTAAGTCTATTTGCTTCTTCAATGATTACATCTAAATATTCTTGTTTTTGTTCTTCTGTTAAATCTTTTTGCTTTAAAAGTTCAGCAAATCCTTTTATTGACACTATTGGCGTTTTAAACTCGTGTGCATATTCGTTTACAAAGTTTGACCTAAGCATTTGAGTGCACTTTAATTCTTGAGCAAGTTTGTTAAAACCGTTTGCAAGTTGCTTTGACTCTTCATTTTTGCCAAGGTCTATTCTAACATCATAATTGCCTTTAGCAAGCGCACTCATGCCTTCTGCAACCGTGTTTACTGCACCAAGCACGAATTTACTTACTATTATGGTTAAAATAGAGCCAACAATAAAACTTGCCACCAAAAATATAAGTAATAGTAGCCACGTTGATAGCGAAAGCATTTCCACATGCAAGATGTCAAGTTTAGTCAATATAAATAGCATTAAAGCCATAAGCAGATAGGTTGCTATCAGTATAAAAAATACCGATAAAACGAACATAGAACGAATTTTTCTTCGCCTTTTTTTGTCTGTTATATCTTTTGAACTGCCTTTTAAGTAGTTTAATTTCATTTTGATTTTACCACCTTATATCCTAAGCCCCTTATCGACTGAATTTCAAACTCTTGCCAACCTTCAAAACGCTTTCTTAATCTTGCGATATGCACGGTTACTGTTTCCCAACCCGTATCGCAGTCCATACCCCATATTTCATCCATAAGTTGTATTCTTGTAAAAATCTTGTCTGGATAAGAAAGTAATTTAAAGAGCAATAAAAATTCCTTTTGTGGAAGCACTTGCGTTTCTCCATTTTTTGTAACGGTCAAACTGTCGCTGTCAACTACAACATCGCCTATGATAATCTTTTTTTCATCATTGATTTTTGCACGGCGAAGTAGTGCTTTTACATGCAAAAGAAATTCTTCTATATCAATAGGCTTTGTCATATAATCATCTATGCCAACCATAAAGCCCTTCTTTCTATCTTCCACCATATCTTTTGCAGAAATCATCAAAACTGATAAATCAGCATTTCCATCTCTAAGCGTTTTTGTAAACTCATATCCATCTATATTTGGCATCATTATATCGACTATAGCAAGGTCAATTTTTACTTGGTCTATAACCCTTAATGCTTCTAAGCCATCACTTGCCAAATGCACGTTAAAGCCCTGCCTTTCAAGCACAACTTGCAAAAGTTTTCTAATATTTTTGTCATCATCTACAATTAAAATATTAACCATTTTTTGTCTACCTTTATGTCTTTATATATATTTTATCACTATACATATTTTAAGTCAAGGTTTTATGAAAAAAGGTAATGACCATCTAGCCACTACCTTTTAATTGTTTTTTATTCTTCATCATCTTCTCTAGATATCGATAAGATGTTTTGGTTTGATTTTATCATGTCGTGAATATCGTTTGCACTTATATTTTTATCAGTGCTTACAACCACGTTAAACACAAAGTCTTCACCTTCTTTTTTGGCACTGATTTTGCTAAAACGCTCAACGCCAAACATTTTTCTTACCATATCACTAACATCGCCATCATTATCTATAAACACAACTTTTAACTTTATTAACTTGCTTGTTTTAAACACCTTAAAGTTTGTGTGCATTACGTATTGAATAAATATTATTAAGGTTGTTGCAACAAGCGAAACTATATACCAACCTGCACCCACTGCCATACCGATTGCAGCCGTTGTCCATACCCCTGCTGCCGTTGTTAAGCCGTGAATAGCGTTTTTGCGATAGAAAATCATGCCTGCACCGATAAAGCCTATTCCGGGAACTATTTGCGCTGCAATTCTTGCTGGGTCAGAGCCTGAAAAAGCACCGATTGATAAAAGGGTAAATAAACATGCTCCTAAACACATTATGGTGTGCGTTCTTGGGCCTGCTTCTTTTAGTCTCATTTTTCTTTCTAATCCTATAGAAAAGCCTAAAGCAATGGCAAGAATAAGCCTTATTATATATTCAACAACTGCTAGGTTTCCGGTAAATATATCCCCTAAAAATTTTGCTATTATATCCATATTTTCTCCTTAAAACTTATAAATAAATGTTTTGTTTATTATATGAATATATAATAACTTTGTCAATAGATTTTTATAAATTTGTTTTACTTTTTATTTTAAAGTTAAAAAAAGAGCAAGATTTTGCCCTTTTTTTATTATCTTTAATCAAAAAATTTTTTATGCTGATTTTTCTTGGTCATCTTGTTTAGGTAGAAACTCGCTTAAATCCATAGCACCTATTTCGTTACATCTATTTAGTAAATATTCTATAGCCTTTTCTTTTGTTTGACATTTTTGCATAAGGTGTGAATATTTTATAGGTTTATCAAAAACAAATACCTTTTGTTTTTTTCTAAAGTATGAAACAACGATAGGAATATCAAGTGATTTTTTATAGCAAGACTCTGCAAACACCATAAACCCTGCATAAAAACCTTCTAGCGTTGCCAAATAGCCTTTAGAAGAATCTTCTGGATATACAACGATGTTTTCCTTATTTTGAATAGCCTTACAACTTTCTTTTATCGTGCTAAAAAATCTAACGTCTTTATATGTTGAAATTAAATTTAAGCCTTTGTAGAATAAGTTTGTAAGTGGAGAAGCAATCAAGCAAAATAGCCTTGCTAGATGCAAGTTCCAATGCTTTTTCTCGTGATAGTATACCCTTGTTTGATATTTGTACATTTTAATAAGACCTGAATTCATTTCGTGGGCGCCCCACATTCTAACAGGCTTATCTAAATACATCTCTAATGACATTGGTGCATCTGTACCTTCATGATTGCTTAAAATTAGAGAGCCGTCTTCAAAAGGCTTACCCTCAAGATAAACAAACTCTGGTGCCTTATAACGGCATTGCATCAAGGTTTTTAAGCCCCTAAACCACCACTTGCCTCTTTTAACTAATTTCTTTTTTGCCATAACTAATCCCTAACTTGCATTTATTATTTTACATAATAATTTTATCAAACAAATATTAACTTATTATTAACTTTGTTTAATTGTATAATATAAATCAAAGCCATAGTCTAAAACGGCTGTGGCTTTGATTTATTTGGCAGGGGTAGATGGATTTGAACCAACGAAGTGACGGAGTCAGAGTCCGTTGCCTTACCACTTGGCGATACCCCTATTACTTTTATTTATTTTATCAAATCATTTATTTTTTATCAAGTGTTTTTTCCTAATTTTATTGATTATGTTTTATTTGTATGTTAAAATAAAAATATATTATTTTTAAGGAGCAATTATGCTTGATTCTTTTGATTATAAAGAGCCACAATGCAAACTTTGTGATGGCAAATCTTTTTACTATCCAAATGAAAATGCGCCAAAAGAACGAATTCCCGTTAGCAGAATTATTCAAAAACTTGACGCTTGCTATAATAAAAACGACTATGTTGAAGCAGGAAGACTGCTTTTTTATTGGCAAAAAGAAGCACAATCTCTTTTAGACCTTCAAGGCGAACTTTCTATTGTAAACGAACTTTTGGGGCATTTAAGAAAGGTTTTTGACAAAGATAATGGCCTTAAAGCAATAGATAGAGCAAGCGAACTTATATCTTTGCTTAAGGCTGAAGACAACTTTTCTTCTGCAACCATTTATCTTAATATGGCAACCACCCTTAAAGCCTTTAATAAGCCACAACAAGCACTTACTCTTTATGACAAGGCTTTTAAGATTTATGACAAAAATGGTGAAAAAAGCAAACCTTTTCTAGCAGGTTTTTATAACAACAAAGCACTAACGCTCGTTGACCTTTTAGACTATAGTGGTGCTGAAATGTGTTATCAAAACGCCCTTAACTTTTTAGAAGGCGAAACTAAACTTTTAGATGGCGCAATCACCTATGTAAACATGGCTCACCTATACGATAAAATGCAAGAAAAAAACAAGATAGTTGACTGCTTGTTTACTGCCTTTGGGCTTTTAACTGATGAAAGCATTGTCCAAAATGGATATTATGCTTACGTGCTTGAAAAATGTGCGCCGTCTTTTAGGCAGTTTGGCTATGATAAAATTGCTGATGATTTTGAAAAATTAAGTGGAGAAATTTATGAAAGGACTTGACCTTGCTTTAAGTTATTTTAACGATTACGGCAAACCTATGATTGAAAAAGAGTTTAGTGAGCATGCTGATAAAATTACTGTTGGACTTGTAGGCGAAGGCTCTGAGTGTTATGGCTATGATGATTTATCTAGTCAAGACCATGATTTTGACATGGGGTTTTGTATGTTTATAACCCAAAAAGACTATGATGAGTTTGGCTTTAAGTTAGAAAGGGCTTATGCAAAATTGCCACGAGAATATATGGGCTTTAAGCGAAAGATATTAAGCCCCGTTGGTGGAGACAGGCACGGCGTTATCATCATAGAAGACTTTTATAAAAAGTTTTTGGGGGTTAGCGATATCCCAAACGATGTTAAATGGTGGTTTTTTGTGCCAGAACACTCGCTATCAACTGCAACTAACGGCAAGATTTTTTATGGGGAAAATAGTGATTTTATGAAGGTTAGAAATAATCTTTTGAAGGGCTATCCACACGATGTTAAACTAAAAAAACTTGCTAAGGCCTTAATTCTTGCTGGTCAATCTGGTCAATACAACTATTCAAGGTGCATATCTCACGGCGAAAGGGGTAGTGCAAGTTTTGCTATTTGCGAGTTTGTTAAAAACTTTATGTCTGCTATATATCTAATTAACAACACTTATCAACCTTTTTATAAATGGGCGTTTAAGGGGCTTAGAGACCTGCCAATTCTTTCTGAGTGCGAGCCTTCGCTTGAAGGACTTTTAGAATATGGAAATAGTTTAGATGAATCTAACTTAAAATGCCAAATTATTGAAGACCTTTGTAAAATGCTGATAAATGAACTTAAAAAGCAAAACCTTAGCGATGCAACTTGCTTAAACCTTGAAACGCATGCATACTCTGTAACCGACAAAATTAAAAATGCAGAAATTAGGAATATGCATATAATGGAAGGCTAAACTTTACATCAAAAAAACAAAAAAATCGGTTTATTAAAACCGATTTTTTTATTTTATTTTTTTATTCTTTTAAGTTTTCTCTATCTAGGATAACGCCTTCACTTGCCTTATACTTAATTAGCCAGTCGATATACATATCTCTTTCATTGGCAAGTTTTGCTTTTTTTGACATTATGTATTTAACAAGCCCCTTATTATCGTTTATATCTTCTGGAATATAAATTCCGGCAGTAACAGGTTGACCTGGGTCGTGAAAGTCTGTGCCACTCATTTCTATTAAATTATTTTGCTTGCAAAACTCTTTTGCTGGCACGTTATTGTTTACATGGTGAAAGTGTCCGTTAAAACTTTCAGCGCCGTGCATAAACCTTGCATCGCCCACCGTTACCCCCTGCCTAAAAGGGTGTGTTTGATACATAAATAGTCCGTTTAAATTTGCAATCTTAAAAAGTTCACCTTGCGTAAACTCCCAAAGGTTTGCATTATCAAGCAAAAAGTTTTTGTCAAAACCATAAAGCATATACTCGGTTTTATCACTATTTAACCTTACTTCAGCGCCATAAAACACCTTCATATTATGCTTTTTGCCCATATCTATAGCACTATCGATTAAGGATAAAAAGTATTTTGCATAGTCTCTAAAACTTTTGCACTCGTGACTTTTGTATTCTGCATAAGAATAATGGTTTGTTACAACTATTCCACCATAGCCATAACTTTTATAGTGCCTAAAAATTTCTTTTAGTTCGCATAATGCACACCAACTTCCACCTGTGTGTGCGTGTGTTTCAATCTTTATCATAAATATTCGTTTAAGTCCTTAAAGTATCCTAATTGTATGCATTTATTAACTGCCAAGTATAGTGCCGAAGTGTCAAACCTTGCATCGTGAAAAGATGAGTTTGTGCCAAACAAAGAGCAAACTTGATTGCTGATTTCTAAGTCTGTAATTCCCACATGCTCACATAGTTCGCTGAGTTTTGGGTATTTATAACCTACCCCATTCTTTCTTGGAAGTTTGCAAATAGGAGTTGATTTTTTCATTGAGCAAAATTCGTTTTTAATATAAAATGTTTCATTTAACCTTTCATATTCTTTTCGCATAAACGAAAAATCAAAGTTTGTGTTATGGGCACATATTAAATCGGCTTTTTCAAAGTCTTTATAAATCTCTTCAAAAAAGAAAGAGAACTTCCTGCCTAAAGACAAGTCTTTTAATTTTTGCACCGAAAAGCCGTGCACTGCAAGTGCACTTGGCTCTACATAATCAACGCTAAAGAAAAAGTTTTTTGATTTTATGCCTTCTTTTGTTTGCATTATGTATGAAAGTTGACATATTTGTCCGGGATATAGCCCCGTTGTTTCGGTATCAAAAAATAATATCATAATTTAACAATATAATTGTAATATTTTATAGTTTTGCACTTTGACCTAATATAAAGGGCAAAACGAAAACCGTATTGCCCTTATAAAAGTTTTATTCTTCAATTAAATCTTTATATGCATCTTTGTATCTAACAACAACATTTGAGTCTTCTGCATATTGGTCATAGATTGTTTCAGTTGCTATTTCATAAGCATGTTCTACATATGTTGATGCAAGTTCGTTATATAATACATATAAGTAATTATTGGTATTTTCATAATCCTTATAATTATTTACCATATAATCGAACTCTTGTTCCCAAGATGTAATGTCGCTATTAGAGAACTTGAATTCTTTATTCAAATATTCTTCTAATGTTGCATAAGCGTATCCGTTTCCAAAATATTCAGAGAAGAACATGATGTGATAACCATAGTCTGTTGCAACAAGCATAAATGTTTTTTGGTCTTTTTTAATTAGTTCTCTACCAACCGTTGCAAATTCTGGCATCCACTCTTCTTTTTCTGTGCCATCGAGTGTTGGCTTAATAGCATATCCTTTATAAGTGTTAAGCGCTGAGTCGCTGTCGTCTTGAGAGAAAGCAAACATCAATTCTTTAACCCTCTTATCGTAATTAGGGTTTACCGTTGTTGCTGTATATACTGCACGGTCTGTTACATTTGAAACATCTGCCGAGCCATTATACAAATATTCGTTAATAATAGAAAGAATTTCGCTTAAACTAAATTTCTTAACATCATCAACACGATATCTTGCTCTATAATCATCTTCATTTACATCTTGTTCATTTAGGTGAACAACATCACCAAAGAAAGGCAACGCCTCTTCACTATTTAGCGTATAATCGCCTGTAAATGCTTTTGTATATCCTTTTATTGCTGTAGTTTCGCCACCGAAGTCATACTTAGATTCAATCCAACTTGTTCTTTGGTCTTGCGCTGTAATATCCTTAAAGATATTTGCTCTGTCTGTTCTATAAGCACTTAGTTCATAAGCAGGAGAGCCGTTATCTTTTTTGTATTTTTCTTTTAACTCTGCAATTTCATCAGTCATCGCCTTGTCTGCTTTTAACAAAATATGATATACCATGCCGTATCCATCTTGTCCATATAAAATAGGGCTATTTGCACCGATGCTTGATATTGCACTATCTAAACTAGCATTGTCTTCTTGGCTATTATACTTAATTTCGTATAGTTCTTTTACCTTGTTATAATCGACAACACTGCGTGCTTCTTTTTCAATGTCTTCTTGAAGTTTTCCAACAAGAACGCCTTCTTGATAAGAAGTTAAAACTTGATTGAAATATTCAATAGTATCAATTTCGCCGTATTCATAATCACCCAAAAGGTCATTTGCTTTTAACGCATTGATTGTCTTAACATATGCGTTGTAGTTTGGAACTATTATTTCTTGCCAGAAAGTATCAATATATCTTTGTTTTCTGCTATCTTCTATTTCTGTTTCTACAGTTGCGCCTGTTGGAACAACCCTTACAGAACCCGTATAAGTATCGCCTACTTTATCTTCTGGCTTGTCTTTGATATAACCATCAACAAGTTCTTCAAATTTTAAGTAAGCATTGTATTCGCAGTCGAGAATATCTTTATCGTCAAGATAAGTTTCTATTTCCCACTTTTCATCACCTGAAATATCTAACTTGTCTGCAAAATGCTTCATTGAATATTGAACGAGAACTGCATTTTGGATTAGAGAGTCTATTACTTCCTTAAAAAGTTCATTTGGCGCTGTGCTATAATCGCCGGTATTATTGATGTAATTGTTATAAGCAACAACTAAGTCTTGTTTATAAATGGTTTTCATTGGTGCATCGTCAATTTTAACTGTTGCAACAACTTGTTTCATGTCTCTTTCAGTATTCGTTGTTATAAGTTTGCACCCAAAAAGTGATGATAGGCACAAAACTCCAACGAGCAAGATTGTTGTTATTGTAACGAAAAACTTTCTCATAAATAGTCTCCCAAATTAAGTCATAATTGATATTATCTTATAGATTATATACTATCTACCAATTTTTTGCAACTAAATACATAATTTTTTTGGTATTCTAATAAATTTTTGTTAGTTTTTTACAGCACTAACCATAAATGCACGAACCTTTTTTAGCATATCAGCATTTGTCTCACTATTTCTTAAAAATTCAATGGCTGGTTCAACCGACATAGCAATTTTAACCGAATCACTAAATTTATCCATAGCACTTTGTAACTTTTCCGATGAAAATATAGAAAAATCGTTCATTATAATTGATGTTTGGTCTTTAGTGACAACAATTTTTTTAGCGCCAAGTTTTGTTCCTAACATTTTCACAACGGCAATGTCGATTAAGTTATCTGTTTCTTCTGGCAAACTACCATATGCATCTATAATAGAATTTCTAAACTCAACTTCACTTTCTAGCGAAGATATCTCAGCGATTTCCTTATATGCATCCATTTTTAAGGCATTGCTATCTATATAAGAGTCTGGTATAAATGCAGAAAGCCTTACATCGAGTTCTGGAACTATTTCTTCTTTGCCTTCTATTTCTTCCCTTAAAAGTTTTGAATAAAGTTCATAACCGATTTTTTCCATGTGTCCGTGTTGCTCAGCACCCAAAATATTGCCTGCACCCCTTATTTCTAGGTCTCGCATAGCAATTTTTATGCCACTGCCCATTTCGGTAAACTCTACTATGGCGTTTAACCTTTCAAAAGCATTTTGCGATAGTATTTTTTCCCTTTTAAATGTAAAATATGCGTATGCTAGCCTATCGCTTCTTCCAACCCTGCCTTTTAATTGGTAAAGGGTTGAAAGCCCAAGCCTATCGGCATCGATAACTATAAGGGTATTGGCTTTAGGCAGGTCTAATCCGTTTTCTATTATGGTTGTGGAAATAAGCACGTCGCTTTCGCCACGATAAAACTGCATTATGCTTTGTTCCATAATCTTTTCGTCCATTTGTCCGTGCACGACGGTAATTTTGGCATTAGGCAAAAGCGCTTCAATACTGCTTGCAAAATTAAAGATACTATCTACCCTGTTATAGAGAATGAAGGCTTGACCACCCCTGTTTATTTCTCTTGTTAAAGCATCTTTTATTAGCATATCCGTCTGCTCACAAACATAGGTTTGCACAGGCAAACGCTTTTTAGGTGGGGTGTTAATGGTGCTTATAGACCTTATTCCCGAAAGTGACATATGGAGCGTTCTTGGAATAGGTGTTGCCGTTAGCGTTATGGCATCAATATTACTTTTTAGAAGTTTAATCTTTTCTTTATGCTCAACGCCAAACCTTTGCTCTTCATCGAGAACGAGTAGCCCTAAGTCCTTAAATTCTACATCTTTGCTAAGAAGCCTATGCGTGCCTATTACAAAATCGATATCACCATTTTTTAGGCCTAAAATTATTTTATCTTGCTCTTTTTTACTTTTAAACCTGTTTAATACTGCAATTTTTATTCCAAAGTCACTAAATCTTTGAACTGCCGTGTTGTAATGTTGTTCGGTGAGTATTGTTGTTGGCGCAAGAAAAGCCACTTGCTTTCCATCTGCAATCGCCCTAAACACAGCCCTAAATGCCACTTCGGTTTTGCCAAACCCAACGTCGCCACAAACCAGCCTATCCATAACCTTAGCACTTGTCATATCATTTTTGATATCTTGATTTGCTGTTATTTGGTCAGGAGTATCTTCAAAAGGGAATTTACTTTCGAATATGTTTTGAAGTTCATCATCGTTAGTAAACTGATAACCTTTTAATTCTTCTCTCTCTTGATATAATTTCTTTAGGTCGAAAGACATCTTTTTAATGCTTTCTTTAACCCTTTTCTTAATGTTTTCAAAGTCCTTTCCACCAATTTTAGAAAGGCGTGGCTTTTTATCACTTCCTAAATACCTTGAGAGTATGTCCATTTGCTCTACAGGTATATATAAAATGTCACCACCATAATATTCTACGGCAATGTAGTCTTTCGTGCCTTCGGTTGAACTTATTTTCTTGTTTCCTAAAACCCTTCCTATGCCGTGTGTTTCGTGAACGCAGTAGTCCCCCACTTCTGGTGCAGAGAAAAATGTTTGTTTTGTTTTTCTTGCTCTTGAACTTGGTGCTTTTGCAAAAAGATTGCCACTGCCTATAACGACTGCCTTTTCTTCGTGAAAAATAAAGCCTTTTTCGAGTTTTTGCAGTCTTATGTCAACGCCCCTTAAGTCGCCATTAGTTTCAATGGCAGATGCAATGCCTTTTAAGGAAAGTTCAAAGTTAAACTTATCTGCTCTTTTCACATCGCCCGTGCATACGGTTATCGAATAACCTGATTTTAACCAATTATCAATATCGGTAAACACTTCTTTAAAATCTAGTTGATAATCGGCAACACCAGATGTTTGTGGGTTTATTATTTTAAGTGGATTAAAAAACGGTATGGCTGTTGACAGTGTTTGCATTGCAACAAGCCTAAACTTCTTTAACCTTTCTTTAAGGGCATCTATATCCATTAAGTTTTTATTTGCAAACGAAAATACTTCCCCACCATCTAGCAAGGACTTATACCTTTCGATAAACTCGGTGTAGTTTAAGTTTGCCACTTCGTTTATTAGTTTTGGCTCATCGAATATTACCACCGTTTCATTTGGTAATAAATCAAATATCGTTGCCGAGTCTTTAAAGAGCACGCCAAGTACATCAAGTCTATCATAGGCTTTGGTTTCAATTAAAAGTTCAATATCGTCTAAAAGTTCATTTCTTCTTTGTCTTTGGTTTTTGTTTGAACTTTCAATTTCTTCTTTAAGCAATTTCTTAAAAGAGTTTATGTCATCATCGGCAAAAATAAACTCGGTTGATTGCAAGATTTTTATTCTGCCAATATACCCTAAGTTTTGCCTTGTTTCAACATCGTATTCTTTAATGGCTTCAATGGTATCACCAAAAAAGTCTATGCGATAAGGATTGCTAGCATTTATTGCAAAAACGTCTAGTATATCCCCCCTAACGGCAAAAGTGCCTTGAGAAACAACTGTGTCTACCCTTTGATAGCCGAGTTTTATAAGTTCCTTTATAACATCAGTTTGCTCATAATCGCAATCTTTTTCTAAAGTTAAACTATAAAGTTTTTTAGGTGCTGTTTGCATTAAGGTTTGTGGCAAGGCAATAATAACATCTGCCTTATCTATGCCATCTAACGCACTAATTCTATTATAACTATTATCCCTTGAAAAAGCCTTTGCCATTAAAAGAAGTTCATCTTTTGGTGGGATAATAACTGCAGTTTTTCCTGCAATTTCGTTTACGGCTTTTAACGCTGAGTGGGCAGATAGTATATCTTTTGCGATATATAATACCTTGTCATCTAACAGCGAAGTTAAATAATGCTTAAAAGGTTCGCTCACGCCAAAAACCGCCAAAGGTATGCCTTGGCGGATGGACGAGCAAAATTCACTTAAAGAATTTTCTCTGTTTTTTAGTTCTAAAAGTTTGTTAAGCATAATTTACCTAAGCCAAAAAAGGCTTATGCCTTTTTGTTGTAACTTTGCATTATTTGCTCTAAATCTTTTGAATTTGCAAACTCATAAAGCGCATTTGCCGAGAGCGTTAAAGTTTGCTCAAATATAGGCTTATCTTCAGCAGAAATTCCAGAAAGAACATAGTTTATTAGTGGAATTTGTTTGTCTTCTAAAGGCTTAAAACCTATTCTTATGCGTGGAAAATTACTATTTCCTAATTTTGCAATTATGTCACGCATGCCGTTATGTGTTCCAGCAGAGCCATCTTTTCTTATTCTAACACTGCCCACACTTATATCATAGTCATCATATACAACGATTAAGTCTTTACTTTCTATCTTGTAAAACTTAACGAGTTCGCTAACGCTATCGCCACTTAAGTTCATATATGTTTGTGGCTTTGCAATTATAACCTTTTGATTTTTGCACCTAGTTTCTGCAACAAGCGCTTTGCATTGCGTTTTCTTGAACTCTATGCCAAGTTTTTCGCAAAGTTTATCCACGCACATAAAACCTAGGTTATGAAAGGTGTTTTTATACTTATCATCTGGATTGCCAAGCCCTACGATTAGTTTCATATACTTCTCCAATAAAAAAGCCGTTTTATTAAACGGCTTCTTCTTTTAGTAAATATTTATTCGTAAATTGCTGAAAGCGAAGAATCCGAATAGATGGATGTGATTGCCTTAGCAATAAGTTTTGCAACTGACAAAACCTTAACCTTTGGATTGTTTTTAACTTCTTCTGGAAGGTCAATAGTATCTAAAACAACAACTTCTTTAATTGGTGATGCCGATAATCTTTCCATTGCAGGACCACTTAGAACGCCGTGTGTACAACAAGCATAAACTTCTTTTGCGCCGTTGTTTACAAGGGCTTGTGCACCTTGACAAATTGTTCCAGCAGTGTCAATCATATCATCGAGCATTACGCAACATTTACCTTTAACGTCACCGATAACGTTCATAACTTCAATTGCATTTGCTTTAGGGCGACGCTTATCAACGATGGCAAGAGCCGCATCTACTCTTGAAGCAAAGTTTCTTGCTCTACCTACAGAGCCTACGTCTGGTGAAACAACTACCCAGTTTTCGTCCATTCTCTTTTTGAAATATTTTGCAAGGATTGGTGCGCCGTAAAGGTGGTCAACAGGAATATCGAAAAATCCTTGGATTTGTGCTGCGTGAAGGTCCATTGTCAAAACTCTATCAGCGCCTGCACTCGTTAAGATATCAGCCACAAGTTTTGCTGTGATTGGGTCTCTTGGACGAGCCTTTCTGTCTTGTCTAGCATAACCGAAGTATGGAATAACTGCTGTAATTCTTCCTGCTGATGCTCTCTTACATGCATCAATCATGATAAGAAGTTCCATAAGGTTATCGTTTACAGGCATTGATGTTGATTGAACAATAAATACGTCTCTGCCTCTAACTGTTTGTGGAAGTGATATACTGATTTCACCATCAGAAAACTTTCCAACTTCTGCACTGCTAAGTGGTAGTCCGAGTTCTGCTGCAACTGCTTCTGCTAATGGTCTATTAGAGTTGCCAGCCAAAACTTCAATTTTGTTGCCATGTGTAATCATAAATTTTTCTCCTAATGTAACTTTGTGTACATATAGTACCTTATCTTAATTTTATTACAAAATTTTCATTTAGTCAAGGCTTTTTCTAATTATCTCTTGCCTTTAAAATAATTTTTTATAATATTTGCGCAAGTTTCTTGTTCCAACCCACCAACAAACTCAGTTTTATGATTAAGCCCACTATCAGTTAGCACCGAAAATTTACTTTCTGCACAGCCACTCTTTTTTTCATAAGCGCCAAAATAAACCTTTTTTATCCTTGCGTTTACTATTGCCCCAGCGCACATTGCACAAGGCTCTATTGTAACATAAATTTCAGCGCCGTCTAATCGCCAACTCTTTAGTTTTTTGCACGCTTTATTGATTGCCAAAATTTCAGCATGGGCTGTTGCCATTTGGGTTTTTTCCATAAGGTTGTGCGCCCTTGCAATCACCTTGCCATCTTTAACGATAACTGCACCGATTGGCACTTCATCTAGTTTTTCTGCCTTTAACGCTTGCTTTATTGCAAGTTTCATAAATTTTATTTCCATTTGTTCTCCACAAAAAAGGCGTTTGCCCTTTCTATTATGCCCCTGTTTTGTTTGTAAATTTTTCTTAAATGCCACTTTTTTATTGGGTGAGATAATCTATCATCGCCCACTTCTATGGTAAGTGCTGGAATTTTTAATTGTTGTATGCACCAATCTTTATATCCCCCAGCCGAGTTTGGCGTGCTTTTTATTTGATAACCCGTTAAAAGGGATATCTCTTTTGCAAAAGCAAAGTCACGGCTAATATCTTCTTGAAAAAATTCGTAATATATCTCTTGACCTTTAGAGTGATAACTTATAGTGTAATCAGGCTTAATTTTTAAGGTAAAATCTCTAAGTGCCATAGTTTCTGGCTCTGAAAAGGGCTTTTCGCCTATATAATTTGCACTTGCCACTTCTCTTACATTTTGACTTCCCGTTGACCAACGAGCATCAAAATTGACATTTAAGTCCACACCCCTGCCGTTTGCCTTATAAAGTTTGTCTTTTTTTAAGGAAATCATCACGCCGTCTGGGTTTAAGATAGGAATAAAATAAACGCTACCGACTTTTCCATTTTTATAAAAGTCATTTATAAGTTTTAGCGTTAAATAACCGGTTATATATTCCCTTGCGTGAATTGTGCCCTGAATTATGGCTTTTGGGTAAGGGGTTTTTATAACCCCATAGCATAAAATAGGGTGACCAAAATGACTTTTTCCTATAACTATCTTTTCGCCCTTAAAATTCTTAAAAATTTTTTTATTTAAACTTAAAATATTCATACCTTATAGTATGAATTTTTATTTATGATAGCCACTTCCTGAAATTATTGAAAATGCCCTATAAATCTGCTCTGAAAGCATAAGCCTAAACATCGTGTGTGGAAAGGTCATGTCCGAAAAGGATATAAGTTCTTTTGCCTCTTTTTTAATTTTGTCACTAAGCCCATAAGAGCCACCTATGACAAATGTAACCGTTCCACCACTTTGGTCTATGAATTTTTGAAGGGATTTAGAAAAAGAATTGCTGTCATACTTTTTGCCTTCGATAGCAAGTGCTAATATAGTGCCTTTTAAGTGTGGCAAAATTCTTTGGCACTCTTTTTCCTTTATAATTTCGATTATTCCATCATCTACTTTAGAATAATTTTCTTCTTGCACTTCGATAATATTTATCTGTGCAAACTTTGATATTCGCTTTGCATATTCATTTATACCTTCGGTAAAATATTTTTCCTTAACCTTGCCAACTGCAACTATATTTATCTTAACCATACTCCACCTATACAAAAAGAACGCTGACAATCATAATAACGCATATCATTACGCCCAAAATCCCATAAGGAATAAACACTTCTTTTATGCCTTTATTTTTTTGCTCAACGAGATTTTCATTTTTTTCTTTCTTGAGAGCAAAAATCACAATAGCCAAAAATAATAAAAGGCAAACTAGCCCAACAGCAATTAGAATTGGACTAAATAAGTTTATTTGAATTTTTAAGTATGTAAAAAGCAATATCACAAAATTATTTAGAAAATGAGTTATTATGGCTGGGATTATGCTTTTAGCATGAATGGTAAGTAAACATAGCACCGAGCCATATATGAATTGATAAATAAATTGACCTAGATTGCAATGGTATAGTGCAAAGAATAGCCCTACCGTTAGCGTTTTTGATAAAACGCTATGCTCACCAAGTGAGTTTAAGAATAAACCACGGAAAAATAGTTCTTCCATAATTGCAGGCAAGATTGCAAGCGTTATTATAAAGAAAATAAACTGCCCTAAATTGTTTAGGGGAATATTTGGCGAACTTAATGTTATGCCCACCTTTTGCAAAAGGTTAATAAGTGAAATGTTTATAAAGCCTAAGCCTAAAAACATACCTACTGAAAGCAAAATTGCTGGAAAAAAGGCTTTAATTTCGCACTTTGTTACATTTAATGCCTTATATGTGCATTTATTTCTTTTGTTTTGATAAAGAATAGCCAAAAATATAGCCGAAGGTGACAAAACAGAACAAACTGCAATATAAATAAAACTTTCTTCAGTTGTAAAAGCAATTAGCACCCCTTGAAAGACAAATGATAACAGCACGTATATTGCTATCATTATCGAAAAGGCTTTTCCACCTTGCTCTTTGTTTAATAGGTTGTTATTTTCTCTACTATAAGACATTTTTTAAGAATTTACCCGTATAACTATTTTTGTTTTGTGCAACTTGCTCTGGCGTGCCTGTTGCAACAATCTCGCCACCATTGTCGCCACCTTCTGGACCTAAGTCTATAATGTGGTCGGCAAGTTTAATTACGTCTAAGTTATGTTCTATTACAATTATAGTGTTGCCACTTTCTTTAAGTTTTGTTAAAACCTTGCAAAGTTTATCAACGTCATAGTTATGAAGCCCTGTCGTTGGCTCATCTAAAATATAAAGGGTTTTGCCCGTTGCCCTTTTTGCTAGTTCGGTTGCAAGTTTTACCCTTTGCGCTTCGCCACCAGATAGTGTTGTTGAACTTTGACCTAACTTAATATAGCCTAAGCCAACTTCTTTTAAGGTTTTTATTTTGTTGTATATCGATGCGATAGGCTCAAAGAATTCACACGCTTCATCTACAGTCATATCCAAAACTTCGCTTATGTTTTTGCCCTTATATTTAACTTGCAAAGTTTCTCTATTATACCTATGTCCCCCACAAACTTCACAAGGCACGTACATGTCAGGCAAAAAGTGCATTTCTATTTTGATAACGCCGTCACCTTCACAATTTTCGCATCTGCCACCGGCAACGTTAAATGAAAATCTTCCTGCCTTATACCCCCTTTCCTTTGCATCGGGTGTTGAAGCAAAAAGGTCTCTTATACTTGAAAACACCCCTGTGTAAGTTGCTGGGTTGCTTCTTGGAGTTCTGCCTATTGGAGATTGGTCGATTGCAATAACTTTATCAAAATGTTCTATGCCTTCTATTCTTTGGCAGTTGCCCGTTCTAACTTTTGCCTTGTTTAGTTTTCCTGCAAGTTCTGGATAAACTATTTCGTTTATAAGCGAACTCTTTCCACTTCCAGAAACGCCTGTCACTGCTGTTAAAAGCCCCACAGGGAAGCATACGTCAATATTTTTTAGGTTGTTTTGATTTGCGCCAATAACCTTTAAGCACCTTCCATCTGGCTTTGTTCTATTCTTTGGAACTTCTATCTTTCTTCTGCCAGAAAGGTAATCGCCTGTGATTGAGCGTGGCTCGTTTATAATATCTTCGACCGTGCCTGTAGCAACCACTTCGCCACCATGCACCCCTGCTTTTGGACCTATATCCACGATATAGTCAGCCGAGCGCATTGTATCTTCATCGTGTTCTACAACGATTAAGGTGTTTCCTAAATCTCTAAGTTTTTTAAGGGTTAAAATAAGTTTTTCATTATCCCTTTGGTGAAGTCCTATACTTGGCTCATCTAGGATATAAAGAACGCCTGTAAGTCCACTGCCTATTTGTGTTGCAAGCCTTATGCGTTGCGCTTCCCCACCAGAAAGGGTTGATGCGCCCCTTGATAGCGTTAAATAATTTAGTCCTACATCTATTAGAAATTTTAGTCTTGTTTTAATCTCTTTTATAATAGGTGCAGAAATCAACGTCTTTGTTTGGTCAAATTCAAGTTTATCAATAAAGTCATACAAGTTGACAACAGACATATTGGTTAACTCTGCAATATTTTTTCCACCAACTTTAACGGCAAGGGCTTCCTTTTTAAGCCTATTGCCATGACAGGTATTACAAGGACTAACTCTCATATACCTTTCAATTTCCATCTTTGTATAGTCGCTTGAAGTTTCTCTATACCTTCTTGCAAGGTTTGGAATAATGCCTTCCCACGATGATTGATAAGAGCCACTCATAGTTCTTGTGTTATATTCAATTTTTAATAGTTCGCCGTTATTGCCATAAAGCATAATGTCATATATCTTTTGTGGCAAATCTTTAACAGGCGTATCAAGGCTGAAATTGTATTTTTTTGCAAGTGCTTCAAAATAAAGGTTTGCCATCTTGCCATTATCTAAATTCCAACCAGAAATGGTCATTGCCCCTTCTCTAAGCGACTTTGTTTTGTCTTTTACAACTAGGTCTGGGTCTATTTCATTTCTAAAACCTAAGCCTAAGCATTCTGGGCAAGCACCATAAGGGTTGTTAAATGAAAATAGTCTTGGCTCAATTTCTTCTATGCTAATGCCACAGTCTGGGCAGGCGTATTTTGTTGAAAATAATAGACTCTCCCCATCTACAATTTGAACAGACACAAGTCCATCTGCAAGTTTGATTGCCGTTTCTAAACTATCAAAAAGCCTTTTTTCAATGCCTTCTTTTACAACAAGCCTATCAATTACAACGCTAATTGTGTGCTTTATGTTTTTATCGAGTTTTATTTCTTCGTTTAGGTCATACACTATGCCATCGACCATAACACGAGCATAACCACTCTTTTTATAACTTTCAAAATTCTTTGTATATTCCCCTTTTTTGCCACGAACAACAGGTGCATTTATTAAAATCTTACTGCCTTCTTTAAGTGCCATAACCTTATCTACAATTTGGTCTATAGTTTGGCGAGAAATTTCCTTGCCACACTCTGGGCAATGTGGCGTGCCAACCCTAGCAAATAAAAGCCTAAAATAATCGTATATTTCGGTCACCGTTCCCACGGTTGAGCGTGGGTTATGCGAAGTGGTTTTTTGGTCGATTGAAATTGCTGGCGATAAGCCTTCTATAAGTTCTACGTCTGGCTTTTCCATTTGTCCTAAAAACATACGAGCATAACTTGACAAACTTTCAACGTATCTTCTTTGACCTTCAGCATAAATGGTGTCAAAAGCAAGCGTACTTTTTCCACTGCCTGATAGACCTGTAAATACCACGAGTTTGTCTCTTGGTATGGTTAAGTCTACGTTTTTTAAGTTATTTTCTTTTGCGCCTTTAATCTTTATATAATCCATAATTACTTTCTCATTTTCATTTTAAGTTTAGCAATAGTGTCCCTTATCTCTATGCACTTTTCAAAGTCTAAATTTGCCGATGCAATCTTCATAAGTGCCTTTAACTTTTCTATCTCTTCTGGGATATCTTGCTTTTTAACTTCTTTTGTTCTATCCACTTTTTTAGTTATTTCCAAAGTGTTGGTTATTGCCTTAACAATAGTTTTTGGCGTGATGTTATGCTCTAAATTATAATCGCTTTGAACTTTTCTTCTTCTGTTAGTTTCATCTATCGCCCTTTGCATACTGCCCGTCATGGTATCAGCATACATTATAACCTTTCCTTCTGCATTTCTTGCTGCTCTGCCTATAGTTTGGATAAGCGAAGTTTCGCTTCTTAAAAAGCCTTCTTTATCGGCATCGAGAATTGCAACGAGTTTAACTTCTGGAAGGTCAAGCCCTTCTCTTAAAAGGTTGATACCACAAAGAACATCAAACTCGCCAGAGCGAAGCGCCGACACTATCTCTATTCTTTCCATAGTGTCTATATCGCTGTGCATATATCTAACCCTAACGCCATTTTCCTTTAGGTATTCGGTTAGGCTTTCTGCCATTTTTTTGGTAAGCGTTGTTATAAGCACTCTGCCTTTATCTAAAGTTACCTTGTTTATTTCTATCAATAGGTCATCAATTTGATTTTTTGTTGGTCTAACAAAAATTTCTGGGTCAACAAGCCCTGTAGGACGGATAAGTTGTTCAACAACTTGTCCAGCCTGACCGAGTTCATATTTTGCTGGGGTTGCAGATACGCATATCATTTGACCAACCTTAGCATCAAACTCGTTAAATGTAAGTGGTCTATTGTCAAATGCCGACTTTAACCTAAAACCATATTCTACAAGGTTGGTTTTTCTCGCCTTGTCACCATTATACATTGCGTTTATTTGTGGAATTGTCATGTGCGACTCATCGATAAACACAACGAAATCTTTTGGAAAATAATCTAATAGGGTAAAAGGTGGCTCGCCGACTACTCTACCATCAAAATATCTGCTATAGTTTTCTATACCCTTGCAAAAGCCTATTTCCTTTATCATTTCTATGTCATAATCGGTGCGTTGTTTTAGGCGTTGTGCTTCAATTAGTTTTCCTTGTTCGTTAAAAAATGCAACTTCATCATCTCTATCACGTTCTATAGCAACAACTGCAAGGTTAAGTTTTTCTTGCGATGCCGCATAGTGGCTTGCAGGAAAAATAACGGCGTGCTTTAATTCTGATATAACCTTGCCAGAAACAAACTCAACTTCTAGCACCCTGTCAATAGTGTCGCCAAAAAATTCAACCCTAACTACAATTTCGGTGTTTGATGATGGGAATATGTCTATTATATCTCCCCTTACCCTAAATGAAGAACGAGAAAAGTCCACGTCTCTTCTTGTATATTGAATAGCAACGAGTTTTCGCATAAGTTCATCTCTAGATATTTGGTCATCTGGGCGAAGGGAAAGTGCAAGCCTATAATACTCTTCTGGTGCACCTAGTCCATAAATACAAGAAACCGATGCAACCACTATTGTATCGCTTCTTTCTGCAAGCGAACAGGTTGCCGAGTGGCGAAGTTTATCAATTTCATCGTTTATCGCCAAATCCTTTTCGATATATGTATCGGTAGATGGAATATATGCTTCTGGTTGATAATAGTCGTAATATGAAACGAAAAATTCCACTCTGTTTTGTGGAAAGAATTCTCTAAACTCATTACAAAGTTGCGCTGCAAGCGTTTTATTATGTGCGATTACAAGGGCTGGACGATTTATGTTTTTGATAACGTTTGCCATGGTAAAAGTTTTACCACTTCCCGTAACGCCCAAAAGGACTTGCGTGCGCAAGCCATCGTTTATGCCTTCGGTAAGCAGTTTTATTGCTTGTGGTTGGTCACCCGTAGGCTGATATTTAGATTGCAGTATAAATTCTTTTCTTTCCATAACTCAAAATATCTTTTTTAATATAATTCCCACTATAAAACTTAATATAGCAAAGCCGATAGTTAAAACAAACCTTTTAATTAGATTTCTTCTTTCTAGGCTTTCACTCCTAACATAACCTTTGCCCTTTTCTAAGAGAGTTATGCAAAACACCTTTTCGCCACGCCTATCCGAATACACTAGGTCAAAGTATCCGTCCGTGCTTAAATCGTTTAGCGTTTTTTCTAATTTTGAAAGGGTTAAATGTTCAGTGCCTATAATCTTTAATAGGTCGATAGGACTAATCAAAACTGCCCCCTTTTCTTTGCACACACTTAATAGGCTTATTAAAACCTTATTTTCTAGTCTTGAAAGCATTATCTGCCACCTATAAGCATAATGATGGCAAAGATAACGCTAGTTATCACGCCACCAGCCAAACCACCCAAAAAACTTGCCAAAAAATATTGTTTTTGGCATTTCATCTTTTCTATTTCTTGGTCAAGTCTGTTTTCGCTTTCTACTTTGCCTTTAATTAGTGGCATTAAGCAAATTTCAATATCGTCTTGATATTTAACACTGATATATTGGTGATTTTTAAGAACATCAAGGCAATCTAATAGTGCCCTTTCATCAATCCCAAAAGCACTAGGCATTGCCGAGAGTAAATCTTGGATTAAAAACACCTTATATCCACCCGTTTGGCAGTGCAAATTTATTTTGTCAAGCAAAGCATCTGTTCTATGGTCAAGCATATTACACCTTGATAATATTTTGCCATAAACTTTAGATAACTATACATTATTTGTCCTTTAATTATACCATAGGTATAAATGTTTGTAAATAAATTTAGAATTTTATTTTGTTATCTAATAAAAAATAAGCCACTATTCTCAACGAATAGTGGCTTTATATTATTTTACATTATTTGTGATGATGTACTTTTATGAATCCTATTGCTTTGGCAATTTCCATCACAAGTATTGGTAATAATGAAAGTCCCAAACCGATTAAATACATCCACCATTCAAGTGTCATCATTCCAAATACGCTTACAACGCCTGGAACAAAGAGAACGAATGCTGTTAGTGCTGTGCAAACTAAAAGTGAGATATTCATCGTTTTGTTTGAGAAGAACCCAACCTTAAAGAGAGAGTGAGATGAACGCATGTTAAGTGCTTGAACAAGTTGGCTCATAGCAAGCACCATAAACGCCATAGTGCTACCTGCTGTGTGATTTAATGCACCAGAAGGGTCTTTCATTATATAAGCGCCAAAAACATAACCTGCAAGTGTTGTAATTGTTAATAAAAGACCGTTAAGTCCTATCTTAACACCTAAACCATGTGAGAATAAACTTTCGTTTTTAGACTTTGGTTTTTGATACATAATGTCGCTTTCTACTGCTTCCATACCTAAGGCAACGGCAGGCAACGAGTCTGTTACAAGGTTTATCCATAAAAGTTGAATAGGAATAAACGGATTGCCTAATCCTGCAATATATCCTAAAATAACAGTTGAAATAAACACTACTAAAACTTCTGCAAGGTTGGTAGAAAGCAAGAAGCCTACAACCTTTCTTATATTCTCAAATATGCCACGACCTTCTTTAACTGCTTCAACTATTGTTGCAAAGTTATCATCGGTAAGTGTCATATCTGCTGCACCCTTAGCAACGTCTGTACCTGTTATACCCATAGCACAACCGATATCTGCTGCTTTAAGTGCTGGAGCATCGTTAACGCCGTCACCTGTCATTGAAACAACTTGACCTTTCTTTTGCCAAGCCTTAACAATTCTAATCTTGTTTTCTGGTGAAACACGAGCATAAACTGAAATTAGTTCAACCTTTTTATCAAGTTCTTCATCGCTCATTTCATCAAGTTCTGCACCTGTTATTGCTAAATCGCCTTCGTTTAAGATGCCAAGTTCTCTTGCGATTGCTGAAGCCGTTGAAACGTGGTCACCTGTAATCATAACGGCTTTAATACCAGCCCTCTTACAAACAGCAACTGCTTCTTTTGCTTCTGGTCTTGGTGGGTCAATCATACCAACTAAGCCCATGAATGTTAAGCCATTTTCCAAATCTTCTGGAGTTGGGTTACTAGGAACTTCATCGATGAACTTATAACCAACAGCCAAAACTCTTAAAGCATCAGATGTCATCTTTTCGTTCATTTCTTTTGCTTTTTCAAAATCGCCCTTAACGCAACGTTTTTCCATTACGTCCACAGCACCTTTTACGATAACAACTTTTTTGCCATCGATTTCGTTAACCGTTGACATAAGTTTTCTGTCTGAATCGAAAGGAATTTCAGCAAGTCTTGGATACTTTTCATTTAAAGCATCTTTTTCTAAGCCGTTTTTATATGCTGCAAAAACAATACTTGTTTCTGTTGGGTCACCGATATGTGTTTCTTTGCCGTCATTTACTATAACAGAGCCATCTGAACAAAGTGTGCCGTATGTTAAAAGTGTTTTTACAACATCAGAGTTGTTTTCGCTAATGCTTTCTAAATCTTCTTGACCTTCAACATAAGCCTTAACAAGTGTCATTCTGTTCATTGTAAGTGTACCTGTTTTATCAGAACAAATGATAGATGCACTACCAAGTGTTTCTACAGCAGGAAGTCTTCTTATAATTGCATTTCTTTTTACCATGCGTTGTACGCCAATAGATAAAACTATAGTAACAACGGCAGGAAGTCCTTCTGGTATTGCTGATACTGCTAGTGAAATAGCAGACATAAATGAGCCGATTATATTATTAAATTCTAAGCCGTCTCTTACGATTTGAACTACAAACATAACAAAACAGATGCCAAGAACAAGAATGCCAAGCATACTGCCAAGTTTTGCAAGTTTTTCTTGCAAAGGAGTTTTTGTTTCATTTTCATTAGCAAGAATTCCTGCAATTTTTCCCATTTCGGTGTCCATACCCGTAGCAGTAACTATTGCTAGAGCAGTTCCGTATGTTATTGAACAACCAGAAAATACCATATTAGTTCTATCACCAATAGGTGCTTTTTCTTTAACTTCAGCATCTGCAAACTTTTCAGATGGAACTGATTCACCAGTTAATGCAGATTCTTCAGATTTTAAGTTTACACTCTTAATGAGTCTTGCATCAGCAGGAACAAAATCACCAGCCTCTAATTTTATAATGTCTCCAGGAACGAGTTCTGATGACATAATAATCTTTTCAACACCATCACGGATAACTCGTGCGTGTGGAGCAGACATGTTTTTAAGTGCATCAAGCGCTTTTTCTGCCTTGCTTTCTTGCACCACGCCCATTATTGCGTTAATCAAAACTATAGCGAGAATTAAGAACGGCTCTATCATCTCAATAGGGTCAAAACCATGAGATATGCCATCATATATAGCAACACCAAGTGAAATTGCTGCTGCAATCAATAATATGATAATCATTACGTCCTTAAACTGCTCAAAAAACCTAGCGAAAATAGATTTTTTCTTTTTCTCTTTCAATTTGTTTTCGCCAAACTGTGCTCTTTTTTCTTCGACTTGTGCTGTAGTTAAACCAGTCACTTGGTCTGAAGAAAAATGTGATAGTACGTTTTCAATACTGTCTACATGTGCTTTCAATTTTTTGTCTCCTTGAAAAATTTTTTTTGTTTATTTTCTAATGCCGATATTATTTATTTTGAACATTATATATAAATATATCAACATTTTATCCGTTTTTGCCTTATTTTATCTTTTTTGTAAAATAAAACCCAAGTCAAATATTCTTTAGACTCGGGTATTTTTAAATATAGATAGACCGAGCCTGCTTTA
Organism: Clostridiales bacterium; assembly: GCA_015069465.1. GTDB lineage: Bacteria > Bacillota > Clostridia > Christensenellales > Borkfalkiaceae > UBA1259. The sequence goes on along the minus strand of SVIO01000004.1, from coordinate 11,830 downwards.
CAAACTGCAAGTCTGGTCAATTAAGAAAGGCCAGAGATTTCTCTCATGATGTTGACCATTCCCCATCTAAAATGGGCGACTACTCCCTTAACGTTTTTTATTATACCATTTTGACTTTTAAAAATCAACTTGTTAAAAGCAATTTTTGCCAAATTTTTAAAAGTTTATATCAAGACCTAAATATTTTGCTATAGCAAGTGAAAATTTAAGTGCGCTCTTTGGTCCGTCTGCAGTTATAAAATTTTCGCTGCTTTCCACGTCTTTTCCCGTATATTTTTTGCCTAACTGACTTGTAAAGCAATCTGCATTAAAACAAGTTGCACTAGTTGCTAATAGAAGGTCGTTTTGAGCAAGCACGACGGATGGAGATGCACATATTGCCGCAACGAGTTTTCCTTTTGATATAATGTGCTTTATCATTTCTATTGCTTTTTCGCATTTTGCAATGTTTGTTGCGCCAGGCATGCCACCTGGGATAACTACTGCATCGTATGCGCTTATATCAATGTTTTTAATAAGTTTATCTGCCTTGATAGTTATTCCGTGCGAGCCTTGAATATACTCTCCACCAACCGAAACTATATCACACTCTGCTTTTGCACGCCTTAATACGTCAACGGGCGAAATGCCTTCAATTTCTTCTGTGCCATCTGCAAATAATACTGCAACTTTTATCATTATATTTCCCCCTTTATCTTTTCATTAAGTGCTTGATTTTGCACTTTTTTACAGTTTTGTTTTAGTTCATCTACCACTACTTTGCTAAGCATAATTAAAGCAATGGCGTTTGGTAACACCATTAAATAGTTGAATAGGTCTGCAAAGCCCCAAACTAAGTTTGCCTGAAGTAGTGAGCCTAAAAATATAAACAAAACGGATATCACCGAATATATTATTGTTTTTTTATTTCCAAATAGGTATGTAAAGTTTAGTTTTCCAAACAAGTTCCAACTGATAATGGTTGATAACGCAAAAAAGAACAAACATATTGCAACAAAACTTGCGCCTATCACCCTGCCTACGCTTGCGTTGTTAAATAGTTCTGCAATGGCAAGGCTAACTAAATTATTTGCAGTATAACCAGCACTTTCCAACGCCTTGATAATGCTTGTGTTACTTTCAAGCGCAAGACTTGAAATCTTAGCAATATTTCCATCGCCTGCATAAAGGCTTGTGATAATAACAAGTGCTGTAAGCGTTAACACGATAAAAGTATCTATAAACACGCTTATCATAGCCACCGTGCCTTGTTCGTGTGGTGTTTTTACATTTGCAAGGGCGTGTGCATGTGGGGTTGAACCCATGCCTGCTTCATTAGAAAAAAGCCCACGCTGTGCGCCCATACTAATTGTCTTTTTAAGAGCATAGCCTATTCCACCACCAATAATTGCCGTTGGAGAAAAGGCAAACTTAAAAATCATGCCTATTGCTTGTGGCAAAACTGTTATTCTAAATAATATTACAATAATCATGCCTATTATATAAAAGCTCGCCATTATTGGCACAATTTTTTCGGTTGCCGATGCAAGTCTTTTTGTTCCACCAACAAATATGAATATTGCTAAAATGCTTATTATTAAACCTATTATCCAAGTTGGAATATCCACAGCATAGTTTACTGCAATGGTTATTGAATTTGACTGAACCATTGAACCGATAAAACCTAAAGCAATTATAATTGCAACTGCAAAAAAGCCTGCTAAAAATCTACCAAACTTTCCACTAAAAGCCTTTCTAATATAGTAAACAGGTCCACCTAAAACAGAGCCGTCTTCATTTACTTTTCTTGTTTTTTGTGCAAGCACTGCTTCTGAATAAATAGTTGCCATGCCTAAAAAAGCAATTATCCACATCCAAAAGATTGCTCCTGGTCCACCAAAAAGAATAGCAGAACTTGCGCCCACGATATTACCCGTTCCAACTTGTGACGCAACGGCAGTTGTAAACGCTTGAAATGAACTCATTCCCCCCTTATGCTTTTTGCCATTAAGAGAAAATTTTCCAAAAACGTTTACTATGCCTTGCTTAAAACAGCGAACTTGAACAAATCTTGTTTTGATTGTAAAAAATATGCCCACGCCAACTAATAAAACGACCAAAATATAATCGCTTAAATAAGAATTTACCGTGTTTACAAGTTGCGTTAAGGCATCTAAAAATTGTTGCATTTGTTTCTCCAATAAAAAAGAGTTGCTATAAAAAAAGCAACTCCGAAAATACTTTTATATTTTAATGCTCCGTCCTTTTGCCTGAGAGATTCGGGGCTAAAGCCCTTTGCACCTTCGGCACTCAAATATTAGAGATTCTCCGGAATTTCTCCCCTTTCAGTCTGCTTATCCTAAAAGGTTCATCGAATATTTTTATTTATTGTATCATTTTTTTGACTTAAAAGTCAAATATTTGCATAAAGTTTATGTTAATTTTACTCACCATCGAAAAGTGGTGTTGAAAAATATCTTTCTGCAGTATCAGGAAGCACGGTGACAACCGTTTTTCCCTTGCCTAAAACTTTTGCAAGACGTTTTGCTGCTGCAACGTTTGTTCCAGATGAAATGCCACACATAATGCCTTCAAGTCTTGCCAAGTCCCTTGAAGTTTGTAATGCTTCTTGGTCGGAAATGATACAGATATCTTCATAGATATTACAATTAAGTACAGGTGGAATCAAGCCGTCTCCTATGCCCATTTGTATGTGAGAACCGATTGTGCCCCCTGCAAGAATTGCAGCGTTTTCTGGCTCAACTGCCCAAATTTTAATGTCTGGGTTTTGTGCTTTTAATACTTCGCCTATACCTGTTATCGTGCCACCCGTTCCTATCCCTGAACAAAAGCCGTGAATAGGGCCTGCCACTTGCTCTAAAATTTCTAAGCCTGTATGGTGGCGATGCACCATTGGGTTTGCTGGATTTTCAAATTGTTGTGGAACGAAAACGTTTTTGTCTGCCTTTGCCATTTCAAGTGCCTTTTTCAAACACCTATCAATGCAGTCGCCAATGTTTCCATCATCGTGAATCAAAATAACTTCTGCACCATAGTGGCGAACGAGTTTTCTTCTTTCTTGGCTAACCGAGTCTGGCATTATGATAATAGTTTTATATCCCTTAACAGCACCCACGAGTGATAAGCCTATGCCTTGGTTACCACTAGTTGGCTCAACGATAATGGTGTCTTTACCAATAAGCCCCTTGCTTTCAGCATCTAAAATCATATTGTATGCCGTACGAGTTTTTATTGAACCACCGATATTAAGCCCTTCTATTTTAACCAAAATATCAGCGCTTTCACTATCCACCATATTATTTAATTTTACTATAGGAGTATGACCTATTGCTTCTAAAACATTTTTGTAAACCATTTTTATTCTCTCTTTTTTGCTTATTAAATTATACAATATATTATATAAAAAAATCAATCATTTTAACATTCATTTTTAAGTAATATACTTTTAATAATCATATGCACAACTATTAACTTTTATTTTTTGTTTTTTTAATAAAAAAAGGCTATACAACTAATTGTAGTTATATAGCCTTAAAATCGTTTTACTTTATTTTATTATCTTTAAGATTGCCTTTTTTTGCGTTTTTTTCTATCAACTCTTTTGTATACTGCCATATTTCTTCAGAGCCGAGTTTTGAAGATTTTTGTCTATTTATTACCCTTTCTTTATCAATGCCGTTTCTAACCCAATCTCTGCCATTGTTATAGTCGTTTAAGAGTAATGGTTGAAAGTTATCCATAACTTTGGCAAATCTTGCTTCGGGCGACTCACCTTTTTCAAACTCATAGAATAAATCCATCAAATGCTCTTTTTGGTCTTGTGGTAATAACCCAAAAATTCGGTTTGCAGCAAGGCTTTCTCTTTCTTTTTGAGAAGATAACATTGTTTGGTCATAACAATAGGTATCCCCTGCATCAATTTCAACAATATCGTGAATTAACGCCATTGCCATTGCTTTTGCAAGGTCAAACTCTTCGTTTGCATATTCCTTAAGTAAATAAATCATCAATGCCATATGCCAAGCGTGTTCTGCATCATTTTCCTGCCTTGTATATCCACTTAAGTGAGTTTGCCTTAATATGTTTTTTTCTTTATCAACTTCTAAAATAAATTCAAGTTGCTTTTCAAAACGATTTCTATCCATACCTTTACCAATTACTCGCCATCTACAATATATTGCTTGCTTAAAAGCGTTTTTTCTATTTTATCTAACACTTCTTCCGATTCTGCACGAATAGTATGATAGTGGTAGCCCCCTGTAATGTCCATAAGTTCGGTGGATTTGCCTGTTCTTACACCTTCCAAAAATTGTTTTACGTGTAGCCTTGAAAAAATGTTTAATTTTGCAGAAATTTTGCCATATACTTTGTGCCAAACAAAAACATCAACCACCGTGCCACCTAAATCAATTATAGTGTTTAATTCATCTTCGGTTTGGTCTTTGCTATGTTTTAACTTAAACACCCTTTCTACAAGTGGAGATTTTTGAAGCACATATCCATTATGCGTTGAAATAATTTCATAACCTAAGCCTTTTAGTATGGTTATATCTTGCACTATAATTTGCCTAGACACATTAAAGTTTTTAGATAGTTCCCCACCCGAGATGGGAGTTTTGCTTGCCAAAAGAAGATTTATTATCTCCTTTCGCCTTTGATTTACATTCATCTATTATCCCCCTTGCGTTGTTAGATAGCGTGTAAGTTCTTTAACGATAAGTCAAGTATAGGTGCAGAGTGGGTTAACGCACCACTAGAAACGTAGTCAACGCCAATATCTACAAGGCGAATGACGTTTTCTTTTGTTACGTTGCCACTGCATTCTGTTTCTGCCTTTCCCTTGCAAAGTTTTACGGCTTCTCTCATATCTTCAACAGACATGTTGTCAAGCATAATGATATCTGCACCTGCTTCTAACGCTTCTTTTAGCATATCTAGATTTTCAACTTCCACTTCAATTTTTCTAACAAATGGTGCATATTCTTTTGCCATCATAATTGCTTGTTTTACGCCACCTGCTGCGCCGATGTGGTTGTCCTTTAACAAAATGCCGTCGCTTAAGTTATATCTATGGTTATAACCACCACCAACTTTTACTGCGTATTTTTCAAAGACACGCATGTTTGGCGTTGTTTTTCTTGTGTCTAAAAGTTTTGTTTTTGTGCCTTCAAACAATTTTGCAATACCACGAGTATATGTTGCAATGCCACTCATTCTTTGCAAGAAATTAAGTGCCGTTCTTTCCCCAGATAAAAGCACCCTAATATCGCCACGAATTAAAGCGATTTTTTGACCTTTTTTCACTTCATCGCCATCTTTATGATAAAAAATAATTTTTGTATCTTTATCTAAAAGTTCAAAAACCCTTTTGAACACGTCTAAACCTGCAATCACGCCGTCTTGCTTACATATAAGGTCCACTTCGCCTTCTTGATATTCTCTCATAACTGAGTTTGTTGTGATATCTTCGCTTGTGATATCTTCTTTGAGTGCGCTAAGTATTAGTTCATCTGCGTTCATTTTCATTGTTACGTTATTCATTGTTGGTTTTCTCCTTTTTTCTCTTTCAATTGCCGAAAGCACGGCTTCTTTATATTTTTCTTTATAATTTTTATATTGGTTTTGGTCAATTATAACTTGCTCGTTAAAGTTTGACTTATTATAACTTTTTTCTATCTGTTTTGCTGACCTTTGCGCCCACACAAGACTTTCTAACAAGGAATTGCTTGCAAGTCTATTCTTGCCATGCACACCATTACAAGCCGTTTCGCCTGCAGCATATAGCCTTGACATAGATGTTTTTCCATCTTTATCTACGTCTATTCCACCCATAAAATAATGTTGCGATGGAACAACGGGAATAGGCTGTTTAGTAACATCATAGCCTGCATCTAAACAATGTTGATATATATGTGGAAAATGCGTTATTATTTCTTCTTTTGGAATTGGAAGCATTGAAAGCCAAACGTTTTCTGCACCATCTTTTTTCATTTCTTTAAATATTGCATCGGCAACAACGTCACGTGGCTTTAGTTCATCGACAAACCTTTCGCCCTTTGCGTTAAGTAGAATTGCACCTTCCCCCCTAACCGATTCGGAAATTAAAAATTCTCTGCCACCACTTTTATCAAACAAGGTTGTTGGGTGTATTTGAATATAATCGATGTTTTGAAGTTTAATATTGTGTTTTAACGCAATTGCAAGTGCATCGCCCGTTAAGTGTGGATAGTTTGTTGAGTGTTCGAATAGCCCACCTATACCACCTGTCGCAAACACCGTATAATCTGCTAATATACAAGAATAATTGCCTTCTTTATCGTGACCTATAATGCCATAGCACGAGTTATCACGGCTAACAATATCCACCATGGTGTACTTTTCAATAAATGTTACATTTGGAAGTTTTTTTACAACTTCTAATAGGTGCGAAGTTATTTCTTTTCCTGTTTCATCTTCGTGGAACAAAATTCTTGGTCTTGAGTGTGCCCCTTCTTTTGTGTAAGCAAAATCGTTGCCATCTTTTTCAAAGCGAACACCACAATCTACAAGTTCTTGTATAACCGAACGAGATGAGCGTATCATTATATCAACCGATTCTGGATTGTTTTCATAATGCCCTGCTTTCATCGTGTCTTCAAAAAAAGCGTCATAATCTTTGTCATCGTGAAGAACACATATCCCACCTTGTGCTAAAAACGAATCGCTCTTTTCAAGTTCATCTTTTGTTACTATAATTATGTTTTTGTCTTTTGGTAGGTTTAGCGCACAAAATAGTCCTGCTGCGCCACACCCCACTATTACAATATCGGTTTTAATCATTTTATTTTGCAAGCTCCAACATCTTGTCTAATGGTAATAATGCCTTTTTAATAATTTCTTGGTCTAATTCTACTTGATTTTCTTCGGTTTCTAAAACCCTTAAAAGTTTTTCTAATGTGTTAAGTTTCATATCTTGACAGCAAGGACTTGTTCTTGTAAAGTAAAAGTTCTTGTTTGGATTGTCCTTTTCTAGTTGATACCTTACACCATCTTCTGTGCAAATTATGAATTCCTTGCAATCAGAGTTTTTTGCATAGTCTATAATTTCAGCCGTACTTCCTATATAGTCTGATATATCGAGTATTCTTTGTTCGCACTCAGGGTGTGATAAAACTTTTGCATTAGGATATAACCCCTTTTTTTCTAAAACTTCTTCGGTTAATATCTTTACGTGAATAGGACAATATCCATCATTTAAGATAATGTTCTTTTCAGGCACTTGCTCTGCAACAAATCGCCCTAAATTTTTGTCAGGAATAAAGAAAATGTTTTTGTTTGGCAAATTTTTTACAATTTTAACTGCGTTAGATGAAGTTACGCATACATCACTTTTACATTTTAGTTCGGCTGTTGAATTTATATAACAAACAACTGCCAAATCTTCATATTTTGCTCGCATCTCTTCTATCTTGCCCTCTTTTACCATTCTTGCCATAGCGCAATCGGCAGTAATATCAGGCATTAACACCTTTTTGTTTGAATTAAGAATTTTTGCACTTTCGCCCATAAAAGAAACGCCACAAAAAACTATCATATCGGCATCGCTTTGTTTTGCCACCTTTGCAAGATAAAAAGAATCCCCTATATAATCGGCAACTTCTTGAATTTCTGCTGGCGTATAATAATGCGCAAGAATAATTGCATTTTTTTGCTGTTTAAGTTCACGGATTTTCTTTTCCATTTGCCCTTTCATTTGTTTACCTCTCCGACAATAATATATCTTGCCCTTATTATACTACTTGTATTTACATCTGTCAACTTATCTGTAAAGGTGTTTTCTTTTTTATCTATTATAAATTTATATTTATTATTGGCGCAACTAAGGGATACATCTCCGCTTCGCTACGATGCCCTTGCCCATCTTCGCTTGTCCTTCATGTGACGGGCGAACTACCTTCTCATCTCTTACGGGCGCTTTTAACAAAAATCCCAAAGCGAAAAATCGCTTTGGGATTATTTGGCGCAACGTAAGGGATTCGAACCCCTGACCTTCGGTTCCGTAGTCGCTCCAAAAATGTTTTTTTAATGCTTTATATTTGCTTTTAAGTACATTTAAGTATGCCTTAAAAAGTTAGATTTTACCTAATGATTTTGAGAAATATATCTATACAAAACTTAAAAATACTTATTAAAATTTAATCATACAATCTTTGCTATTTTTTGCACGAATTTGTGAACTTTTTGTGAACCGAGCATATTTTTATAGATTTTTAATAAAGATGCAAAGGTCAAATTTTTACAAAAAACAACCTAATCCAAGTTTTAAGTTCGGATTAGGTTATAATTGGTTCCATAGTTGATAACCCTACAAAACAATGCTTACTTTTACTATTATAATGGATAAGAAGACAGTAAATTGTTTACTAAAATAAAAAGTTTTTTTGCTTGATTTTCATTACAAATATCTTCAATGTTTTTAAGATTTGCTATTTCTTTTCGCCAACGCACAAGTAATCCTTTTTCGGTGCGTTTCAATAACCAATCTATAGTTTCTCCTTTTATATGAGAAGCACAAATATACAAATCACAATTGTAATTTTGCATAAATAAAAATTCTTTCGCAAGGCAACAACAAGTATCGCCTTTTGTAGTAATGCCGATAATCAATCCAGATTTATTTTGCTTAAACACATATGTTTTATCTATTGAACTTTTATGATTTTTTTGTTTATACGCAATGCAGGTAAATCCACTTTCTATCTCCGTCATTAAATTTATAACCTGGCTTAACATTTTTGTTTTACCTTTATTATTGGTTTCAAAAATTGTCAACACCTTCATGCTATTATAAAAAATCTTATCACATGCTTTATTGCACTTTTTGTTTTTACAATTAATAATTTTATTGTACATAATGTCTGTCCTTTCCTCTACTTTTTATATAAATAATAATAACGGTACTCAGAGTTTAAATTTATTGCATTTGTTGAAGAATTTGTTACATTTATGTACGTTCCATTTTCTTTCTTTTCCCAAGAAGTAGAATAGGAAGTAATGTACCAAGTTGAAGTGTCCTTAAATGTTGCTGACGTTAAAGATGTACAATTATAAAACGCCGCATAACCTATTCTTTCTACACTCTCTGGTATAACCACGCTTGTTAAACCGTTACAATTATAGAACGCTTCTTCTCCTATCGTTTTCACATTATTTCCTATTATTAAACTATTTATTTTAGGTCTATGATAACTCACATGTGTTCCTGGACTGAACAAATTTGCTGGTATTTGTGTCACACTATTACCAATGATAACTTTCACACCAGAAGTATCTTTCCCTACATCGTGAAATATAGAGACGCCGTTAATTACACAATTGACAGCATTAAAATTTATTTCTGTTATAGATGTGTTATTCTTGAACGCCGAATCCCCTATATGTGCAACATTTTCTGGAATTGTTAAACTTGTTAATGAAGTGCAATTAATAAAAGCAGATGCTCCTATGTTTGTTACACTATTCGGTATTACAATGCTTGTTAATGAACTGCAACTATTGAATGCAGAAGAACCTATACTTGTTACGCTAGCTGGTATTTCTATACTTGTTAATGAACTGCAACCAGAGAACGCAGAAGAACTTATACTATCTCCACCAATAATTACTACTTCTTTTAATTTAGAGTTTCTAATACTGCTTATTGCAATACTAGGTATTGTAGCTTTTTCTATTGGACAACCAGAGAACACAGAATTACCTATACTTGTTACGCTGTTTGGTATTTCTATACTTGTTAATGAACTGCAGTTACGAAATGCAGATTCCCCTATATGTTTTACATTATCGCCTAAAAGCACATTTGTTAAGGATTCACAACAATAAAATGCATGCGAACCTATACTTTCTACATTTTTACCAATAATAACACTTTTTATTTTTGAAAGAAAAAATAGATATGGTGGGATTTGCGTTACATTATCACCAAAAACGACTTTTGCTTTTTCATTAATCATGCTAAAAACGCCGTTATAAAAGTCCTCACAATTAATTGCATTAAAATTTATTTCAACTAATTCACTACAGTACTGAAATGCTCCAACTCCTATAGTTGTTACACCTTTGCCTATTGTTACACTTGTCAATGAATCACAATTAGAAAATGTAAGTTCCCCTATACTCGTTACACTGTCACCTATAGTTAAACTTTTCAACGAAGTGCAATTGTAGAATGCAAGTTTCCCTATGCTCGTTACACTGTCACCTGTAGTTAAACTTTTCAACGAAGTGCAATTGTAGAATGCATAATCATTTATTTTGTATATATTTGTTAAAATTGCTTCGGTCGCTAGTATATCATCTATATATAAAATACCTGCAAAATATAATGGATTAGATAACAAACCTTCAAAGTTAATTTGAACCCATGTATCTATAGTCCCTAGATAATTCACTCTATTTAAATTATAACAAGAAGAAAATGCGTCTTCCCCTATTTCAACTACCCCTTCTCCAACTTCTAGACTTAACAATGCAGTACAACCAAGAAAAGCTCCAGCTGAAATTTTCGTTACATAGTTCGGCACACTAATTTCGGTTATCATTTTATCCATAACACTGGTAATACTACAAACAGTTGTGCTTGATGTAAAAATGAAATTAGACATTTCGTTTTTAACTTCATACTTAGCAATTACATTTGATTCTACTATAAAAGTATAAATTGTGTCACTAAACAACAATTTATTTCCACTATACCAACCAAAATCATAGCCCAGATTCGGCATTGTTGCAGTTGATGTTATCACTGTTCCATATTTATAACTTCCTGCATTGGTTATGCTACCTGCAGAAGCATTGTTTATCGATAATGTGTAAATGTTTCTTGTATAATATACATTTAGTACGAGCGTGTCGTTTTCATCAATTCTACCACTTAATTTACTGATTGAAGCATTATAAGTAAAATGTTCAATATCTACTGGTGTTACGCTTGCTATTTCGCCAACTATTCCAATTGCTTCAAAACTACGCATATTATCTAATGTGTAATTATCATCTTCAAGATTTTGCAAATAATACTCTACGATATAAGGTGCGTTAGTATGCTTTTCCGTAAATTTTGCGTAAACACTAATGTCACTTGAGAGTGGGGAATCTAAAAGTGAGTCATCCATAAAAGGTTTTTCCCAAACATCTTTATCCCAATACCAACCATCAAAAGAGTGTTTTTCTTTTGTAGGGTTTTCGGGGATAGATATTACTTCGTTACCCCTTGTATCAATTGTTGCGTATATATCATTATCTACCACAAAATTAACTTTAAACGTTTCTTCTTTATCACCACACGCTGCAAATGTAAACACGCACGTGCATATTACAAGGATTAATATTAAAATTGCTAAGATTTTCTTTTTCATAAATCTTTCTCCTAAAAGTCTCAACAAAATAATCGTTATTTTTAATTATAGCACTTTACATAATTTAATGCAATTAAATAAAAATATTGCTTTATTATAAAAAAACAATAATGCTTACAATTTTTTGCTAAAATACTAAACTCAATATTTTCTTATCTCTGTCTTTAGTCTACTACACTACAGCGAGACAGACAAGGCGAAACAACTTTTTTAGTCAGTCTTATATAACGATACTTAACAAGGTCCAAAGGTCACCATATTTAAGGGCGTGCATTTTTCGTGCAGAAATTTGTGAACTTTTTGAATTTTTGTAAAAATTTTAAAAAAGAAAAACACCATAAATCATTAGTGATTTACAGGTGTTTTCCTTGGCGCAACGTAAGGGATTCGAACCCCTGACCTTCGGTTCCGTAGACCGACGCTCTATCCAGCTG
>SVIO01000013.1 GCA_015069465.1 Clostridiales bacterium | reverse complement strand
TTGTCAGGAAAATGCCCAGATGACCATTCAACAGAAAGAAATAGCCTTTCTAATTCTTTAGCTTCAAATTCATGGATATCTTTATATTCAATGTTCATATTATCACCTCATAAAATTCTTATTTATCGGTGAGTTTATTATAACATAAAATAAAATTTGATTCAACTTGTTTTGCGTGGACAAGAGAAAACTCGGCTTGTTAAAAGTCGAGTTTTATAAGTTGCATATTTAAATCCCTATGAGAAGAGCGGTTAACTTCGTCCTTTTTTGCTATATAATTAAAACAATATTTCTAAAATATATACTATTTAATTTTGTATAATTTTTTAAAGTTTGTTGACATTACAACAATTCTATGATATAATCAAACATAGAAAAGCCTTTAAAGGCTTAAAAATGATTAGGGGGAGTGTATGCAAGAACAATTTAAGTTATTTACTGTGTTAATTTCTTCAATAAACCGAAATATTCGAAGGGTAAAAACAGAGATAATGGCAGAGCACGAACTAAAGTGTCCACACGTATCAACCATATATTATTTATATGTGGAAGAAAAACTTACGCTAAAAGAACTATGTGAACTTTGTAGGGAAGATAAGGGCGCAATATCTCGTTCAGTAAAGAGTTTGGCAGAAGACGGACTTGTTGACACAAACTCTATCAGCAAAAAGTATAAAAACAAACTTTGCTTAACAGAAAAAGGCAAAGAAATAGGCAAGGATATTGCAATCAAGATAGACATGGCAATAGATAAGGCGACAGAGAATTTGTCGGAAGAAGAAAAGAACTATGTATATCGTGGACTTAGTATAATAAACGATGGTTTAGCAAAATTTTCGCTCAGCGAAAAATAAAGCAAAAGAAAAACATTTAAAAAGATGAAAATGGAGAAAGAAAATGAGAGTATTGATATCAACAGATACATCAGCAGTATTAACATATGATGTTTTTAAGAAAAATGGACTTAGTGTATTCCCACTCAATGTAATCGTTGACGGCGTGGAATATTTAGATGGTGTTACAATCGACCAAGACACATTGTGCAAAGCAATGCGTTCAGGAAAGAGCATTAAAACATCAACACCACCACTTGGCGAAGTTATAGAATACTTTGAAAAGTTGTTTGCTGAAGGATACGACCAAATAATTCACTTTACTATCTCTAGTAAATTATCTTCAATGTACGAATTATTTAACAACGTTGCAAAAGAGCATTTTGCAGGCAAACTTTTTGTTGTTGACTCATATTCGCTTTCAACAGCAATGCTTTCTGGGGTGCTTTATGCAAGCGAAGAAATTAAAAAAGGCACACCAATAGATGAAATTTTGGCTGAACTTGAAAATAGAAAATTAGTAAACAAGATTGTGTTTATTCCAGAAAATCTAACAGCACTTAAAAATGGTGGCAGAATTTCACCAGCCATAGCACTAATCGGCAATGTTTTAGGTATAAAACCAACCATTTCGCTTACTGATGGTGAACTTCAAAAAGAAGGCACAACAAAACAAGTAAGAAAGTTTATAATTGAATCTGCAGAAAAATTTTATGGCGAATATTCACCAGAAGAATATGACTATACAATTATCAATTTTGATGGTAAGGTAGAAGTTGTTGACTATATTATAAAAGAAATTTCAAATATTATTGGCGAAGGCAAACTTATAGATGGCATACTTCCAATAAATGTATGCGCACACTGTGGACCAGGAACAATCGGTCTTATCGTATCAAAGAAAATCAACGGAAAATCAATTAAAGAATTTTTATAATATAAAGGAAAAAATATGAGCGTAATAATTAAGGAAGTTATAACCAAAAGGGACCTAAAAAAATGGGTTGATTTCCCAAACAAAATGTATAAAAAGAATAAAGCGTATTGCCCATTTTTATTTCCAGATGAAATTGACACTTTCACAAGGGCAAAAAATCCAGCATACGAATTTTGCGAAACCAAACTATTTTTAGCATATAAAGATAAAAAACTTGTTGGCAGAATAGGTGGGCTTATAAATCACGCAGCAAACAAAAAATGGAAAACAAGTTCAATCCGTTTCACTCGCTTTGACTTTATTGATGACTATGAAGTATCTTCAGCGCTCTTTAACAAGGTTGTAGAGTGGGGCAAAATGCGTGGTTATGAAACAATCTCAGGACCTATCGGCTTTACTGATATGGACCACGAAGGCATGCTCGTTGACGGTTTTGATGAACTAAATATGTCAATTACCTTCTATAATCACCCATATTACATAGACCACTGTGTAAAATTAGGTTTAGTAAAAGAAGTTGACTGGGTTGAATATCAACTTTCAGTTCCTGAAAAAATCGATGAAAAGTATGAAAAGATTTCTAACTATCTAATCAAAAAGAGTGGTTTTGAACTCGTAACATATACCGATAGAAAAACCTTGGCAAAAGACGCTTATGAAGCGTTTAAGGTTATCGATGTGGCATTTTCAGTATTGCACGGCACAGTTCCACTAACTGACGCTGTTATAGCAAAGGCACTTGCTGACTATATTCCTATAGTAAACTTAAAATATATTTGTTCTATCAAAGATAAAGAAGGCAAAATTGCAGGCTTTGCAGTAATGGTTCCATCAATAGCAAAAGCATTAAAGAAATCAAACGGCAGACTTTTCCCATTTGGAATATTTAGACTCTTAAAAGCATTAAAGGGCAAAAACGACACCTTGGAAATGTTTTTCGTTGCAGTTCTTCCTGAATATCAAAGCAAGGGACTTCCTGCAATTATGATAAACCATTTAATGAAAGTATGTATTGAAAATGGCGTAAAAATATGCGAAACGGGTCCAGAACTCGAACTAAACGAGTCAGTTCAAAGTTTGTGGAAGGGCTTAGATGTTCGCCAACACCGTCGCCGTAGACTATGGACAAAGGAGATTTAAGTTATGGCAACAATATCAAAAAAAGAGTGGCTTAGGTCATTAAAATTTTTATTATTCTCTATCAGCGCAGGAATAGTGCAAATACTTTCATTTACACTATTTATAGAAGTTTTTGGGCTAAAGGAGTGGATTGCAAATGCCATTTCAATGCTATTTTCTGTTGTTTGGAATTTTACAATAAATAGAAAACTAACATTTAAGTCGGCAAACAATATCACTATTGCAATGCTACTAGTTGCACTATTTTATGCTTGTTTTATTCCACTTTCAAGTTGGCTCACAAATCTTGCAAATAATGCTGGAATAAATGAATATTTGGTAGAGGCAATGGTAATGGTATCTAACTTTGTGTTAGAATTTTTATATTGTAGGTTCATTGTATATCGCAATTCTTGTGATACTGCTGTTAAAAAAAGTAAATAAAGAGCAAATTAAAAATGAGCAAGAAATTAGACAATAAGTTTAGAAAAAAGGGCATAATATATAAAATATGTGCCTTTTTTATTAAAATGTCATACAAAAAAACTGAATATATAGGCTTGGAAAACTTACCAAAAGAACCATCTATTATTGCAGGAAATCATGCACAACTTCACGGCCCAATAAATGCAGAACTTTATTTTCCTACCAAAAAACTAATTTGGTGTGATGGACCTATGATGAATAGAAAAGAGTTTCCAAAATATGCATATAGCAACTTTTTTGGTGGAAAGCCTAATATTTTTCAAAAAATGCTTTCGCATATGATTGCACCTATTATCACAAATGTTTTTAGGCACGCAGATGCACTTCCTGTTTATCGAGATATGCGAATTATGAAAACTTATAAGTCAACGACAGATGTTTTAGAACAGGGCGTAAATGTGGTAATCTTGCCAGAATGTCCAGAAGAATTTAACGAGATTACAAATAAGTTCAACGAGTATTTTGTAGATGTCGCAAGGTTTTATTATAAACACAACGCAAAAGAACTTAATTTTGTGCCAATGTACTACTCAAAGGAGTTAAAAAAGACTTTGTTTGGCAAACCTATAAAGTTTGATGCAAACGCTCCTATAGAAACAGAAAGAAAGCGTATCTGCGAATATTTAATGGGGGAGATAACCACTTTAGCAAAAACCTTGCCACCACATAAGGTTATTCCATTTAATAATGTACCAAAAAAAGACTACAAAATGTCAAAATAAAAAAGAAAAAAGTCAGTGAATTCCACTGACTTTTTTATAGTTGTGATAGAAAAAGTTATTTTTTCAATATTAAAGTAATATAACTTGACAATCTTATAGATATTAAGTTGCCCGTTTTAGTGCCGTGTAGGGCAGAAGAACTAAATTCTGGGAATGTTGCTACTATTTCTGTTGCTGTTTCGCTATAAGAACCTTTATATGTAGTATAATTATTCACATAATCAACTTCGCCTTCAATAAAACCTACGCTTATTTTAAGTTCTGCATTTCCATCTTCATTTAATGTAAGTTTTACAAAATCTTTTTTTAGTTTCATTCCGTAAAAACTATCACCAAGTTCATAAACAGAACCGGATGTTTCATACTGATACAATTTGTAAACAGTTGGCTCATCTTTGCAGGCTGTTAGCATAAAGCAAGATGAACACATCATAATAAGTAAAAAAGTAAGTAATAAAGATTTAATAATTGTGTTTTTCTTTGTCATAAACACACCTCCTTAGTTTGATGTAATAATTATACTATAGAATATTCTATATGTCAACTAAAAATATAGAATTTTCTATATAATAATTATATGGAAAATAATTTTAGTGAAATATTGAAAGAGTTTTTAGAAGAAAAAAATTTAACACAAGTGGCTTTTTCTAAAAAAATAGGGGTAAAACAAAGTCAAGTTAGTGAATGGCTAAAAGGAAAGGCTAAACCAGGGTATGATATTTTAAAAAGCATGGCGATTGCATTTGATATTTCTGCAGATTATTTTTTAGGATTAGTTGATGATTATTAAAAAAGGTTTATATATGAAGGGCACTATTAAAGTGCCTTTTTTATTATATAAGAACTGAAATGATGGGATACAACTACGCATTGCTCCGTTGGGCTTTGCCCGAACCGATGGGTTTAAATCAAAAATCAAGTGAGTTTGGGATTCGGTGGCGTAAACGCCACTATCGGAGCGACAAAGTTGCGTAGGTAACCTTGTTCGTTATCCTATCCTCAAAGCAAACAAAAAAGCACGAGCAGGGCTTTAGCCGGTGTCGTGCTTTTAGTTGGCGGAAAGGATGGGAGACTCGTACGCTAACGCTACCGAGCCCTTGTCCATCAAAGAAAGTCCGTCATATGACGGGCGAACCGATGGGTTCAAATCAACCATCCTGCATAAAAAAAGAACGCTCTATGCGTTCTATTTTTATGGCGGAAAGGATGGGATTCGAACCCATGTGCCGAGAACTCGGCAAAACGATTTCGAGTC